>NZ_CP049199.1:4184699-4541898 GCF_011045195.1 Caulobacter soli | reverse complement strand
TTCGATCAGCACCTCGGTGGTGGGCGAGAGGTCCAGACCCCGCGCGACGATCTCTTCGAATTCCTCGACATTGTAGGCGATGCCGCCGCCGGTGCCGGCCAGGGTGAAGCTGGGGCGGATGATCGCCGGCAGGCCGACGAACTCCAGGCCTTCCTTTGCCTCGTCCATGGTGTGGGCGGCCTTGGACTTGGGGCTCTCAAGGCCCAGCTTGTCCATGGCGTCGCGGAATTTCTGGCGGTCCTCGGCCTTGTCGATCACCTCGGCCTTGGCGCCGATCATCTCGACGCCGAACTTGGCCAGGGTGCCGTTGGCCTCGAGGGCCAGGGCGGTGTTCAGAGCGGTCTGGCCGCCCATGGTCGGGAGCAGGGCGTCGGGGCGCTCCTTCTCGATGATCTTGGCGACCATGTCCGGGGTGATCGGCTCGATATAGGTCGCGTCGGCCACGTCCGGATCGGTCATGATCGTGGCCGGGTTGGAGTTGACCAGGATGATCCGGTAGCCCTCGGCCCGCAGGGCCTTGCACGCCTGGACGCCCGAATAATCGAACTCGCACGCCTGGCCGATGACGATCGGGCCGGCGCCGATGATCAGGATCGAGGAGATGTCTGTTCTTTTGGGCATAGGAGAAAACTCGCGCGCAGAGACACGGTCGCGCACATCCGCGCGCCCGCTGCCGACCATCTTGCAGGTTAAGCCGCCCGTTTAGAGACGGAGTCGGGTTGGCGCAACCCTGGAGTCGGCGTTCACCCTAACCCCGCGTGATCACGGGATTTCACGGACCACTGATCGTCGGCGGCGCGGGCACGGCGGGCTGGGCGGGGGGCACGTCGGCGGGCTCGTCGGTCAGGCTCCAGGCCCAGCCGGCCTCGGCCCGCTCGAAGCCCATGCGGAACAGGGCCGCGCGGTTGTCGTTGGCGAAATCCAGGCCCGAGGTGTCGAGATCCGCGCTGTCGGGAATGGCCGCGTAGAACAGCTGGCCGCCGTTGCGACGGGCGAACGCGCTGCTGGCCGCCAGGTGGGTGCGCATCAGGGCCTTGCTCATCGCGTCCCACGAGCGGCCGACGATCGACCCGGCCTTGCCCTTGGTGAAGCCGAAGGTGCCGCCGACCTTGCCGTTGACGATCACGTAAAGCCGGCCCGGCCGCGCCTGGCCCTTGGCGGCGGTCCAGAGCAACAGCGATTCCGGGGCCACGAAGAACGGTATGGTCACCCCGCCGTCGACATGCATCTCCGACAGCCGCCGGCCGGGACCTTGGACCTCGATCAGGGTGGGCGGGAAGACGCCCGGGATGCTGGCCGAGGCGACCAGCACGTCCTTGAACAGCTGGCGCGAGGCCTCGTCGCCCCGGCTGGCGATCGCGCCCATGTCCCAGATCACCGTCTCCTCGGTGTCCAGGTTGGTGGTGGCGATCAGCAGGCGGCGGCCGCGCTTGTGCTCGGCGACGATGGCCTGCAGCAGATCGTCGGTGACGTTGGCGTCGACCAGGGCCCGCAGGCCGCTGTTGCTGTAGACGCTGGTGTGGAACAGCAGGCCCAGGCCTCGGCCGCGCAGGATCTTGCCCGCCGCCTTGCCGGTATAGGCCTCGGTCAGGCGGTCGTCCCAGGTGGGGCCGAGGAAGGCGTAGGGGGCGGTCAGGGCGCCGGTCGAGACGCCGGTGACGATGTCGAACTCGGGCCGCTCGCCGCGCTTGGTCCAGCCGGCCAGCACGCCGGCCCCATAGGCGCCGTTCGAGCCGCCGCCGGACAGGGCCAGGACGTCGAAGGTGCGCTGGGCCGAGGCGCGCTTGCGGGCCGGTTCGGCGAAGCGGATGGCCGCGTCGCTGTCGCTGGCGTTGAACCGCAGCTCGGCCAGGCCCTTGGGCGGCGGCCCAGCCAGGTCCTTGGCGCTGTAGGTGTCGCGCGACAGCGATCCGCAGGCCGAGAGGCTCAGCGCGACCAGGACGAGGGCGATAAGGCGGACGGGTCGCATGGGGGCTGAAGGCTCGCTGCGGAAACCTGCCAAACCGTGTGACGCGCTGGAGAGGAGCGCGCAAGAAAAATGGGCCGGCGCCAGGCGCCGACCCATTCCAAATCTCGTGAGCGTGAGGCGATTAAGCCTGCAGTTGGCCCGCCGACATCTTGCCCGAGCGGTTGTCGCGCTCGAGTTCGTAGGTGATCTTCTGACCTTCGTCCAGGCCGCGCAGACCGGCGCGTTCAACGGCCGAGATGTGCACGAAAACGTCGGCGCCGCCGTCGTCAGGTTGGATGAAGCCGAAGCCCTTGGTGCCGTTGAACCATTTCACGGTGCCGGTAGCCATAGTGGTAGTCCTTGCAGTCAATATTCGTCGGCGGAATCGTTCCGCACGGCGATCAAATTTCGTTGGGGGTCGGTGGGCGCGTCCGGCGCTCTCGTGAAGAGAGCATGGAAAAGCAGGCCGAACGTCAGCGAATTTCGATAAACCACCATGGGCCTTGAAACTGGCAAGGGCAAGTGAATTCGTGAATCGGCTTTAAAAGCAAATAGTTTTGGACCCCAAGCGCCGCCTTGAACGTTAAACAAATTCTCTCGCGCTACTGCGGGAGCTTTTGACTTTCGAGGAGTGAACCATGACCCTGATCGAGCGGATTCCTCTGCTGAACGACCAGGAGTTGGTCAGCCTCCTGGCCAATGCCCGTCGCCTGGACATCGTGGGCACGCCCGCCCAGCGGACGGCCGCGGCGGAAGTTCTGCCCGTTCTCGAGCTGGAAGCCTCCAAGCGCCGCCAGACCACCCTGGAAGCGGCGACCAAGAAGCGCGGCGCCACCGCCGCCAAGCGCAAGGCCGCGGCCGCCGAAGCCGCTTAAAACCGCAAAGACGCCTTGCCTCCGTCGTTATTGATAGTCATTCTCAATAACGACGGAGCGCTTCGGAGGCGATCATGGTGTTTCTGACGGCAGGGGCCGGCTGGCTGGCCCTGATGATGCGGGCGGAGCGGACCCGCGCGGGTCGCGAACCCGACACGGAATGGCTGCTGCACGGCCCGACCGATTCCGAAGCGATCGACGAGGACGACGCGCCGCCGCTGTTGCTGGCGGCGGAGTAGGGCGGCTCACCCACTTGCCCACCTGACGGCTACGCCGTCTGTCCGCCCCCAAAGGGGGCGGAGGCCTCTTCCCCCTGTGGGGGAAGACGATCGCGAAGCGATCCGTAGGGGGCAAGCGTTAGCCGCTCAGTCCCTAAACCAGCGCCTTGCGCGCTGCTTCCCAGTACTGCGCCCCGGTGATCAGCGTCACCACGGCGGCCACCCACAGCAGGGCGTGAGTCGCCACGGTGGCCGGGTTCACCACGCTGGGATCGGTCGGCAGGTGGAAGGCCGACCACGAGGCCAGGATCATCTCGGCCCCGATCGCCACCAGCTGCAGCGTGGTCTTCCACTTGGCCAGCACGGTGACCGGCAGCTTGATCCCCTTGCCGGCCCCGACCTCGCGCAGGGCGCTGACGGCGAATTCGCGGAACAGGATCAGGCCGGCCGGCAGGATCACCATCGGATTGGGACCCAGGGCCATCAGGCCCAGCAGGGCCCCGCAGACCAGGATCTTGTCGCCGATCGGGTCGAGGATCGCGCCCCAGATGCTGACGGCGTCCAGCTTGCGGGCCAGCCAGCCGTCGAAGAAGTCGGTCACCGCCGCCACCACGAACGCCCAGAACGCCCAGCGCTCCAGCGACATCTGTTGCGGCACGGTCAGTTGATCGCTCAGCCATGGCACGCCGCCGGCCGCCGCGGTCAGGGCCACGAACATGAACAGCGCGATGACGAGACGCGCGGAGGTCAGGATGTTGGGCAGGGCTTTCATGGCGAAGGTTCTAACGCATGAAAGCGGCGAAGGGCTATGGGGGCGGTGCGCGCGCTAGGTCGAGGTCTCCACCAGGGCGGCCTTGGGATCGTCGGCGGGTTGGCTGAGCCAGTAGGCGCCGCTCAGGGTCTGCAGCAGCGCGCGACCGTCGGGACCCTTGGCCGCCACGTCGACGTCGGCGATCTCGCCATTGGCCCAGATCTCCACCTCGACGGAGGTCTTGGTCCAGCGACGCAGGCGATAGTCCAGGCGCAGGTCGCCGGGAATCTCGACCGGCTGCTCCACGAAGGTCGGGCTGTTGGCGTAGTCCATGCGCCCCGACGACGGGATGCCGAATCGCGAGAAGGCGTAGCCGTTGACCACGCGCGGCACCACGGCGGCCTCGTCACTGTACAACATCAGGCAGGTGGGCTTGAAGCGGCCCTTGCTGGGCGGGGGCACGAAGCACCAGGTGTTGACCATGCGCCCGGGTCCCGTGCCGAACTGGCCCGCGTAGAACCCCGGGCTGCCGGCCGGAATTTTCAGGCCCATGACCAATAGGGTGTGGCCCGTGACCTCGTTGGTCAGCACGGCGGTGCGGTTGTAGGCGAACGGTTCGGTCACGATCGTTTCACCCGACTTGACCCGGCTCGAGACCGACGAAGGCGGGCCCGCCAGGCGACGCGGCGGACCTGGACGGGGGCGGAACGACCTTGCCGAGGCCGCCTTGGCGTCGGCGGGGTCGAACGCGGTGGGCCCGAGGGTGGGGATGTCGATCGGCGGCTGCGGCGCGATCTGGTTGCCCGAAAGCTGAGCGCCGGCCAGGCCGGGCGCCGTCAAGGACATGGTCGCCAGCAAGGCGATGAAACGGACGGTGCGGTGCATTGGCTTCCCCCGCGCGATGGATACCAGACGCGATCAACCTGAGGAATAGGCACCGCTCGGCGCCAGTCGGCGCGCGTCGTGCGGCCGTTGGCGAAAGCTTCATGCGAGCATCGGTCGAAAATCGAATGAAACGCACCTTCGATAGCTGACGATGGCCTCGAAAAGGGTCGATTTTCGCGCGAACGGTTGACGTCTGGCCGGCAGGACGCCAAGCCATGGTCAAGTTCTTCGAGGGCGTCATGGCCAGCACCGCCGCACAACCGATCGCGACCAACTCCAACCGCCGCGTGCTGACCGCCAGCCTCGTCGGCACGGCGGTCGAGTTCTACGACTTCTACATCTACGCCACGGCCGCCTCGCTGGTGTTCGGGTCGCTGTTCTTCCCGTCCAAGTCGGCCAGCCTGCAGCAGATGGCCGCCTTCGCCAGCCTGGGCGTGGCGTTCCTGGCCCGGCCGCTGGGCGCGATCGCCTTCGGGCATTTCGGCGACCGGGTGGGGCGTAAGTCGACCCTGGTGGCGTCACTGGTGCTGATGGGCGGCTCGACCCTGGCCATCGCCTTCCTGCCCACCTACGCCATGGCCGGCTGGCTGGCCCCGGCCCTGCTGTGCCTGCTGCGGTTCGGCCAGGGCTTCGGCCTGGGCGGCGAGTGGGGCGGAGCGGCGTTGCTGGCCGTCGAGAACGCGCCGCCCGGCTGGCGGTCGCGGTTCGGCATGTTCCCGCAGCTGGGCGCGCCGGTCGGCTTCATCGCCGCCAACGGCCTGTTCCTGGTCCTGGGTCTGGCCCTGACGCCCGAGCAGTTCCTGGCCTGGGGCTGGCGTCTGCCGTTCCTGGGCAGCGTGGTGCTGGTCGGGGTGGGGCTGTGGGTTCGCCTGAAGCTGACCGAGACGCCGGCCTTCGCCGCCGCCATCGCCCACGAGCCGCCGCCGGCCGTGCCGCTGGGCGAACTGCTGCGCGACCACTGGAAGGCCACCCTGTGCGGCACCCTGGCGGCGATCTGCTGCTTCGCCGTCTACTACCTGATGACCGCCTTCGCGCTCGGTTACGGCGCCAAGGACCTGGCCTATGGCCGCACCGCCATGCTCAGCGCCCAGCTGATCGCCATCCTGTTCATGGCCGTCGGCATCGTCGCAGCCGGCTATTGGGCCGACGCGACCAGCCCGCGCCGTGTGCTGATGGCCGGCTGCGCCATGACCGTGGGCGTCGGCGCCCTGCTGCCGCTGATGATGGTGGCCGGATCGTTGCCGACCATCGGCCTGTTCCTGATCATCGGCCTGTCGATCATGGGCTTCGTCTACGGCCCGCTGGGGTCTTTCCTGCCCGACCTGTTCCCGGCCCGGGTGCGCTACACCGGGGCCTCGGCCGCCTTCAACCTCGGCGGCATCCTGGGCGGCGGCCTGGCACCGACGATCGCCCAGGCCCTGGCCAGCAAGGGCGGCCTGGTCCCGGTGGGGATCTACCTGGCCGTGGCGGCGGGGCTGAGCTTCGTGGGGCTGCTGGCGTTGAAGCCGAAGGCCGCCTAGTTCGCTCGGTGCGGCGAACACTTACCCCCACCTGACGGCTCCGCCGTCTGTCCGCCCCCATAGGGGGCGGAGCGCTCTTCCCCCTCCGGGGGAAGACGGTCGCGAAGCGACCCGTAGGGGGCAAGCGCTAGCCTCACGAACGCTTGTTTGCCTTAGCCCTTCATCCGCGCCACTCTGCTTCCCAACGATAAAAACTCGGGAGGCGCACCCATGAACCCCAACGCCGAATTCGACGTCATCGTCCACGGCGCGACCGGCTTCACCGGCCGGCTGGTGGCCGAGCATTTCGCCAAGCATCATCCAGAAGCCAAGTGGGCGATGTCGGGCCGCAACGCCGACAAGCTGGCCGCCGTCCGCGACGAGATCGGGGCTCCCGCCGACACCCCGCTGATCGTCGCCGACGCCGACGACCCGGCCTCGCTGCGGGCCATGGTCCAGCGGACCAAGGCGGTTTTGACGACCGTCGGCCCCTACCAGCTCTACGGCTCCGACCTGGTGGCCGCCTGCGCGCAGGTCGGGACCGACTATCTGGACCTCTGCGGCGAGCCGGCCTGGATGCGCCAGATGATCGACGCCCACGAACGGGCGGCCCGGGACAGCGGGGCGCGGATCCTGTTCTCCTGCGGCTTCGACTCCATCCCGTTCGAGCTGGGGGTCTGGTTCGTGCAGCAGGAGGCCGCCCGCCGGTTCGGCGCGCCGTCCGCCCGCGTGAAGGGCCGGGTGCGGGCCATGCGCGGCACGTTCTCGGGCGGCACGGCGGCCAGCCTCAAGGCCACCCTGGCCGCGGCGGCCCGCGACCCGCAGGTGCTGGACTATCTGAAGGACCCCTTCGCCCTGACGCCCGACTTCGCCGGCCCCAAGCAGCCGCACGGCGCGGCCGTCGCCTTCGACGAGGCCCTGGACGCCTGGACCGCGCCGTTCGTGATGGCGGCGATCAACACCCGCAACGTCCACCGCTCCAACTGGCTGATGGACCAGCCCTACGGGGCCGAGTTCGTCTATGACGAGATGGTGCTGACCGGCCCCGGCGAGGCGGGCGAGGCCGCCGCCAAGGCCGTCACCGCCGCCAACGCCAGCATGGGCGCCGAGGGCGGTCCCAAGCCCGGCGAAGGCCCAAGCCTGGCCGAGCGCGAGGCGGGTTTCTACGACCTGCTGTTCGTCGCCCTGGCCGAAGACGGCCGCCAGGTGCGCGCCAGCGTCAAGGGCGACAAGGATCCCGGCTACGGCTCGACCAGCAAGATGATCGCCGAGACGGCCCTGTGCCTGATCGGCTCGCCGGACGTGGCGGGCGGGATCTGGACGCCGGGCGCGGCCCTGCGAGGCAAGCTGGTGGAGCGTCTGGAGGCCAAGGCGGGGCTAAAGTTCGCGGTGGAATAGCGCCTCCCACATGGGGAGAGGGGTGTGCGCCTCTAGATCGCCTGCTCGATCCAGCCGGTCCCCGACACCGCCGCGCCCTTGAACGTGCCCGTCACGCTGGCCACGCCCTCGTAGACCGAGCCCGTGTCGAGCACGAACTCCTGGTCGGGCAGCAGGGACTTGACGGTGAGGTCGGCGAAGTCGCCGATCTTCACCTCGTACTGGAGGAAATACTCGACCCCGGTGTGGGGACTGATCCACTTGACCGTCGGGGTCATGGTCGAGGGGTGGACGTACATCTGGCCGCTCGGGTCGCGCAGGGTGACGAAGCTGGCCGACGGCTTGCCTTCCGGCGGCGACGCCGTGCCGGGCAGGACGCAGAAGTTGGACAGGGTCCAGCCGTTGCTCAGCTGGGCGTCCTGCAGCAGCCATTTGGTCGGCGAGGCCGCCGTGCCGAAGAAGCCGTACTCGTGGTCCATCCAGGTGACGCCGGTCACCGCGTGGACCTCGCCGTCCAGGGTGATCGTGCCGGCCGCCTTCAGGTTGGTCAGGGAATAGTAGAAATTGTTGGTCTGCAGGGGCGGGCCGCTGGCCGGCGGCTTGATCGGTCCCACGCCCACGCCCCAGACGATGAACGGCGAGCCCTCCTGCGACAGCATCAGGTCGAACAGCGCCTCGGTTCCGGTGACCCGGTCGTTCAGCTTGGCGACGATGGCGATGTTCTTGGTCGGGTCGCCCCAGGCCGCGTCCATGGTCACGTAGCTGTGGACGGCCTTGGCCGTGGCGCCGGAGCCCTTGCCGACGACGGTGACGGTGGGGCGCGAGGTGTAGCCCCGGCCCGGATTGGTCAGCTGGATCGCGGTGACCACCCCGCCCACGACGATGGGATAGGCGATGGCCTGAGAGCCGCCGCCGCCCGACACCACCACCGTGGTCTTGTCGTCATAGCCCGAGCCGCCGGTCACGACGTCGATGGTCGACAGCTGGTTGTCGATCCGGCCCAGGCCCACGTGCCAGTCGCGGGTGGGGTCGGACTGCGCCCAGGTGTCGAAATCGACGCCGGCGGGCGGGATATAGCTGGTGGTGCGCTGGTAGTGCTTCTGGTTGGCGACGTCGCTCAGCATGATCTGGCTGAACGCGAAGTTGCGGTCGCGGAAGGCCGCGGCGTTGATCTCGAAGCCGAAGATACGGTCGCCGCAGGTCAAGGTTCCGATATTCCACCACCACTCGGTCGGCGCGCCCCGATGCATGTAGTGATCGGCGGGCATGTGGATGCCCGACAGGGCGGCGGGAACCGGGATGGGGCCGTCGGCGGCCTTGGGCTGGATCCCCTGGGAAGCGGCCAGGGCGCGGCTGGCGCCGCGTCCGCGTTGCGGTATCGAAAGAGACATGTCGGCGTTTCCCCGGCTGTGCTTTGGCGGCCGACCGGATGCGCTGGCGTAGCGCTCAAAAGTGGTGTGATCCGAAAGTCCGCGCGAAGGTTGTGTGTTCGCCGAACGGCGTTGTCAATCTTGGTCCGGAGGCGTTGCCCGGGCCGCGCCGGCTCTGCTACGCCGGTCGGGAGGCCGGAGCTCCAAACCGCATGCTGATCTTCGAATGGATCCTGGCCCTGCTGCTCGGGGCGGTGGTGCTGTCGGGCCTGGCCCGGCGGATCGGCGCGCCCTATCCGGCCCTGCTGGCATTGGGCGGCGCGGCCGTGGCCCTGATCCCCGGCGCGCCCCGGCTGGAGCTGCAGCCGGAGCTGATCCTGGCGCTGTTCATCGCCCCGGTGCTGCTGGACGCGGCCTACGACTCCTCGCTGCGCGACCTGAGGGACAACTGGCGGCCGGTGTCGTCGCTGGTGCTGGTCGCCGTCAGCCTGACGACCCTGGGCGTGGCCTGCGCGGCGCGCTGGCTGTTTCCGGACATGCCCTGGCCGGCCGCCATCGCCCTGGGGGCTATCGTCGCCCCGCCGGACGCCGTGGCGGCCCTGGCCGTGCTGCGCCAGATCCAGCCGCCGCACCGGGTGCTGAAGATCCTGGAGGGCGAAAGCCTGCTCAACGACGCCTCGGCCCTGCTGATCTATCGCCTGGCGGTGGGGGCGGTCGGCGGCGGCTTCAGCCTGGCCCACGCGGCGCCCACCCTGGCCCTGGTGGCGGTGGGCAGCGTGGTGGTGGGCTACGGCCTGGCGCGGGTGAGCGGCCTGTTCTTCCACCGCATCACCGACGTGCCCAGTTCGGTGATCGTCCAGTTCGTCTCGACCTTCGGGGTGTGGATCGTGGCCGAGCGGCTGGGGCTGTCGGGGGTGGTGACGATCGTGGTCTACGGCGTGACCGTGGCCTGGCGACCGGGGGCCCAGCTGTCGGCGCGGCTGCGCATCCCGTCCTTCGCGGTCTGGGAGTCGGTGACGGTGGTGCTGAACGTCCTGGCCTTCACCCTCATCGGCCTGCAGATCCGGCCGATCCTGGAGGCCCTGTCGCCGCACGAGCGCCTGGACTATCTGCGCGCGGCGCTGGTGATCCTGGCCACGGTGATCGCCGTGCGGGTCGCCTGGGTGATGACCTACAACACCGGCGTGCGGCTGAAGAACCACTGGTTCGGGATGCACGTGGCCCGGTCCAGCATGGCCGCCCCGTCCGCGCGGGGCGGGCTTCTGGTGGCGTGGTGCGGCATGCGCGGCATGGTCACCCTGGCGGCCGCCCTGGCCCTGCCCGAGGGGTTTCCCTATCGCGGCTTCATCCTGCTGACCGCCTTCACGGTGGTGCTGGGCACGCTGGTGCTGCAGGGGCTGACGCTGAAGCCGCTGATGAAGCTGCTGCGGATGCCCGACGACGATCCGGTGCGCAAGGAGCTGAAACTGGCGCGGGCCAAGGCCGCCAAGGCGGTGCTGGCCGAGCTGGACGGCGACGGCTCGCCCGCCGCCGAGGCCCTGCGCCGTGAATATGGCGACGCCTTGAACCAGACCCGGCAGGGCCGCAACGCGCGCGCCTCCACCGAGAACGCCTTGCGCCGGCGGGCGGTGGCGGTGTCGCGCGCCGCGATCTCCGACCTGCGCCAGCGCGGCGAGATCGGCGACGACGCCTATCGGGCGCTGGAAGAAGAGTTCGACTGGCTGGAGCTGTCGGCGCGGGAGTAGGCGCAGAGGCGCACCCACTTGCCCCACCTGGCGGCTTCGCCGCCTGTCCGCCCCCTTAGGGGCGGAGGACGAAGGCGCGACGCCCTCTTCCCCTTGTGGGGGAAGCCGACCGCGAAGCGGTCCGTAGGGGGCAAGCAAGTATTGGCCGCTCTACCCCTTCCGGAAGAACGCGTGGATCCGTTCGGCCAGCGGCTGGCTGACGCCGTCCACCTTCATCAGGTCCTCGACGCCCGCCCGGCTCACGCCCTTGGCCGAGCCGAAGGCGTGCAGCAGGGCCTTCTTCCGGCCCGGACCGACGCCCTCGATCTCGTCGAGCGGGTTCTTCTTCAGGTCCATCGAGCGCCGCGTGCGGTGGGCGCCGATCGCGAAGCGGTGGGCCTCGTCGCGCAGGCGCTGCAGGTAGTAGAGCACCGGCGACTTGGGCTCGAGCATGAACGGCGTCTTGTCGGGCATGAAGAACCGCTCCAGCCCGGCGTCGCGGTCCGGGCCCTTGGCCACGCCGACCACGGCGATGTCGTCGACGCCCAGGTCGGCCATGATCTCCAGCGCCGCGTCCAGCTGGCCCTTGCCGCCGTCGACCAGCACCAGGTCCGGACGGTTTTCGCTGTCGCCCTCTTCCTCTTCCTTGACCAGGCGCGAGAAGCGGCGCTTCAGCACCTCCTTCATCATCCCGTAGTCGTCGCCGGGCGTCAGCTCGGTGCTCTTGATGTTGAACTTGCGGTACTGGCCCTTCATGAAGCCCTCGGGGCCGGCCACGATCATGCCGCCGACGGCGTTGGTGCCCTGGATGTGGCTGTTGTCGTAGACCTCGATCCGCTCGGGCGGGGCCTCCAGGCCGAACGCCTCGCAGACCCCGGCCAGCAGCTTGGTCTGGGCCGAGCCTTCCGCCATCTTCCGGCCCAGGGCCTCGCGGGCGTTGGTCAGGGCGTGGCCGACCAGGTCGGCCTTCTCGCCGCGCTTGGGGGTGGCGATCTCGACCTTGCGGCCGCTCTTCAGGGCGAAGGCCTCGGCCAGCAGGTCGCGGTCGGCCGGCTCGATGTTGGTCAGGATCAGGCGCGGGATCGGCTTGTCGTCGTAGAACTGGCCCAGGAAGGCGGTGAGGATCCGCTGCTCCTCGGTGGTGTTCTCGTCGGTCTCCTCGGCGTTGCCGGTCACGCGCGGGAAGTAGGCGCGGTTGCCCCAGTTCTGGCCGGCCCGGAAGAAGAACACCTGCACGCAGGCTTGGCCGCCCTCGACGTGTAGGGCCACGACGTCGGCCTCCTCCACGGTCTCGGGATTGATCTGGCTTTCCTGGGCCACGGCGGCCAGGGCGCGGATGCGGTCGCGCAGGCGGGCGGCGCGCTCGAACTCCAGCTCCTCGGACGCCGCTTCCATCTGCTGGGCGATGCTGGCCATGACCGCGCGGGACTTGCCGCGCAGGAAAGCCTCGGCCTGGTCGACCAGGGCCTGGTAGTCGTCCTTGCCGATCAGGCCGGTGCAGGGGGCGGCGCAGCGCTTGATCTGGTGCAGCATGCAGGGCCGCGAGCGGGTGTCGTAGACGCTGTCGCTGCACGAGCGCAGCAGGAACGCCTTCTGCAGGGTGTTGAGCGTGCGGTTCACCGCCCCGGCGCTGGCGAACGGTCCGAAATAGTCGCCCTTGATCGTGTGGGCGCCGCGATGCTTGCGCAGTTGCGGGGCGTCGTGGTCGCGGCGGATGACGATCTCGGGGAAGCTCTTGTCGTCGCGCAGCAGCACGTTGAAGCGCGGCTTCAGCTGCTTGATCAGGTTGATTTCCAGCAGCAGGGCGTCGGCTTCGGTGCGGGTGGTGACGAACTCCATCGACCGCGTGGCGTCGACCATGTGGGCGATGCGGTTGGTGTGGAAGCGGCCCTGGGCGTACTGGACCACCCGCTTCTTCAGGCTCTTGGCCTTGCCGACGTAGAGGACTTCTTCGTTCTCGCCGATCATCCGGTAGACGCCCGGCGCATCGGGCAGGCGCGAGACCTCGTCCTTGATCAGGGCGGCGCCCTTCAGGGCGTTGGCGGGCGGGATGTCGGTCGTCGCGTCGTTCACGGGGGAGATATAGGCGAGTCTGAGCCGGTGTGGCGCCCCTAGCCGAGTTCGCGGCTGTGGCGGATGCGCGCGATCAGGACAGAATTTGGCCCCACGCGATATCGCAGCACATAGGCGCCGTTGCCGAACGGCGCAAACAGCTCACGCATTCCGCGTCCGCGTGACGCGCCCCGCTCGGGAAATTCCTCTAGAGAGTCGATGGCGGCCTCGATCGTGTGCTTGGCTCGCGCGGCGGCCTGCTCCGCGTCGACATCCAGCAGCCATTGGACCAACCGTTCGATGTCGTCCAACGCGCGTGGCGCGACGATAATCCGCATCAGCGGGGGCGAGGCGGGCCGTCGGGCTTGCCCAAGCCATGCATCCAGGCCTTGGCGTCCTTCCACGAGACACCCGTGCCGTCGCGTTCGGTCTCGTCGCAAATCCGCTCGATGGCGTCCCAATCCCAATCGTCGTCGAGATTGTTATCGAGCACGGCCAAGGCGTAGTCCTCGACGCTCTTGCCAGCCAGGTCGGCGGCCGCCCGCAACCGCTCGGCGCGGGTGCGATCGATCTTTAGAGTGATTTCGCCGTCGGCCATGTTGAGATGATCCTCCCATCCCGGTTTGTCGTCAACGCGGCGGGGCTGTATGACCCGCCCCATGACCACGCGCCCGCTCTTCGTCACGCCGCTCTATGAGGCCAGCCTGGCTGGCGAGAAGGGCTTCGAGACCTTCATCGACGACCTGCACGACGCCTGTATCGGCGTGGCCGAGGACGACGAGGCCGGACAGGCCTGGGCCGAGAAGAAGGGCTATCTGGGCTACACCTCCTATGCCTCGCTGGACGACCTGGCCCAGCGCGACAGCCTGTTCGCCGACCTCAAGAAGAAGCTCGACAAGCACGCGGCGACCTTCGCCAAGGCCCTGCATTTCGACCTGGCCGGCGGCAAGCTGGTGATGGACAGCTTCTGGATCAACATCCTCGACCCGGGCGGCCAGCACACCGGTCACATCCACCCCCACAGCGTCATCTCCGGCACGGTCTATGTGACCATCCCGCCCGGCGCCTCGGCCCTGAAGTTCGAGGATCCGCGCCTGCCGATGATGATGGCCGCGCCGACGCGCCAGGCCGACGCGCCCGAAACGCTGCAGCCGTTCGTCTATGTCCAGCCCGCGCCGGGCTCGATCCTGATGTGGGAGAGCTGGCTGCGCCACGAGGTGACGCCCAACCAGGCCGAGGAACAGCGGATCAGCCTCAGCTTCAATTACGCGTGGCGGTGACCTTGGGCGCCTTGTCGTGCTCGGCGAGGACGGCGTTGAAGCGCTGCTTGGCGCTATAGGCGGACCAGGCCGAATAGGCCCCCAGGGCCAAGACGACGCAACCGACGACGATCAGGATCTTCTTCAGCATGGCTCCACCTTAGCGGTCGCCAAGGGCCTGTCCAGCGCGCCCCAGAACCTTGGCCATGAACCTTGCGGACGCCGGGCGGGTTTAGCTCCCAAAGCCAGGAGCCGTCCATGCCCCACGCCTCGTCTCCCGACCATTCCGGGCAAGCGATCACCATGCAGAAGGTCCAGCCCTATGGCGAGGACAGCCTGGTGCTGACCACCCCGGCGACCGACCAGGACGGCCGCCTCGCCGATCGCCACAGCGCCTATCACGACAACCTCTCGCCGCCGCTGATCTGGACGCCGGTCAAGGGCGCGGCGGTCTACGCCATCATCGTCGAGGATCCCGATGCTCCGCGCGAGCGACCGTTCGTGCACTGGCTGATCTGGAATATCCCGGGCGAGGCCACCAGCCTGCCCGAGGGCCTGGCGAACGAGGCCAGCCTGGGTCTGATCGGCGGCGCTGTCCAGGGAACCAACGACAACGGCACGGTCGGCTATTTCGGGCCCCGACCGCCGGTCGGACATGGCGTGCACCACTATCACTTTCAGATCTTCGCCCTGGTCGAGCGGCTGCCGTTCGACGAGAAGACGCCCCTGGCCGATCTCGTCAACGCGCTGAAGGGCGACGCCCTGGCGTCCGACGACCTGATCGTCACCTACGAGGCGGCGGGGGCGTAGTCGGGTTCGGCGGGGGCTTCGGGTTCGGGCTCCGAGGGCCGCGCGCGCCAGTGGCGGTCCAGGCAGAAGGCGGCGATCGCCAGCCACAGCAGGCCCAGGAACGCATGGCCGCGCTGCCAGAAGCCGACATCGTTGCCGGTCCGCACGTTCCAGACCCCGGTCAGCAGGGCCAGGACCAGCAGCAGGAAGAAGAACCAGCCCAGCGAGAACCGCGCCAGGCGGCGATGCTCGGCCTTGCCCCACAGGGCCCAGGCGGTGAACAGCGGGGCGAACTGGATGGCCAGGCCCACGCCGCAGGCCCGGTGCATGGGGTCGGGCCAGTGGAACAGGCCGGCGAACAGGGCGCCCAGCCCGGTCATCGCCACCCACAGCCCCGCGAAGGCCGAGACCCGGCGACGGCCGCCGGCGTGCTCCAGGGCGTGGGCGAAGCCGGCTCCGGCCGCCATCCCCGCCAGCCCGGCCAGGACCATGCCGATGTTGAAGATTTGCGGCAGGGGCGCCTTGGGCCCGCCCAGCTCGCTGATGAACTGCGCGCCGGCGTTGAAGCCCGGGAACATCCGCTGGGCCACCAGGACGTCGGCCACCATGATCGCCGGAACGATCAGGCCGATCCTCAGCAGGGCGCCAACGCTTTTCACTCGTCCCGTCTCCGGCTGGTTCGGGGTACAGATCGCGCCGCGCGGAGGCGGGGTCAAGGATGGATGCTGTGGCGGGACGCCCCCTCCGTCGGCTTCGCCGCCACCTCCCCCGTTTCACGGGGGAGGAGAGGTCCGTCCGCTTCCTCCTCACCCGCGTAGCGGGGGAGGTGGCGCGAGGCGAAGCCTCGTGACGGAGGGGGCGTCCAGCCGGTCCCCTACTTCTTCCCGAACAGGGTCCCGAAGAAGTCGCCCTGGTTCCAGGCCGGGCGGGCCGGGGCGTCGGCCAGTTCGCGGGCGATCTCGTAGTTGACCAGGGCGAAGCGGGCCCCGGCCTCGTAATTGATCGGCTGGTTCAGGTCGTCGTTGGGCTTGTGGTAGTGGGTGGCCAGGAAGTCCTTGAAGCCCTTCTCGCCGCCGTTCTTGAAGCCGGTCATCAGGAACACCGACGGCACGCCTTGCTCGACGAAGCGGTAGTGGTCCGAGCGGGTGAACAGGCCTTCTTCCGGCAGCGGGTCGGCCGACAGGCCGATGCCGACGCGGCCGGCGGCGCGGGCCACGGCTGGGCCGATCGTCGAGCGATCGGCGCCGAAGGCGATCACGTCCTGGAAGTCGTACAGCAGGATCGGCATGTCCAGATTGACGTCGGCGGCGATGCCGCCCTTGGGCACGGTCGGGTTGTTGGCGAAGTAGTCCGAGCCGATCAGACCCTTCTCCTCGGCCGTGACCGCCAGCAGCACGATCGAGCGCTTGGGTTTGGTCGGGGCTTCCTTGAAGCCGCGCGCCACCTCAAGCAGGGTGGCCACGCCCGAGGCGTTGTCCAGGGCGCCGTTGTTGATCTTGTCGGCGTCCTTGCCGTGGATGCCCAGATGGTCGAGGTGGGCGGACAGGATGATCGTCTGGGCCTTCAGCGTCGGGTCCGAGCCCTCGATCAGGCCGACCACGTTGCTGCTCCGGCGCTTTTCGATCTCGGTCGTCAGCTGGATCGTGACGTTGGTCGGCAGGTCGAAGCCCTTGACCAGGCCATCGGGCGTGTCGGCCGCGGCCAGCACGGCGTCCAGCGAGGTCGGGGCGCCGGCGAACAGCTTGGCGCCGCCCTTTAGGCTCAGGGTGGCCAGGCCGGGGGCCTCGGCGCCGCGCACATTGGCCGCGCCCTGGGCGTCGTTCCAGGTCATCCGCCATTCCTGGTAGTTGGGGATGCCGCGCGCGAACGGACGGTTCTTCTCGGAGGTGGTGGTCGGCAGGGTCAGCACGCCGACCGCGCCGCGCTTGGCCGCCTCGACCCGCTTGGTGTTGAGGTTGCTGTAGTGGGCGCGGATCTCGGTCTGCAGGCCGGTGGGTGCGCCGTTCAGGACGACGACGATCTTGCCCTTCACGTCCAGGCCGGCGTAGTCGTCGCGGCCGCGCTCGGGGGCGACGATACCGTAGCCGACGAAGACCAGCGGCGCGGTGATCTTGGTCTCGGCCTGGCGGGCCTGGGCCGAGGGCAGGTAGTCCTCGCCGAAAGTCAGGGCGCCCGACTTGCCGTCGGCGCCGGTGTAGGAAACACCGCCCTCGTTGGTCGAGCGATAGGCGGTCAGCGGCACCTGCTGCAGGTAGGTCCCGTTGTCGCCGGCCGGCTTCACATGCATCAACGCGTACTGGGCGGCCACGTAGTTGGCGGCGATGTCGTAGCCGCGCGTGCCGGCCTCGCGGCCTTCCAATAGGTCGTCGGCCAGGAAGCCCATGTGCGCCTTGATCGCGCCGGCCGACGGTGTGAAGGCCGAAGCCGCGGGCTTGGCCGCGGGCTTGGCGGTGGCGGCGAAGGTGGGTTGAACGGTCAACAGCAGGGCGACGCCGGCGAGGGCGGCGCGACGGGAGAACGGCATCTAGGCAGGCTCCTAAAGCGTTTTCGAGCGAAGTGGATACCGGTTCGCGTGAAGAAAACGCGCCAAAACAAAAGGCTATACGGGGCGAGCCCGCGAAGGGGCGAACCTTGGCCAGAGCGGCGCGGCTTGTCGAGATTTCGTAACCTGAACGTTTTGTAATCTTCACGGAAAAGCCGCGTCGAAAGAACGCGTTATCCTGGGTGGGCCGGCGTTTACCGTGTTTGGTCAGCCGCGCTTAACGGTTCGCGACGAGGTTGGCGGCGGCCCCAGAAAGGGGCGCTCCGACAGGATGACTCCGTGCAGATCGCCGCCAGCTCCAGCGCCGCCATCCAGCGTCAGCCCGCTCCGGTCCAGGCGCCGCCGCCGGTCGATCTGACCCAGCTGGCCGTGGCTCAGACCAACGCCAAGATGACCGCCGCCGCCGGCGCTGCTCTCGGCCAGGCCACCGCCGAACTGACGGGTACGGTCGTCAACATCAGCGTCTAGACGCCAATCCCGTTGTGGGCGTCCGCCGCCCAGGAACGAATGCCGACTTTCAGTAGCCCTCATCCTGAGCCTGTCGAAGGACGAGGGCGGTCCCTCGACAGTTAACCGCGTAACTTCACCGTCTTTGCTGAAGGCGGATTAACCGGCGCGCACCAGATTGGCCTGGCAACCAGGGAGATGGTCGTGCAGGTCTTCAACACCGCCGTCGCGGGCATGTCCGCCGCGACCAACCGTCTCAACGCCAGCGCTCAGCGCACCGTGTCCTGGGGCGTGGACAAGGGCGGCGTGGACAAGAGCCAGGCCGGGCCGGACGTCGACCTGGGCCACGAGGCCGTCGAGCAGATCTCCGCCAAGACCGACTTCGCGGCCAACGCCGCCGTCATCAAGACCGCCGACGAGATGACGGGCGCGCTTCTGGACATTATCGCCTAGGACCCCGCCCGCGCGTCTCATCGCGCCGGTTCGAGCTGGTCCGGGCCCCTATCGCATTCCCCCCTGCGCGGGTTCGGACCCGCCGCCCTCCGGTGCTACCGGGGGGCGGCCCCCTTTAGAGGCTTCCAGCCGTCGGCCTTGGCCTTGGCCTCGGCGGCGGCGTCCAGCGGCGGACCCACGATCATCGCCTGGACGGCGGCGGTCGAGCCGGACGCGGCGGGGCCCGAGGCCCGCACGCGCCAGGCGTCGGCCTCGCGGCAGGCCACCCCGGCCAGCGGCGCGCGCCCCGAGGCCTGGAAGACCCGGCAATAGGCGCCCGACCGGCTCACGAACGACAGGGCGATGCGCACCGGTCCCGCGCCGGGGCCCGAGGCTTGGGTGTTCAGGGCCTGGGCCAGCGGCCCGGCGGCGATCGGCGGCGGGTCGTCGGCTCCGCTGAGGGTGACCGGCGGCGGCGCGGCCAGGCGACCGGCGGCCAGTCCGATCAGCAGGCAGGCGGCCAGGCCGATCCAGGCGGGCAGGCCGCGCCCCGGCGCACCGGCCGGCTTGGGCGGCCTGGGTTCGCGCGGCTTGGCCTTTTCCTTGGCCTTGGACTTCGCCTTGGCGCCGGGAAAGGCGATGACCTCGGCCGGTTTGGACGTGGGCGGCGGCGTGGCGGCGGCCGTCGCGCCCAGGGCTCCGGTCGCGGCTCCAGGCGGGGTCCCGCGCATGGCGCCGGCATGGGCGCCCGACAGCAGGCGGCGCAGCGCGCGCTGGGTCTCGACCCTCAGGGCCAGCTGCGGATCGGTGGCCATGGCCGCCTCGATGCGCGCCATCGCCTCGGGCGGCAACTCGCCGTCGACAAAGGCGAACACCTCTTCGTCCGGGACGGTCATGGCGGGGCTCCTTGGTCGCTGGACGCACTCTAGCCGCGAGGCGGGGCCACGCGCCAGTTTGTCGCTTGGAAGACGACGTTTTCGCAAGGGCGCGCGAGCGTTTCCGGCCGTCGGCACAAGGGCCGTCGTCCGTGACTCAGGATTGAATTTCAAAGGAAATCGCCTCCGCGCGAGTGAAAATAATCGCCGCCGCACGGAAGCAAACGGCTCCAGCCGCGTTTTCACCGGTCGAGAGGCGGTCACGGAAACCGTCCGGATCTTGTCAATCGATAGGAGAAGACCATGCGCAAGACCTCATTTCTCATGACCGCCGCCACGGCGGCCGTCCTGCTGTCGGCCCCCATGGCTCAGGCCCAGATCCTCGGCGGATCGGGCGGCGCCTCGGGCGGACTGGGCGGAACCTTCGGCGGGATCACCGGCCAGGCCGGCGGCTCGTTGACCGGCGCCGGCCAGGTCAATCCCGGGACCGACGACCTGACCTCGCACCTGCAGAGCACGACCCAGCGCACGCGCGGCGCGGCCGGCCAGACCGTCCGCAAGGGCCGCTCGACCGCCGGCGCCGTCGTCGGCTCGGCGACCGACACGGCCGGCTCGGCCACGGCCAACACCTCGGGCGCGGCCAACGCGGCCGGCGACCTGTCCAGCAACGGCGTGTCCGGATCGGTGAACGGTTCGACGGCGACCGGCGCGGCCACCAATCGCGGCGGGGCCAATGGCGGCGGCTCGCTCGGCGTGTCCGGTTCGGCCACGCGTGACGGCGCTTCGGTCGGCGTGGGCGCCAACGGCTCGGCGGCGGCCAAGCCCGGCAACTAAGACTTGGTCATCACGACTAAAAACGAAAACGCCCGCCTCGGCTGACCGAGGCGGGCGTTGACGTCTGTGCGATCTTCGAACCCTTAGGAGTCGAGGAAGCTCCGCAGCTTGCGCGACCGCGAGGGGTGCTTGAGCTTGCGCAGGGCCTTGGCCTCGATCTGGCGGATGCGTTCGCGGGTGACCGAGAACTGCTGGCCGACCTCTTCCAGGGTGTGGTCGGTGTTCATGCCGATGCCGAAGCGCATGCGCAGCACGCGCTCTTCGCGCGGGGTCAGCGAGGCCAGCACGCGGGTGGTGGTTTCCCGCAGGTTGGACTGGATGGCCGCGTCGATCGGCAGGATGGCGTTCTTGTCCTCGATGAAGTCGCCCAGGTGGCTGTCTTCCTCGTCGCCGATCGGCGTTTCGAGCGAGATCGGCTCCTTGGCGATCTTCAGGACCTTGCGCACCTTCTCCAGCGGCATGGCCAGCTTTTCGGCCAGCTCTTCCGGGGTCGGCTCGCGGCCGATCTCGTGCAGCATCTGGCGGCTGGTGCGGACGATCTTGTTGATCGTCTCGATCATGTGCACCGGGATGCGGATGGTCCGCGCCTGGTCGGCGATCGAGCGGGTGATCGCCTGACGGATCCACCAGGTGGCGTAGGTCGAGAACTTGTAGCCGCGGCGATATTCGAACTTATCGACGGCCTTCATCAGGCCGATATTGCCTTCCTGGATCAGGTCCAGGAACTGCAGGCCGCGGTTGGTGTACTTCTTGGCGATCGAGATCACGAGACGGAGGTTGGCTTCCACCATCTCCTTCTTGGCCTGACGGGCTTCGCGCTCGCCCTTCTGCACGGTCTGGACGATGCGGCGATAGTCGTCGATCGGCACGCCGGTCTCGGTGGCCAGGGCCGCGATCTCCTGGCGGATGTCGCTGACCGAGTTGACGTCGTTCTCGACGAACTTGGTCCAGCGCACGCCCATGGCCTTCACCTGCTCGACCCAGTTGGGGTTCAGCTCGGAGCCGAAGTAGGCCTTCAGGAACTCGCCGCGGCTGATGCCGTAGCTGTCGGCCAGGCGCAGCAGGCGGCCTTCCAGGCCGATCAGGCGCTTGTTGATCGCGTAGAGCTGCTCGACCAGCGCCTCGATGCGGTTGTTGTTCAGCTTCAGCGTCTTCAGGTGCTGGATGATGGTCTGCGACAGACCCTCATAGGCCTTGCGGTCGGCGTCGCTGAGGTCGGCGCCCTTCAGGCGGCTGCCGACCAGCTTGTCCTGCAGTTTGCGGAAGGTTTCGAACTCGCTGGCGATCGCGTCGAGGATGGCCATCACGCCTTCGCGCAGCTCGCCTTCCATGGCGCTGACCGTGGGACCGGCGCCGTCGTCGAAATCGTCGTCGTCTTCCTCGCCCTCGGCCTTGGGTTCGCCGCCGGCTTCCTCGTCGACCGGTTCGGCTGGCTCGGCGTCCTCGGCGGCCGGCGCGGCGGCCACGCCGTTGATCGCGGCGTAGGTGCCTTCCAGGTCGATGACTTCGCGCAGCAGGATGCGGCCGGTGCCCAGCTCCTCGCGCCAGACCATGATGGCTTCGAAGGTCAGGGCGCTTTCGCACAGACCCCGGATCATGGTGTCGCGGCCGGCCTCGATACGCTTGGCGATGGCGATTTCGCCCTCGCGCGACAGCAGCTCGACCGAGCCCATCTCGCGCAGATACATGCGAACGGGATCGTCCGTGCGGTCGTAGGCCGCCGGCTTCTCGCTGGTGATGACCTGCTGGTTGTCTTCGCGGGCGACGACCTCGCCGCCTTCCGAACCTTCAGCGTCTTCTTCGGCCTCGACCACGTTGACGCCCATCTCGCTCAGCATGGCGAGGGTGTCTTCGATGGCTTCGGACGTCACTTCTTCCGACGGCAGGACCTTGTTCAGCTCGTCCATCGTGACGTAGCCGCGCGCCTTGGCCTGCTTGATGAACTTCTTTACGCCGGCATCGGTCAGGTCCAACAGGGGACCATCACCGCCACCGGTTTCGGGCGGTTCAGCTGCGTCAGTCGTCGTCGTGCTCATTCAGGTCTCCGAAACGACGCGGCGCCGAAGTCGTGGCGCGCGTCGAAAAATGTGTCCGTGGTGGGTCGCCTGCGCTTCGCGCCCTGTCGTCCGTGCAAGCTGTCCAGTGAACCGCTGAAAAAATTCTCAAGATAAACGCCTGACACACGCCGAAGAGCCATGACCGAACGCTCCGCGAGCTGGGCTCTTTGCGGAGGCGTTGTCTTCGCGCGCGATCAGCGTCGACCCTTGGGAGGTTTCGGCAGCCACTGGGACCTGGCGGCGGCGAGGGTGACATCCTGTTTCAAGGAGGGCGCGCGCATGAAAATGGCGGCCCGAGCGATGTCAATCAGCAGCGTGGCAAATCCTTGAGTCGCCAGATGGCGTCGCATGACGCGCGAGTCAAGATGGCAGCGTGCCATCGCGCCGATTTCCGCTCATGGCAAAAACGCCCGTCATCCTAGGACTTGCCGCGGGAATGACGGCCTCGAGGTTACGACCTCAGGTAATCGCCACGCTCGTCGGCGGGGCTTCCCAGAACTCCAGGCCGCTGATCTGGCGCTCCAGCACGCCGATCCGGGTGCGCAGGTCGCGGGTGGCCGCCAGCGTGCCGGCGGTGACGGCTTCGCGGCGCAGGGCCTCCAGGGCGCGTTCGCTGTCGCCGATCTCGACCAGGGCCTCGTAGCAGGCCGACCACAGGGCCTTGGCGCGATGCGGGTCCATCTTGGGGTCGAGGAACGGGACGGTGATCGCCCCGGCCACGCGCTCGACCTCGGCGACCTGGCCGCCCAGGCCCTTGCGGTCGAGGATGGCGCGGAACGGGGTGTCGTCGCCGATGCCGTCGGACAGGGCGTCGAACAGCTCGGCCGCCAGCGGGGCCAGGCGCGGGTCGCCGAAGCCGATGCGCTCGATGGCCTCGTCATAAGGCCGGGCCCAGGCCGGATGGTCCAGCGCCGCGATGGCCACGGCGGCGTGGAAGGGCTTCAGCCGCGTGCCGATCTCGGCGCGGGCCACGCCGCGGATGCCGGGATCGGGCGGACCGCGATCGCGACCGCCCTTCCACTGGCCGCGCGGGACGAAGGGCCGCCCGCCGCCATAGCCGCCGCCATTGGAGCCCCCATCGCCGAAGGCGGGCTTCGGGAAGAGCGCGTCCAGCTTGGCGTAGAGGTCGTCGCGATAGGCGGCGGCCAGGTCCTTGTCGGCGATGGTCCCGGCCGCGGCGCGCAGCCGCTGCTTGAGGCCGGCCTTGCGCTCGGGGGTGTCGAGCGGCTCCAGGTCGCGCTCGCGGACGAACAGCGCCTCGACGAACGGCGTGGTCTGGGTCAGCTGGCTCTTCAGCGCCGCCGGGCCCTGCTCGCGCAGCACGTCGTCGGGATCCTTGCCGCCGACCACGATCGAGAACTTGAACGAGCGGCCGGGCTTGAGCAGCGGCAGGGCGCGGTCGATGGCCCGGGCGGCGGCGCGCTGGCCGGCCTTGTCGCCGTCGAAGCTGAGGGTGGGTTCCGGATGCAGGCGCCACAGCACCTCCATCTGCTCCTCGGTCATGGCCGTGCCCATCGGCGCGACGGCCGGCAGGCCCGCGCGCTGGCAGGCGATGACGTCCATATAGCCTTCGACCACCAGCATCGGCGTCTGCTCGGTGGGGGCGGCGGCCTGAGCGGCGTGCAGCAGCTTGCGGGCCTCGTACAGACCATACAGCAGCCGGCCCTTGTGGAAGAGCGTGGTCTCCGGCCCGTTCAGGTACTTGGCGCGGGCGGCGGGATCCATGGCTCGGCCGCCGAACGAGACCACCCGGCCCCGGGTGTCGGTGATCGGGAAGATGATCCGGTCGCGGAAACGGTCATAGGGCTGGCCGCCGTCCTCGGGCGCGATCAGCAGGCCGGCGTCGACCAGCTCGGCCGGCTTGGCGCCCTTGGCGATCAGGTAATCCTTCAGCGCCGTGCGGCCATTGGGCGAGAAGCCGATGCGGAAGCGGCTCCACTGGTCCTCGGGCAGGGCGCGGCGGGCCAGGTAGTCGCGGGCGGCCTGGCCGACCGGGCGGCGCAGCTCGCTCTCGAACCAGGCCGAGGCCAGCTCCATCCAGTCGCCCAGACCGGCGCGCTTCTTGTCTTCCTGGGCGGCGCGGGCGTCGGGCTCGGGCAGGGCCATGCCCGCCTCGGCCGCCAGCCGCTCCACCGCCTCGGTGAAGGTCAGCCGCTCGGTCTCCTGCAGATAGGAGATGATGTCGCCGTGCTTGCCGCTGGAGAAGCAGTGATAGAAGCCCTTGTCGTCATTGACGAAGAACGAGGGGCTCTTTTCCTTGGTGAACGGCGAGAGACCGGCGTACTCGCGCCCCTGCCGCCGCAGCTTCACCGACTTTCCGATCACGTCGGAAGGGCGAAGACGGGTCTTCAGTTCATCGAGGAAATGGTCGTCGAAACGCATGGCGGGTTAAGCGGCCAACATAGGCTTAATGTTCGTATTGCGCACGTTAGATGGTCGGTTCGTCCAGAGCTGGATCGGGCTTTGTGGATAAAATGATCCGCTCATCCCGGCGAATGCCGGGACCCAGATCCCATGGCGGTGAATCGGGTTGGATCGGCTCTGAGCTCAAGGAGCCCACCTCAAAGCCATTCCATCTGGGTCCCGGCCTTCGCCGGGATGTTGGCGTGAGAAGGGGCTCAAGTCGCCGCCAAAAACCGCACCCGCACCTTCGGCCACAGCATGTTCACCGCCAGGCCCGCCAGCACCAGCACCGCCGCGCTCAGCTTCCACAGGGGGAGGCTCTCGCCCAGCAGGATCGCCGAGGCGCCCATGCCGAACACCGGCACCAGCAGGGCCATCGGCGTGATCGTCGCGGCGGGATAGCGGGCCAGCAGCCAGCCCCAGGCGGCGTAGCCGAACATGGTGTTGCCCACCGCCTGCCAGGCCACGGCGGCCCAGGTCAGGGCGTCGGCGTGGCGCACGCCCGCGACCATGGCCGGCCAGCCTTCCAGCCACAGCGACATCAAAAACAGCGGCGGGATCGAGAACAGGCTGGCCCAGACCACATAGGCCAGCATGTTCACCGTCCCGGCCTGGCGGGCGACGATGTTGCCGCCGGCCCAGCTGGCGGCCGCGCCCAGGATCAGGGCCACGCCCAGCGGGGTCGCCGCCCCGCCGCCATGGGCGGCGATCAGCACGATGCCGGCCACCGACAGCAGCAGGGCCACGATCTGGAAGCCCTTCACCCGCTCGCCGCTGATCTTCATGGCCATGCCGATGGTGAAGAACACCTGGGTCTGCACGACCAGCGAGGCCAGGCCCGGCGAGATGTGGCCCTTCATGGCCACGAACAGCAGGCCGAACTGACCCGCCCCGATCAGCAGGCCATAGGCCGCCAGGTTCTTCCACGAGACCGCCGGCCGCTTGATGAAGAAGGCCATCGGCAACAGCACCAGGGTGAAGCGCAGCGTGGCCAGCAGCAGCGGCGGCAGATGGTCCAGCGCCACCTTGATGACCACGAAATTGGTCCCCCACACCGCCACCACGGCCAGGGCGAGCAGGAAGTGGCGCAGCGGCAGGGACATCGGCGGACTCCGGACGGATCGCGCCGTGTCTAGGCCCTAAGCGCCAGCTGCGCCATGGCGGCTTGCGGTCTGGAAGCGCTTGCCTCGCCAGTGAGCGAATTCCTCGTCCTTCGACAGGCTCAGGATGAGGAATTCGAGTTCAACCGCCCTAAAAGTAGCCCTCATCCTGAGCTTGTCGCCAAGATGAAGTCGGGGGACGAGGGCGCCTCCCCAGCGATTCCTAGTCCGCGACGGCGTCGGCGGCGTAGGTCTCCTCGACCATCTCCACGCGGGCGATGACGGGGGCCTGTCCCCGGGTGGTCAGGATCCGCAGGGCGTAGGGTCCGCTCTGGGGCCAGACCGACAGCGCCCAGCAGTTCAGCGGGGCCGGGCCGCGGTGGTCGTCGAAACAGGGCTCGACGGCCTTCAGGTCGTCCAGGGTCAGGTCGCCCAGGATGTCCGCGCAGGCCAGGGGCTCGGCGCCGGCCGGCTTGCAGTCGATCGGCGCCTGGTTCGGCGCGGCGGCCAGGCGGGTCAGCCACCAGGCGCCGCTCAGCGCGACCTCGGCGGTAGGGGCGCTGAAGAAGGGGGCGGGGTCCTGGACCAGCCGGCCGCAGTCTTGCTGGGCCGAGGCCGGCGGCGGCGCGCCGTAGTTGTCGATCTCCCGGGCCGGCGGTCCCAGCAGGCGGTAACGGCTGTGGGCCGAGAGGCTGGAGGCCCGCACCGGGGTGTCTGGGCCCTGGGCCGTGTCGCCGACCGGGGCGAAGGTGACGATCACCTCGTCGCGGGCGCAGACGCCGGGCACGTAGGTGGCGCGCGGCGCGGTGGCGAAGTCCAGGTCGCGCAGGGGCCGCAGGGGCTTGCGGCCGGAAGAGGGCTGCGGCGCCGGGATCAGCAGGTCGGCGACCTGGTCCATCACCCGCTGGGTCAGCTCGGCGGGCGGCAGGGCGCGCGCCTGCATCTTGCTCAGCGCCGGAGCCTGCGCCGACGCCACGGCGGGAGCCGTCAGCGCCAACAGGACCAAGCCCGCCAATGCTTGCCGTATCATCGCCTGTCCTCCAACGGCTTCGCCTAAAGTGACCGCGCCAATGTGGCCGTCAAGCGGCGGACGTTGGCGGCTACTTCGTCAAGTCCGCCGGCGTGGTCGGCTGCGAGATCACCGCCTCCATCCGCTTCCAGCGCACGTCCTGCGACGGGCCGGCCCGTTCGACGTGGGCGCGGACCATGTCCTGGCCCAGGTTGTAGTTGATCACGTAGCTCCGGTAGGTCTCGATAAAGCTCAGCGATTTCTCGGCCTTGGCGCGGGTGGCCAGGGTATATTTGGCCAGGGCGTCGACGGCGGCGGCCTTGTCCAGCTTTCCCGATAGGTAGAGGTCGGCGACGGTGTTCTGGACGCTGGCCAGTTCGGCCGTGGCGTTGCTCAGGGCGTCGTAGGTGTCGGCCGTGGCCGGGTCCAGGCCCGCCAGCGGGTAGAGGACCTTGCGCTCGAACGCGACCTTCTCCTCGCCCGGGAAGGCCAGCTTGATCCCGTAGTTGGCCGAGCCCTCGGCGATCAGCGACTGCGGCGAGAACAGCGGATAGACGCTGAACTCGACCCAGCCCCTGGCCTTGGTCAGCTTTTCTTCCAGCAGGGTGTTGAGCACGTGGTGGCCCGGATAGCCCTCGTGGCAGCCCAGGTCGACGGCGCGGCTGATCGGGGTGGGCAGGTCGGTGTTGACCTCGATCAGGCTGTGGGCGTCGCCCTTGTACCAGTTGTAGCCGCTCCAGGGCTTCTTGGTGACGAACGCCAGGTCGAAGCGCTCGTTGGCGGGCAGGGCGATGTGGGCCTGCGTGCGCGCCTTGCACTCGGCGATCGCCGCCTTCATCACCGGTTCCAGCCGGTCGGTCGGGATCGTGTAGCGGGCCTGGAAGGCGGTGACGCGGGTCGCCAGGTCGCCCTCGCCAGGGACCAGCTTGTCGATCCTGGCCAGGACGGGGTCGTAGGCGCTGAGCGGCTTGATCGGCGGGCGCACGCCGAACAGGCCCTCGGCCTCGTCCTGGAAGCTGAACTTGACGCCGGCCAGCATGGCCAGGCGCGTCTGGGCCGCCTTGACCTGGCCGGCCAGGAAGGCCTTGCGGCGGATTTCGTCGGGATCCAGCGCCTTGCCGTCGACGGCCTTCAGCGCGCCGGCCAGCCGGTCGGCCTCGGCGCGCAGGGCCGGCACGTCGCGCGGCTTGGCCTTGGCGACGCTCGCCCATTCGGCGGGGCCGTAATAGGCGTCGACATAGCCCGGCTCGCGCACGCCGGCCTCCAGCGTCAGGCGCACGAAGTCCTGGGCGATGGCGTCCAGCTTGGCGCCCTCGGGCGCGGCGAAGGCCGGCGTGGCGAGCAGGGCGAGGGCGGCGGTCGCGGCGGCGAGGCGGAGGATCATGGAGGCGTCTCGAAGCGAAGAAGACGCGCACGCTGCCCCGCGCCGTCGCTCATCGCAAGAGCGCTGCTATCCCCGCGCGGCGACCGCCAGGCCCGGGAAGTCGCTGAACAGGCCGTCGACGCCGGCGGCGTAGAGGGCCTTGAACACCGGCGTCACGTCGCCCGGCTGGGCCAGATAGTCGGCGGCGGCCGCGTCGCCCCGGCGCAGGCTCGAGGGCAGGAAGTAGTTCTCGGCCCGCACCGTCCAGGGGTGGACGACCAGGCCGGCGGCGTGGGCGTCCTTCACCAGCGACGTGGCCGGCAGCAGGTTGGTCGCGTCCTGTGGGATGATCTGGGTCTTTTCCGGTCCCAGGCCATCGGCGTAGAGCGCGACCTCCTTCAGGCCCGAGGCGGTGCAGAGCTGGGCGTAGGTGACGTTCGGCAGGTCGGCCGGGCCGCCCTCGCTGGCGGTCAGCAGCACCAGCCGGGCCTTGGTCTTGGCGCGGATGGTCTTCAGCGGCGTGACCTCGAAGCACTGGACGAAGACCGGCGCGGTGGCCGAATCCAGCTCGTTCTTCTTCAGCAGGGCCACCAGGCGATCCTCGATCGGCAGGCCGATGCTCGCGAAGTAGCTGGGGTGCTTCATCTCGGGATAGACTCCGATCGTCCGACCCGTGCGCTGGCTGCCCGCCTTGGCGATGGTGACCACCTCGTCGAAGGTCAGCAGCGAGGCCTGGCCGTCGTACTTGGCGTTGGCCGGACGCAGTTGCGGCAGCCGCTCGCGGGCCCGCAGGGTCTTGATCTCGGCCAGGGTGAAGTCTTCGGTGAACCAGCCGGTGATCGCCTGGCCGTCGATGGTCTTGGTGGCCTTGCGGTCGGCGAACTCGGCGCGCGAGCCGACGTCGGTCGTGCCGCCGATCTCGTTCTCGTGCCGGGCGATCAGGTGGCCGTCCTTGGTCGGCACCAGGTCAGGCTCGATGAAGTCGCAGCCCTGGTCGATGGCCAGGTTGTAGGAGAGCTCCGTGTGCTCCGGCCGCAGGCCCGAGGCGCCGCGGTGGGCGATGACGATCGGCTTCTTCGGCGCCCGGGCGAAGCTCAGGCCCGGGGCCAGGGTTCCGGCCAGGGCGGCGGTCGTGAGGGCGCGTCGGGTCAGCAGGGTCATGGCGGCCATCTAGCGCGCCGATGTGACGGTTTGACCAGCCCATCGCCGCCTCGCGCGGTCGATCCCGGCGCCTGCCCGAACTTTTTTCAGCGAGCCTGCATCCGGAGCGGAAGGCGGCGCGTAGCTGCTCGCGGATGACCCGTTCTCGTACCGTTTTCGCGGGGCGTCCTTCGTGAGCCCGTCGTCCCGTCCCCCACCTGACCGGCGGGCAAGCCGGGGTTCCTTCCGCCTCCCTCCCCCGTCGGAGGCGGAAGGACCTTGGCGCTCCAGGCCTTCCCCTAGTCCTTGCCCTGGCGGTTCAGGATGGCCCGCAGGCTCTGGGCCTTCTGCGGCAGGTCGGCGGCCAGGCGCGAGGCCATTTCCCGCACCCCGACGGCATAGGCGTCGCCGCCCTCGGCGATCTCGTGGGCCCGCGTCGCCAGGTCGTCCAGGTCGCGGCCCATGGCCTCGATCTGCTCGCGGGCCAGCAGCCGCGCCTCGGTCTGCAGGCGTCGCACGCGCTGGGTGGTGGTCTCCGGACCCCGGCTGAGATTGTAGACCTCGACCGCATCGGCCTGGTCGGGGACGACCGTCAAAAGCGGACCGTTCATGGCTCGTCGCTCCTCGGGCGGCGTCCAAACGCGGCGCGGCCCTCGGAAATACAAGGCGGCGTCGCGGCGGACCGTTCCCCGGGTTTCCGACGGTTCGTGCGATCGGTCGGGTTAAGTGTCTCCCAAGCCACAGCTTGGGGCGAGAGCAAGGCCAAGCGCCTATTTGGCGGGCGTTTGGCTCGCGGTTTGGGCGCCCGGTTCGCACGGGCCCTGATAGGTGCTGACCGCGCCGGCCCGCAGGGTCTGGCGGCGTCCAAAGGCCGAGACGACCAGTTGCAGGTCGGTCTTGGCGGTGGTGACGAAGTCGCCCTTCACCGTGCCCGACAGCACGTAGTTGATGTGATCCTTCTCGCAAGCCTGGTCGAGGCGGAAGCCGTCGACGGTGCGGGTCATCTCGGGCTTGCCGCAGGGCGAGACCTTGCGGGCCGCCTCGGCGCCGGGGTCGACGCCGTCGCCCACGCACTGCGTCGAGTCCTGGGGACCGGCCGGGGTCTGGGTGACCGTCTTCCACAGGCCGGGCTTCAGCGTGGTGGGCCCGCCCGCGACCGGGGCCGCGTCCTGGCCGGTGGCCTGGGCCGCGCTGGCGCCCGCCGCCGGATCATTGGCCCGGTCGTCGGTCCGCGAACAGGCGGCCAGGCCAAGCAGCAGGACTGGAACCAGGAGGAGGCGGGGACTGGGAACCACGTGACGCATGCGAAATCCTAGCGCGCTCGGCGGCCGGCGGGAAAGGCCCCTTGCCGTCCCCGCGCCGCTTGCGAACATTCAGAACGCGCGATCAGCCCGGATAGACGGCCATGGCGGGCGCGTGGGCGGCGGGCGCCGCCGGAACAGGCGCCGGGGTCGCCACGGGCGCCGCCACCGGACGCTGGAACTTCAGGCTGCGGCCCTGGAACTGGGCGCCGGTCTCCATGGCCAGCTGCTCGTGGGTGATGTCGCCATCGACCACGGCCGTCCCATAAAGACGCACCTGCTTGGCGCAGACCGTGCCGGTCACCCGGCCGTGGATCTCGATGACCTGGGCCTGGAGCGCGCCCTCGACCCGGGCGTTGGGACCCAGGACCAGCTTGCCCACGCGGATGTCGCCCTGCAGCACGCAGTCCAGGTGCACCTCGCCGTCGCCCATCACGTCGCCCTTGATGGCGACGCCCTGGGCGATCATCGAGGCCGGCTTGGGACGCGGCGGCGGGGCGGGCGTCGGGGCTTGAGCGGCTTGCGGGGCGGGCTCCATGGCCAACGGCGTGAAGGCCGGGGCGGGAGCGGTGTCTTTCTTCTTGGCGAACATGGCGGCGGCCTTGTCTCGAAATGGTGCGTTGTGAGTGGAGCTGAGCAAGAGCTGGGCCGTGCGGCGAGCACTTGCCCCCTACGGACCGCTTCGCGGTCGTCTTCCCCCATAGGGGGAAGAGGGCGTCGTGCGTTCGTCCTCCGCCCCCTAAGGGGGCGGACAGGCGGCGAAGCCGCCAGGTGGGGGCAAGTCGCGACTCGCGCCATGCTTCGGCCAGGAGACCCCCATGGCCGACGAAACCCTCGAACAGCTGATCGACCGCCTGCGCGCCGTGGAGGCGCAGATCGAGGCGGCCTTCGCCGCGCGGGACGCCGCCAAGGCGGCCGAGGCCGGGCTGGTGATCGAGGCCGGCAAGCCCTGCTTCAAGGCCGACGCCCTGCGCCGCCAGAAAGCCCATCGCAAGGGCATGAACGTGGCCCGCACCCCGTGGCCCACCCTGCTGACCATGCCGCTGATCTACGGCATGGCCCTGCCGCTGATGATCCTCGACCTCAGCGTCAGCCTCTACCAGCTGGGCTGCTTCACCGCCTGGGGCATCGCCCGGGTCAAGCGGTCCGAATACGTGGTCATCGACCGCCACCGGCTGGGCTATCTGAACCCGGTGCAGAAGCTCAACTGCGTGTTCTGCGGCTACGGCAACGGCGTCATCGCCTACGCCCGCGAGATCACCGCCCGCACCGAGCAGTACTGGTGCCCGATCAAGCACGCCCTGAAGGTCAAGGGCGTGCACGAGCGCTATCGCGCCTTCCAGGCCTATGGCGACGCCGAGGGCTATGTGGCCAGCTCGGGCGCGTATCGCGAGCGGTTGAAGCGGGGGGAGTAGGGGCGGGCGAGGACCGGCTATGCGCCGTGGCGATCATCCAGCCTGTCGGGCGCGTAGCTGCGATAGAGCCAGGTTGGCAGCCGTGTCGGCGCCGGCCCGGCGTTGACGCAGCGGGTGAACAGGTACTGGCCCAGGTCGTGGGCCCGACCCCTCAACAGGTCGGCGAATTTCGACACGTCCGAGAAATGGCCGGCGTGATTGTCGTGGACGTCGGCGGTGAAGAACGCCTCCTCGACGAAGCCGCAGTATTTCAGCAGATGGTGCAGCTCGTGCCGGGTGTATTCGCGGTTATGACGCCCATACGGTCCGTACCCGGAATAGGGATCGTACAGGTTGGCGCCGGCGATCAGGCGCGCCACGTTTTCCAGCCGCGCCACGTTCGGCGTGGTCACGATGATCCGCCCCTCCGGCTTCAGCGTCTTCTTCAGCTTGAGGATCGTCGACAGGGGATCGCGGGTCATGTGCTCGATGACCTCGCAATAGAGCACCAGGTCGAACGAGGCGTCCGCGAACGGAAGCTCGGCGTCCTCGATGTTGACGATGTGGAAGTCGAGGCTCAGCACGTCGTCCCACTCGCCGCCGGGATGGCGCGCGCGGAGCGATTGGCGGGACACGCCGCCGCTGTCGCCGGCGCCGAAATAGTTGACCAGGGTCACCTCGGCCGAGGGGCGGAACAGCTTCAGCAGATAGGTCAGGAAATAGGGATTGGCCCCGATCTCCAGGATCCGCAGAGGCCCCTCGGGAACCAGGCTCAGCGTGTGGAGAAAGCGGTCGCAGTCCTCTCGCGCGTAGCCTTCCAGCTCCCCGCCCGCGCCGCCGTCGATCGAGAAGCTGAGCAGGGACCGCAGGATCTGGTCGCGAGAATAGCCTCCGGGCAGCGGCAGGGCGGGCTGGAAGTGGCGGGGATCGATGCTCTCGCTCAAGACAGGCTCCGCGGACTCGCCACGACGTTCGGCGGCTCCACCCATAGTGGCGTCGCCGCGTGACGCTGGAGTGACGCCGTCCGCGCGGGGAAGGCGTCGCGCTATCCCGCGGCGAGGCGGTCGCCGGCCTCGGACAGATCACGCGGCGTCTGGTTGCGCAGCATCGCCGCCGTCGTCTGGACCAGGGCCGCCAGGCGGTGACGCAGCGGGCCGGGCGGCAGGTCGAGCCACGCCTCGGCCAGGGCCAGCCCGCCGGGCGCGCCCAGCATCCGCGCCGTCAGCGACAGCCCCGCATCGCCCTGGCGGCCGGTCCTGGCGCCGTCGACCGTCTCCGGCAGACCCTCGAAGAAGGCCGCCGGCGATGGTGTGCAGCGCCGAGGCGCTGATCCGGTTGGCGCCGGTCTCGTACTTCTGCACCTGCTGGAAGGTCAGCCCGATCCGCTCGGCCAGCGCCTGCTGGCTCAACCCCCGCAGCTTGCGCCGCAGCCGCACGGCGCGGCCGACATGGACGTCGACGGGGTGGGCTCCGGCGGTGGGTTTCATGATGCGGCCTTCCGATACTTATAGTCCGGATGCTTATAGTCATCATGATTGTTCAATGCAAGCGGGGCGTGTGTTTGGCGCGCGCGAGTTCGGTGAGCGAACGATACCTATAGTCCGTGGACCCATAGGCATCGCCTCGCGGCAAATGCCGCCATGGACGCGGACGAGGCCGTCATCAAGAAACGATTCGGCGAACGCCTCCGCGCGCTGCGGACGGCGGCTGGCGTCTCGCAAGAAGGCCTGGCGCTGATCTGCGGCCTGGACCGCACCTACATCGGCGGCATCGAACGCGGCGAACGCAACGTGGCCCTCGTGAACATCGTCCGCATCGCGCGCGGGCTGGAGGTCAGTCCCCAGGTGTTCTTCGCCGAGGCGGACGCGAAGTAGGCGCGTTCCTTTCCTCGCGAAGGGGAGCCAACCTTTCATCTCACGGCGAGACGATCGCCGGTCTGGACAGGTCACTCAAGGACGGCGCTCCGCGCCGCCGCGTCGCGGCTGGCCGCAGGCCAGTCCTTGACTGACCTGTCCAGACCGGCACGCTGCTGCCTACGAGAGATGAAGGAGTGGGTAGAGTGTCGGCCTGAAACGAATCGCTTTCGCAGAGGCAAATGAAAGTGGGCGCAGTAGCTTTCAGGCCGTCAGTCTGCCAAAGCTTGACCATAACGATTGCGGAATTTCAGTTTATAAACTGAGAAAAAAAGCAATAAAAACAACACGATAAATTTTAAGTTCGCTAATTCAGGGAGAATTTATTTAGCGAACGGCAATACTACGGTGAAGCTAAAGCCGATCTGCGCATGCATCGGCTGGCCAGATCGCTTGCTAAATGGCTGGAAATAGGGCAGTAAAGCTGAGGGCCAGAATCCAGAGACCCCGCCGAGGTGTTCGTACCACCTAAAGCAGGGTCTCTGGAAAGATGGTCTAGGGCAAGGATAGTTCCCCTTGGCCCGTAGATATCCGAGTTTGTGGTCTCGGAGCGCTTGTAAGTGGCGCGCTCAGATACTGGCATACTTTCGGCTTTCTATCAAGGGGATCGACCTCGAAAGAGGAGGCTCTCATGCGCGTCAAGCGCAAGCTCGTTCACAGGCTCCGCCGTGTTCGTGTCCGCCGCGTCTCGCGTCAGCGCACCTATTTCCTCCGGCTGTAACGGAGGGCTGACTCTGGGTGCGCAACTGGCGTTCGCGGTTGCGCACCCTTCTCCATTCACACCTGTGGCGCGGGGGAACCCCGCGCCCAATCACCAGGAAGGTGATCTTGGTGTCTGATGACGCAAACGATGGGGCGAAGGTGGCCCGAGAAATCTCGAAAGTTGCCTTCCCCTACTACGACCTAGACGATTCCATCGAGATCGCCCGGGCCATGCATGCGGCAGGCGGTGTTCCGCTAGATCGAGATCAGCTTGGTGCAGCGCTCAACCTGTCCCCAAGTGGGGGGAACTTCGCCGTAAAAGTCAGCGCAGCTCGCATGTTCGGGTTGATTGATAACGTTGGTGGCCGGTTCCAGCTTACGGAACTTGGGTTTGAAATCTTGGACCCTGCGAGGGAGAGATCCGCTAAAGCTCAAGCTTTCCTCAAAGTTGAACTCTATAGAAAGGTCTACGATAGCTTCAAAGGGCGTCAGTTACCTCCTAGGCCGGTTGGCCTTGAGCAGGCATTTGTTCAGTTTGGCGTAGCTTCCAAGCAGCGGGACAAGGCTCGCCACACATTTGATAGGTCGGCCCGAACTGCAGGATTCTTTCCTACTTCCGCAGAAGATCGTCTCGTCCAGCCGGTTATTATTGGAGGTGGGAGCGGAGATGATAGTGTCAGGCGAGATGAATCGAATGTTGCTCCGGTTCAGAATCCCGTGGTGGTTTCCGCACCAGTAGCCGTTCTCCATCCCTTTATCCAAGGTCTCCTGGAGACTCTACCTGAGGCAAAAACGGAATGGGCAACAGGAGATAGGGCCAAATGGCTTCAGGCTGCTGCGCAAATTTTTGACCTTATCTACACTGGAGGCGGTGGGCCTATATTGGTGGAGGTTAAAGGCCAGCCATAGTCGGCGACGGGGGAGGTGGATGGCGGGTCGCTGGGGGCGTAACCCCTCGTCCTTCCACGCTTCGCGCGGGTCTCCCTGCTCCCCTTCAGTAGAGTACCGCCCCTACAGCCTTCCCTTCCGAAACGCCTCCGCCTGCTCCGCTCTTAGCTCCTGGCGCACGCGCTTGGGCATCGCCTTGTCCACCGCCTCGCCCGGGGCGGTCAGGGCCTCGTTGGCGAACTCCAGATCCATCAGCTTCATCCGCTTGATCTCGTCCCGCAGCCGCGCGGCCGTCTCGAACTCCAGGTTCGCCGCCGCCTCGCGCATGCGGGTCTCCATGTCCTTCAGCGCGGCCTTGAAGTTGTCGCCGCTGAACGGCTTGGCGTCCTTGCCCTCGCCGATGCCGCCGATCGGCACCAGCACGCGGTCGCCGCGCTCGTAGGGGCTGTTGAGGATGTCCTTGATGTCGCGCTTGACGCTCTCGGGCGTGATGCCGTGCTCGAGATTGTAGGCGTGCTGCTTCTCGCGGCGGCGGGCGGTCTCCTCCATGGCCCGCTCCATGCTGCCGGTGATCCGGTCGGCGTAGAGGATGACCTTGCCGTCGACGTTGCGGGCGGCGCGGCCGATGGTCTGGATCAGCGAGGTCTCCGAGCGCAGGAAGCCTTCCTTGTCGGCGTCGAGGATGGCCACCAGGCCGCATTCGGGGATGTCCAGGCCCTCGCGCAGCAGGTTGATGCCGACCAGCACGTCGAACATGCCCAGGCGCAGGTCGCGGATGATCTCGATCCGCTCCATGGTGTCGACGTCGCTGTGCATGTAGCGCACGGCGATGCCCTGCTCGTTGAGGTATTCGGTCAGGTCCTCGGCCATCTTCTTGGTCAGGACGGTGACCAGGGTGCGGTAGCCGGCGGCCTTGGCCTGGCGGATCTCGTCGACCACGTCGTCAACCTGGCTGGCGCCGTCCTTGGAGACCGGGCGGACCTCGACCGGCGGGTCGATCAGGCCGGTGGGGCGGATCACCTGCTCGGCGAAGACGCCGCCGGCCCGCTCCAGCTCCCACTTGGCCGGGGTGGCGCTGACGTGCACCGACTGCGGGCGCATGGCGTCCCATTCCTCGAACTTGAGGGGGCGGTTGTCCAGGGCGCTGGGCAGGCGGAAGCCGTACTCGGCCAGGGTCCATTTGCGGTTGCGGTCGCCCTTGTACATGGCGCCGATCTGCGGAACCGTCTGGTGGCTCTCGTCGGTGAACAGCAGGGCGTTGTCGGGGATGTATTCGAAGAAGGTCGGCGGCGGCTCGCCCGGCCGGCGGCCCGACAGGTAGCGGCTGTAGTTCTCGATGCCGGCGCAGGAGCCGGTGGTCTCGATCATCTCCAGGTCGAAATTGGTCCGCTGCTCCAGGCGCTGGGCCTCCAGCAGCTTGCCGTTGGCCTCCAGCCAGGCCAGGCGCTCCTTGAGCTCGGCGCGGATGCTGATGATCGCCTGGCGCAGGGTGGGGCGCGGGGTGACGTGGTGGCTGTTGGCGTAGACCTTGATGCTTTCCAGGTCGCCGGTCTTCTTGCCGGTCAGCGGGTCGAACTCGCTGATCGCCTCGACCTCGTCGCCGAACAGCGAGACGCGCCAGGCGCGGTCCTCGTAGTGGGCGGGGAAGATCTCGATGGTGTCGCCGCGGCGGCGGAACGTGCCGCGCTCGAAGGCGGCGTCGTTGCGCTTGTACTGCTGGGCGACCAGGTCGGCCATCATCTGCTTCTCGTTGATGGTCTGGCCGACGTCGAGCGTGAAGGTCATGGCCGTATAGGTCTCGACCGAGCCGATGCCGTAGATGCAGCTGACCGAGGCCACGACGATGACGTCGTCGCGCTCCAGGATCGCCCGCGTCGCCGAGTGGCGCATGCGGTCGATCTGCTCGTTGATCGAGCTGTCCTTCTCTATGTAGGTGTCGGTGCGCGGGACGTAGGCTTCCGGCTGGTAATAGTCGTAGTAGCTGACGAAATACTCGACCGCGTTCTCCGGGAAGAACGACTTCATCTCGCTGTACAGCTGGGCGGCCAGGGTCTTGTTCGGGGCCAGGATCAGGGCCGGGCGCTGGGTGGCCTCGATGACCTTGGCCATGGTGAAGGTCTTGCCCGAGCCGGTGACGCCCAGCAGGACCTGATCGTTTTCCTTGCCCTCGAGACCGGCCACCAGTTCGGCGATGGCGGTCGGCTGGTCGCCGGCGGGCTGGTACTCGGAGACCAGCTTGAACTTCTTGCCGCCTTCCGACTTCTCCGGCCGCGCGGGACGGTGCGGCTGCCACAGCATGGGCATGCCGGAAGCCGCGTCGACCTCGGCTTCCAGGGCGGCGTCGTAGATGAAAGGCGTCGAGGCGTCGGCAACACCCGGAGACGGGGCGCCGAGTTCGGTCGTGGGGGTGCGGGCCATGGCGTGGAAGGTAAGGGCTGTGGGCGGTTCCGGCTAGGGGGCCTGCTGACAGGTCGTGTCAGCAGCTGGCGGCAGGTGGCGGCATTGCCTTTCACGGTCAAGGTTGCAATCTTCCCGCGACAACCCCGGGGGCGGCTATGACGAAGATGAAGCGCGGGGCGATGCTGGCCGCCCTGGCGGCGGCGACGCTGACGGCGGGGGCGGCCGCGGCCCAGACCTCAGAGATGCGGCTGATCCGCGACCCCGTCTATGGCGAGCTGCGCGACGTGCTGGGCGCGACCCTGCCGGTGGCCACGCCCAATCCGAAATGTTCCAAGACCTTGCTGCTGCCCGACGGCGCCTGCCTGGACCAGGTGGTGAGCGGCATGAAGGCGCGGGGCGCGACAAGCACCCTGGTCCTGACCGCGCCGGGCGCCGGCGGCGGGGCGGGGACGGTGATCTCGGGTCCGATCGACCGGGCCTACCGGCTCTATGACGTGTCCCTGACCGGCGGGCCGAGCTTCCGGCCGGTGACCCTGCCGACCTCGTCGGTGCGGGTCCCGCGCGACTGCTATGGCGCGGGCCGAGGCGTCGACTACCGGCTCGACCTGCGCGACGGCCAGCTGGTGGCGCGCGAGCTCCAGACCGTCAGCTGCGGCGGGCCGGTTCCGCCGATCGGCTATGGTGGTCCGCGCCTGCCGCCGATCGGGGCGAACGAACCGGGCGAGCGCTGGCCGGCCACCGCCGTCGTGGCGGTCACCGGCGCGCCGCGCCAACTGGCCGCCCCGCGTCCGGACTGTCCGCCCGACGCGGCCCTGCGCGACGGGATCTGCTTCGCGGCCGGCATCGCCGTGCTGGCGTCCCAGCCCGCGTTCAAGGAGCTGGACGTCATCGGCGCCAAGCGGCCGGTCGCGCCCGGCGTGGTGCTGGTCGACAAGGAAACCGAGCAATATGTGCTGAAGCGCAAGGGCAAGGCGGGCTTCAAGGCCGACAAGCGCTGGTTCGACAAGTCCAGCCTGTCCACCCCGGCCGGCTGCGCCCTGACTAGCCCCGTCGACTTCGAGGTCGAGCCTGGCGAGCTGGTCCACGAGCGGGCCCTGGCCGGCTGCGGCGCGCCGCCCGCGCCCGCGCCGGTGGCGGTGTTCGAGGCCTATGGCGTGACGATGCCGGTGGTCCAGGGCAACCGCCCGGGATGCGCCGAACGCGGCGAGCAACTGCTGGGCGACGCCTGCTTCACCGACGTGATCGGCTGGATGCGCGCCCGCAAGGTCCCCAAGGCCGAGGTCCTGGTGCTGGAGCGTCCCTACGGCCCGGGCGCGCGGGTCAGCGGCGGCGGTCCGATCCGCTATTCGTTCGCCGACATCTGGGTCAATCCGGACGGGACCTACAAGGCCGACCGCAAGCACAGCTATTCGGCCCAGATCCGTTCGGGCGGCTGCTCGAACGTCACGGACGGCGGCGCCGAGGCCAGCGGTCTGATGCTGGTCCGCGGCGACGGCGGCGTGATGGCCCGCGCCTACCAGTGGGTGGCCTGCCCGGTGCGCTAGAGCTTCGGCGGCGCCGTCACGTCCGGCCCCACGGGCGCCGGCACGCGGCGGGCCAAGGTGATCGGGACGGGCGGGTCGAGGATCTGGCCTTTCATGACCGGGTTGATCGCCTTGCCGGGGGTGGGCAGGGCCAGGATCTTCTTGGCCACGTCCATGCCCTGGACCACGCGGCCGAAGGCGGCGAAGCCGAGGTTGTCGCCGGTCGCCGCCGGATTGGCGTCCAGATAGGGCGCGTCGCCGATGCAGATGAAGAAGTCCGAGGTGGCCGTGCCCGGCGCGGTGCGGGCGATCGAGACCGTGCCGTCCACGTGCTTGAGGCCGGTCTGGCTGGTGGGTTCGTGGGCCACCGGCGGCAGGGCGCCGACGTTCTGAAGTCCGCCCTGGATCAGGCCGTAGTCCACCGCGCCCGGCGCCCGCGAGGCCCGGAAGAAGGTCGCCTTGTCATAGAGCTTGCGGTCGACATAGCGCAGGAAGTTGGCGGTGGTGATCGGGGCCTGGGCGACGGCCAGCTCGATGACGATCCGGCCCTGCGGGGTGTCGATGGCGACATAGACCGGCGGCTTGGGCGCCGGGGCGAGCGCGGCGACCTGGGCGGCGGCGGGGAAGGCGGCCAGCAGGCCGGCGCCGATCAGCAGCTCGCGGCGGGCGAAGGGGCGTTGGGTCATGGAAGGACCTTAGAGCGAACCCTCTCCCATGGGGAGAGGGTTCAAAAACCCCTAGACCAGCATCCCGTGCCCGCGCAGCACCACCAGCCTGCCGGCGTTGAAGAAGGGCAGGGACAGGGTGGCGGCGATCATGATCTCGAAGGCCAGGCTGCCAAGGTTGAACCGGTCACGAGCCCCGTCGACCAGGGCCGAGATCGCGCGGCCCAGGGCCGCGCCCAGCCAGGCCATGGCCAGGGCGAAGGCCATGGCCGCTCCGACGTTCGACTGGTAGCCCAGGAACAGGGCCGCGGTGGCGTGCGACAGGATCAGCAGCCCGCCCAGGGCGCGCCCCTCCGTTCGCGGAGAAGACGGCGCGGCGTTCTCGTCGTCCTCGTCCTCCAGGGCGGTCAGGCCCAGGACCGAGCCGGGCCGCGCCAGGGTCAGGCCGCCCTGCACGCCGCCGATCACGCAGGCGATCATCGCCAGGACGAGCGAAAGGCCGTAGCTCGAAATCGTCACGCTTGTTGGGTCTCCGGCGCTCTAGGCGGGCGCATGGCAGACGGCCTCGACATTGCGGCCGTCCGGGTCGAGCACGAAGGCTCCATAGTAGTTGGGGTGATAATGCGGCCGAAGTCCGGGCGGTCCGTTGTCCGTGCCGCCGGCGGCCAGGGCGGCCGCGTGGAAGCGGTCGACCGCCGCCCGCGTCGGGGCCGTGAACGCCACGTGCATGGGCCCGGTCAGGTCCGGGTCCTCGCTGATCCAGAAGCTGGGCTTGCCGGCCTGGATGTCGCGGCCGTCGGCGCGCGGGCCGTAGCCCAGATGGGCCACGCCGCCGCTTTCCTCGGCGCTGACGCTCATCACGATGTCGACGCCCAGCGGCGCGAAGGCCGCGTCGTAGAAGGTCTTGGACCTGGCCAGGTCGGTGACGCGCAATCCGATGTGGTCGATCATCGCGGGTCCTTTCGGTCGTGAAGCCTGGCGGCCGTCGCCGCCGATGCATCAAGACCAAGTTTCCCCGTCCGCGCCAGGGGCGAGCTCTGAAAAAAGGACGGCCTCGAAGGCGGGTTCAGCGCACCGAGATGTGGAACACCACCTTGCGGTCGCCGGGGGCGTCGGGCTCCCAGGGGCGCTTGAGGGTGAAGGCCAGGTCGGTCTTGCCGCGCGCCACGGCCGTGTAGCGATAGACCGTGCGGACCGGCGCGCCGGCCGCCCGGGCGTCGGTCACGAAGCTGGAGCCGCCGGACAGTACGGCGGGCGGGGCCTCGCGGTCCAGTCTCCAGGCGTAACCCGTCCCGGCGTTCAGCGGCAGGGCGATTTCCAGGTCCTGGCCGCGCGCCAGCTCGACCGCGCCGGCGTCGGCGTCGACATCGGTCACCGTGCGGGTGGGCGGCGGCGGGGTGGTGGCGCAGGCTCCGAGCAGAAACAGGGCCGCCGTGATCGCGATCGTCTTCATGCCGCCGTCTTCTTCCCTATCTATGTCCGCCGCCGGAGCATTGGCGGGCCTGAGGCGGACGGGAGGCCGGTTTCGCCCACAACTAATCGGCGGGCCTCGTCCTTGACTCCCCCCACGGCCAGTCCTAACTCCTGCCCGGCGTTGGCACTCGATGGGAGCGACTGCTAACAGCGACGCTCCCCGCTGGCCGACGAACCGTAATTATAACCGTCCCGACGGAGAAGACCCCAATGAAGTTTCGTCCTCTTGGCGACCGCGTCCTGGTGAAGCGTGTCGAAGAAGAAACCAAAACCAAGGGCGGGATCATCATCCCCGACACCGCCAAGGAAAAGCCGCAAGAAGGCGAAGTCGTCGCCGTCGGCCCCGGCGCCCGTAACGACAAGGGCGACGTCGTCGCCCTGGACCTGAAGGCCGGCGACAAGATCCTGTTCGGCAAGTGGTCGGGCAGCGAAGTAAAGGTCGACGGTCAAGACCTGCTGATCATGAAGGAAAGCGACGTCCTGGGCGTGATCGAGGCCTAACGGCTTCTCTCCCTCAACCCGCTTTCAACTCCAGTTTCTCATTTAGAAGGGCTCATACACATGGCCGCTAAAGACGTTTATTTCTCCTCGGACGCGCGCGACAAGATGCTGCGCGGCGTCAACATCCTCGCCAACGCGGTGAAGGTGACCCTGGGCCCCAAGGGCCGCAACGTCGTGATCGAAAAGTCCTTCGGCGCCCCGCGCTCGACCAAGGACGGCGTCTCGGTCGCCAAGGAAATCGAACTGGCTGACAAGTTCGAGAATCTCGGCGCGCAGATGATCCGCGAAGTGGCCTCGAAGACCAACGACAAGGCCGGCGACGGCACCACCACCGCCACCGTCCTGGCCCAAGCCATCGTGCAAGAAGGCCTCAAGTCGGTCGCCGCCGGCATGAACCCGATGGACCTGAAGCGCGGCATCGACAAGGCCGTCGCCATCGTCGTCGCCGAGATCAAGGCGTCGTCGAAGAAGGTCACCACCAACACCGAAATCGCTCAGGTCGGCACCATCTCGGCCAACGGCGACAAGGAAGTGGGCGACATGATCGCTCGCGCCATGGACAAGGTCGGCAACGAAGGCGTCATCACCGTCGAAGAAGCCAAGACCGCCGAGACTGAACTCGACGTAGTCGAAGGCATGCAGTTCGACCGCGGCTACCTGTCGCCGTACTTCATCACCAACGCCGACAAGATGGAAGTTCAGCTCGAAGAGCCGCTCATCCTGCTGTTCGAAAAGAAGCTCTCGTCGCTGCAGCCGCTGCTGCCGGTGCTGGAAGCCGTCGTCCAGTCGGGCCGTCCGCTGGTGATCATCGCCGAGGACGTCGAGGGCGAAGCCCTGGCCACCCTGGTGGTCAACAAGCTGCGTGGCGGCCTGCGCGTCGCCGCCGTCAAGGCGCCGGGCTTCGGTGATCGTCGCAAGGCGATGCTGGAAGACCTGGCCATCCTGACCGGCGCTCAAGTCGTGTCGGAAGACCTGGGCATCAAGCTCGAGAACGTGTCGCTCGACATGCTCGGCAAGGCCAAGAAGGTCACCATCACCAAGGACGACACCACCATCGTGGACGGCGTCGGCGAGAAGACCGCGATCGAAGCGCGCATCACCCAGATCAAGCGCCAGATCGAAGACACCACGTCGGACTACGACAAGGAAAAGCTGCAAGAACGCCTGGCCAAGCTGGCCGGCGGCGTTGCGGTCATCCGCGTCGGCGGCTCGACCGAAGTCGAAGTGAAGGAAAAGAAGGACCGCGTCGACGACGCCCTCAACGCGACCCGCGCGGCCGCCGACGAAGGCATCGTCCCGGGCGGCGGCGTGGCTCTGCTGAAGGCTTCCAAGTCTCTGGCGAACCTGACCGGCGACAACGACGACCAGACCGCCGGCATCGCGATCGTTCGTCGCGCCCTGCAGGCGCCGATCCGTCAGATCGCCGAGAACGCCGGCGTGGAAGGCTCGATCGTCGTGGGCAAGATCCTCGAGAGCGACTCGGCCACCTTCGGCTTCAACGCCCAGACCGAGCAGTATGTCGACCTGATCGCCGACGGCGTCATCGACCCGGCCAAGGTCGTCCGCACGGCTCTGCAAGACGCCGCCTCGGTGGCCGGCCTGCTGATCACCACGGAAGCCGCGATCGTCGAAGCCCCCAAGAAGGGTGGCGGCGCCGGTGGCCCTCCGGGCGGCGGCATGGGCGGCATGGGCGACATGGACTTCTAAGAAGTCCGCGTCAGCACCCGCTGAACAAGACGAAGGGCGGGACCGAAAGGTCCCGCCCTTTTTCTTTGGCCGCGCGCTCTAGCCCGCGTTCGGGTTGGACAGCTTGGCCATGGCGCTTTCCAGGGCCTTGTGCATCGACAGGGTGTCGGCGGCCTGGCGAGGCGGATAGGCCTTCAGGCTCTGCAGGTGCTCGGCGATGTAGGGCGCGCCGGCGTTCGGCGCCCACAGCTTGGAGGCGAAGAACTTGCGGCCGATATAGCCCCACTCCTCGCTCTCGGGATCCATCTTCTCCATCGGATCCATGCGCAGGTTGAAGACGTACGGAATGCTGGGATAGCTCTTCTCGGTGAACCAGCTGCCGTTCTTCTTGACCCCGATGTGCATCTTCCAATTGTTGACGCGCACCGCCATCAGGTCGGTCTCGTCGTAATAGTAGTGCGCCTTGCGGGCCGACGCCTCGTTCTTGCCGGTCCACATGTCGATCTGGTTGAAGCCGTCCAGGTGGCACTTGTAGGTCACGCCGTTCATGACGTAGCCGTCCAGCAGCTTCTCCTTCACGCCCGTCGCGCCGCCGGCCTCGGCCAGGGTCAGGTAGAGGTCCTCGTGGTTCTGCAGGCCGTTCGAGGACGAGCCGGCGGGAATCTTGCCCGGCCACTTGATGATGCAGGGCACGCGGACCCCGCCTTCCCAGGTGGTGCCCTTCTCGCCGCGGAACGGGGCGTAGCCGCCGTCTGGCCACAGCATCAGCTCGTTGCCGTTGTCGGTCGAGTAGATGACGATGGTGTCGTCGTCGATCCCCAGGTCCTTGAGCTTGGCCAGCAGCTTGCCGACGTGCTCATCGTGTTCCAGCATCTTGGCGCGGACCACGTCTTCCTCGGCCCGACCCTCGTCGACCGCCGCCTGCAGGTACTGCTTCTGCGGGTGCGAGAAGATGTGGATGGCCGTGGTGTTGAACCAGCAGAAGAACGGCTGATCGCCCTTGCCGGCCTTGTCCAGCCAGGTCAGGGCGTGCTCCAGCACCTCGCCGTCGAAGGTCTCCATCCGCTTGCGGGTCAGCATGCCGGTGTTTTCGATCTTCTGCTTGCCGCGCAGGCCGAAGATGCCGTCGTCGGTGGGATCGTCGACGTCGGTGGCCCAGGCGTGCAGCACGCCGCGCGGGCCGAACTTCTTGGTGTAGTCGGGGTTCCTTCTGGCCCGGATAGTCCAGCTCCTCGGGCTCCTCCTCGGCGTTGAGGTGGTAGAGGTTGCCGAACCACTCGTCGAAGCCGTGGACGGTGGGCAGGAACTCGTTGCGGTCGCCCAGGTGGTTCTTGCCGAACTGGGCGGTGGCGTAGCCCTGCGACTTCAGCACCTCGGCCAGGGTCGGGTCTTCCTTCTGGATGCCTCGGGTCGAGCCCGGAATGCCGATGGTGGTCATGCCGGTGCGCACCGGCAACTGGCCGGTGATGAAGGCCGCGCGACCGGCGGTGCAGCTGGGCTGGCCGTAGTGGTCGGTGAAGATGCAGCCGTCCTTGGCGATGCTGTCGATGTTGGGGGTTCGCCCCATCATGCCGTGGGTGTAGGCCCCCACGTTCCACATGCCGATGTCGTCACCCCAGATGACCAGGATGTTGGGCTTGCCGTTGGGCATTTTCACGCTCCGTGCTGGTGACTTCGGGCTCAAACTGATCGTGGAGAGGCCGTCGACCAATCGGGCACGGGTCCGGGCGTATGTTTTCAGGGGCGTGTCGCCTCCTGTTTCCCGCCCCCTATTTCCCGGGAAACACCTCCACCGTCACCTTGTCGATCTTGCCGGTGAACTTGAACGGCAGCTTGTAGGTCCAGTCGACGGGCGAGCCGTTGTCCAGGCCGATGTCCAGGCCCTCGAAGATGGCGAACTGGATCGGCACCGTGTGCTCGATGCGCCCGCCGGCGACTTTCTTGCCGCCGGCCTTGAGCGTGACCTCGCCGCCCTTGCCCATGCCGCCGCCGTCATACTTGAAGGCGACCTCGATCACCGTCTTGCCGGCCGGCAGGGCCGTCTCGCCCGTGAAGGTGGGCCGCTCGAAGGCCAGGAAGTTGTAGACGAACACCGGCCTGCCCTCGCGCAGGTAGAGGCCGTAGCCGCCCTCCGAGCCGCCCTGGGTTATGATCATGCCGCTGGCCTGGTCGTCGGGCAGGTCGACCTCGGCGGTGATGGTCCACGACTTGTTGAGCATGGGCAGGCAGGCCGCGCCGGGCAGGGCGGTCATGCCTTCGTAATAGACGGCCTTGGTGCGCTTGCCGACGGGATTGGGCCGGCCCATGGCCTCGGCGTTCATGCGGATCGTCGCGCGCCAGTCCAGGGGCAGGACGCTGTACTTGGCCGCCTCGACCCACCACAGGTCCTGCAGCTCGCGCAGCTTGTCCGGATGGTCCTTGGCCAGGTCGATGGCCTGGGAGAAGTCGCCATCCAGCTTGTAGAGCTCCCAGACCGCCTTGTCGGGATCCCAGTTCTCGTCGCGCACGGGCTCCCACGGCGCGAAGGATGGAGCCGAGGCCATCCAGCCGTCGTGATAGAGCCCGCGATTGCAGCCCAGCTCGAAATACTGGGTGCGGCGCTTGCTGGGGGCCTTGGCCTCGTCGAAGGTGAAGGCGAAGCTGACGCCCTCGATCGGCTTCTGCTCAACCCCGTTCAGCTCGCGCGGCGCGGTGACGCCGGCCAGCTCGTAGAGCGTGGGCACGATGTCGATCACGTGCAGGAACTGGTCGCGCAAGGACCCCTTGTCCTTGATGCGCTCGGGCCAGCTGATGATCAGCGGATTGCGGGTGCCGCCGAAGTGGCTGGCCACCTGCTTGGTCCACTGGAACGGCGTGTTCATCGCGTGGGCCCACGACGAGGGGAAGTGGTTGAAGTGCTTGGGGCCGCCCAGCTCGTCGATGGCCTTCAGATTGTCCTGCCACTTCTCGGGGAAGCCGTTGAAGAACAGGTTCTCGTTCAGCGAGCCCTCCAGCCCGCCCTCGGCGCTCGAGCCGTTGTCGCCGGCGATATAGACGATGACGGTGTTGTCGGCGTCGGGCAGGGCCTTCACCGCGTCGACCACCCGGCCCATGGCCTCGTCGACCTGGGCGCCGTAGCCGGCGAAGCACTCCATCATCCGGGCGTAGAGCCGCTTCTGGTCGGCGTTGAGCCCGTCCCAGGCCGGCAGGCCCTTGGACCGCTCGGTCAGCTGGGTGTCGGGCGGCACGACGCCCAGCGCCTTCTGCCGCTCCAGGGTCTGCTGGCGATAGACGTCCCAGCCCTCGTCGAACTGGCCCTTGAACTTGTCGATCCAGTCGCGTGGCGCCTGGTGGGGCGCGTGGGTGGCGCCGGGGGCGACATAGAGGAAGAAGGGCTTGTCGGGGGCGATGCTTTTCGCCCGCCGCACCCACTCGATGGCCTTGTCGGCCAGGTCCTCGGTCAGGTGGTAGTCAGGCTCTTCGGAGGCCGGGACCAGGTTGTGGTTCTCGTACAGCACCGGATGCCAGTGGCTCATGTCGCCGGCGTTGAAGCCGTAGAAATAGTCGAAGCCCAGGCCGTTGGCCCAGCGGTCGAACGGGCCGACGGGGCTGGTCTCCCAGGTAGGGGTGTTGTGGTTCTTGCCGATCCAGGCGGTCATGTAGCCGTTCTGGCGCAGCACCTCGCCCACCGTGCCGCAGTTTCTGGGCAGCACGCAGCAATAGCCGTCATAGCCGGTGGCCAGCTCGGTGATGCCGGCGAACGAGGTCGAGTGGTGGTTGCGGCCGGTGATCAGCGCCGCCCGCGTGGGGCTGCACAGGGCGGTGGTGTGGAAATGGTTGTAGCGCAGCCCTTCCTTGGCCAGCCGGTCCATGGTCGGCGAGGGCACCCCGCCGCCGAAGGTGCCGAACTGGCCGAAACCCACGTCGTCCAGCAGGATCAGCACGATGTTCGGCGCGTTGGCGGGCGCCGGCACGGGCTGGGGGAACTGGGCCGGATCGGAATCCTTGTAGGTGCGGCCGACCTCGCCGGTGAAGTGGAAGTCGGGACGGGGCAGGATGTCGGGGGTTCCAGCGGAGACGGTCTTGGCGGGCATGGAGCTGTCCTTTCGGCTGCGCCGGGCGACACTCCGAAAAAGTCCCTGACCTCGCCATCGGGCCAAACCCGCGATCCGCCGGTGGAATTTCCCGGCTGCTCGACATGCGGTTGAAGCCAATTCCGACGTCGGACGTTCCTAACCGCCAAGGGGTTCACGAAAAGGCGACCCAATGACAAACGCGACGGACGAACGGCTGGCGCGACAAGCCGATTTGCGATCCCAGGTGAACGAGAAGCTGCTCAAGGCGCTGATCGCCTTGCTGGCGGTCAAGGACGAGCACCTGCTGGAGGAGCTCTGCGTGATCTTCGACCACGTCCGCCAGAACGGCGGCGAGATCGGCGAAGGACCGCCGGAGGTGTGGCGGGGCGTCGACCGGCAGATGGGCGTGCTGATGGACATGGCCCATGGCGAGAACCTCGAGCAGATCGAGGCCGAGGCCGCCCTGCGCCATTGACGCCGGACGGGCGGTCCCGGAAGCGCCGCGCCAGGGTTGTGGATAACCGATCACGGTCGCGTTAACACTTGCAGCCAAATTGTGGCGACGCTCGTTCCTGACTCCGCGAACGCAGGATGCGTTTCAGGAGGCTGGGCGATGGCGAGACACGAGATCCACCATTACCGTAACCGGCGTACCCCCAAGGTCCTCTATGTCGCCTTGGGACTGGGCCTGTGGCTGACCCTGGGCTTGGTCAGCCAGGCGGCGTTCCAGTATCTGGGCTGACGTATTTCGCGACTATCGGTCACGCATCTTTCTTCCGGTTGATTGCGTAGCTTCTCCACGAGACGCGCGAAACGACGCGTCCGTCGGGAGAAACGCCATGCGTGAGAACCTTGTCCGCCGCCTGCGCGAACGCCGTCTGCCGCCGATCGGCCTGATCCTCTGGGGGCTGGCGGCGTGGGGCGTCCTGGCCTTGATCGCCCAGATAGGCTTCCGCCTGATCGGATGACGGTGACGGGGCGACGAAACCTGCTACATCGGCGGACATGTTACGCCAGCGCCCCGACGCCGATCTGATCGTTCAAGGCTGGGTCGTCGGCGTGATGGTCGAGATCGCCGGCGAGCGCCTGCCCGTCCGCCACTACTTCGCCGTCGGCAAGCCCGACCGCGCCCAGGCCGAATGGGCCGCCGTCGATCTGGCCATGCAGACCGGCCCCGTCGCCTCCAGTCCCTCCGGCGGCCGCGAACCGGTCGAGGCGTTGCGCGAGGTGGTGGCCTACAAGATGCGCGACCTGGGCCTGAAGCCCGGCGAGGCCCGGGCGCTGGGCGACAAGTTTCCGCGGCGATGGCTGCCGGCCTGACGCAGGGGGCGTCGCAAGGCCTTTCCTTCCACGCCCGCCCAAGCCATCCTCCGTCCCGAACAAGCGTTGGAGGGGTGGAATGTCACGCAAGCTGTGGGCCGCGTTGGGCCTGATCACCACGCTCGGCCTGAGCACGAGCGCCTGCGCCCAGCCCGCGCCCGCCGCGCCGCAAGCCCCCAACGACTACGCCAAGGACGAGGCCTGGCTGTGCCGTCCCGGCCGCGCCGACGCCTGCGCCGTCGACCAGACCGCCACGGTGATCCAGGCCAATGGCGCGACCAGCATCGAGACCTTCAAGGCCGATCCCAACGCGCCGATCGACTGCTTCTACGTCTATCCGACGGTGTCGTCCGACCCGGGCGGCAACAGCGACATGACGCCGGACCTGCCGGAAAAGGCCGTGGCCGACCAGCAGTTCGCGCGCTTCGGCTCGGTCTGCAAGCTGTACGCTCCCAACTACCGACAGGTGACGATCGCGGCCCTGCGCCGGGTGATGATGGGCCAGGCCTCGAACGGCGACGGCGAGCTGGCCTATGGCGACGTGCTGGCCGCCTGGAAGGACTATCTGGCCCGCGACAACCACGGCCGGGGCGTGGTGCTGATCGGTCACTCGCAGGGCTCGCGCATCCTGCTGCGGCTGATCAAGGAGGAGATCGACGGCAAGCCGGTCCAGAAGCAGCTGGTCTCGGCCCTGATCCTGGGCATGAACACGCCCGTCGATCCGGCCAAGGACAGCTACGGCTCGCTGCCCCTGTGTCGCAAGACCGGCCAGACCGGTTGCGTGATCTCCTACGTCTCGTTCCGCGCCGACGTCCCGCCGCCCGGCGGCAGCAAGTTCTTCGGCAAGGTCGCCGAGCCCGGCATGAAGGCCGCCTGCGTCAATCCGGCGGCCCTGGCCGGTGGTTCGGCCACGGTGAGGAGCTATTTCAGCGACCGCACGATCATGGGCTCGAAGATGCGTCCGGCCACGGTCTGGGCCCAGGGCGTGGAGGTCGCCACGCCGTTCGTCGAGCTGCCCGGCCTGGTGTCGGCCGAGTGCGTCAGCCAGGACGGCTTCGATTACTTGGCCGTGACCGTCCACCCCGATCCGGCCGATCCGCGCACCGACAAGATCCCCGGCGACCTGCTGGTGCTGGGCCAGCCGCTGAGGGACTGGGGGCTGCACCTGGTCGACGTGAACCTGACAATGGGGGATCTGGTGGCGGTGGTCGGGGCGCAGGCGAAGGCCTATTCGGCCAAATAGCGGCTAACCCACTTGCCCCCACCTGACCGCTTCGCGGTCTGTCCGCCCCCATAGGGGGCGGAGGACGCTCGCATGGCGCGCCTCTTCCCCCTCCGGGGGAAGACGATCGCGAAGCGATCCGTAGGGGGCAAGTGATCGCCGCACGATCGCTTGCCCCTTAGTCGGTTCAGTCTCGCGTCACGCTCTTGAACACCGTCACGCCCAGCACCGCGAAGATCACGAAGCCGATCAGGAACAGGAAGAACAGGATCTTGGCGATGCCGGCGGCGGCGCCGGCGATGCCGGTGAAGCCCAGGGCCCCGGCGATGATGGCGACGACGGCCAGGATGAGCGCCCACTTCAACATGATGTCATTCCTCGAACTTGGCCCGCCCGTCGCGAGCTTGGATCACGCAAACGCGGCCTTGGCGCGCACTGTTCCCTCCGCCCATCCCTCCTGTGTCTTGTGTTCGCCGCCGTGGCTCGGTAACCCACTGACATGGCCTCCAAGCCCGAAAGCCCGACCGAACCGTTCAAGCGCGCCCTGGCTCACGCGGCGCGTTCGCTCGCCGAGACGCCCGACCTGGAGGTGGTGTTCTCCGGCGAGGGTCCCAGCCTGGTCGGCAACCGGGCGGTGCTGCCCCATCCGCCGCGCGACCTGAACCCCAAGGAGGCCGCCCGCATCCGTGGCCTGGCCGACCAGATGGCTCTGCGCCTGGCGCACCATGATGCGATGGCCCACGCCCGCGCGCGGCCCAGCTCGCCCGACGGCCAGGCGGCCTTCGAGGCCATCGAGCAGGCCCGGCTGGAAGCCATCGGGTCCAACGCCCTGGGCGGCGTGCGCGCCAACCTGACCGCCGCCCTGGAAGCGCGCCTGGAAAAGCAGGGCCTGACCCGCGCCGTGGCGACCGACCTGCAGTCCGCGCCCATGGCCGAGATCCTGTCGCTGATGGTCCGCGAGCGGCTGACCGGCGACGCCCCGCCCGATGGCGCCAAGGCCCTGGTCGACATCCTGCGCGCCGACATCGAGAACCGGGCCGGCAAGGACCTGGACCGCCTGGCCGCCGCCATCGACGACCAGGCCGCCTTCGCCAAGGTCACCCGCGAGATCCTGCGCGATCTCGACCTCGGCGAAGACATGTCCGACGCCACCGAACAGTCCGACGAGGACGAGGGCGACGAGGACCAGAACACCGAGGCCTCCGAGGACGACAGCGGCGAAGGCGAGGGCGAGCAGTCCGAAGGCGCCGACCCGCAGCAGACCGAGACCTCCGACCGCGAGACCGAGGCCGGCGACGAGGAGATGGTCCAGTCCGAACAGGACGGCGAGCCGGAAGACACCGAGGAAGCCCCCGAGATGGGCGACGGCGCCAAGCCGGCCCGTCCCGATCCCGGCCAGGGCGGCGCGGGCGAGCCGGCCTACAAGGTGTTCACCACGGCCTATGACGAGGTGGTGCCGGCCGAGGACCTGTGCGACGCCGACGAGCTGACCCGGCTGCGGGCCTATCTGGACCAACAGCTGGCGGCCTTCTCCAGCGTCGTCTCGCGCCTGGCCAACAAGCTGCAGCGCCGCCTGCTGGCCCAGCAGAACCGCGCCTGGACCTTCGACCTGGAGGAGGGGATGCTGGACGTCGCCCGCCTGACCCGGGTGATCATCGACCCCACCGCGCCCCTGTCGTTCAAGCAGGAGGAGGACGTCGAGTTCCGCGACACCGTCGTGACCCTGCTGATCGACAATTCCGGCTCGATGCGCGGCCGGCCGATCATGGTGGCGGCCGTCTGCGCCGATATCCTGGCCCGCACGCTGGAGCGCTGCGCGGTCAAGGTCGAGGTGCTGGGCTTCACCACCCGCGCCTGGAAGGGCGGCAGCGCCCGCGACGAGTGGATCAAGGCCGGCAAGCCGCCCGCTCCGGGCCGCCTGAACGACCTGCGCCACATCATCTACAAGAGCGCCGACGCGCCCTGGCGGCGGGCTCGCAAGAACCTCGGCCTGATGATGCGCGAGGGGCTGCTGAAGGAAAACATCGACGGCGAGGCCCTGATGTGGGCTCACCAGCGCCTGATCGGCCGGCCCGAAGCCCGCCGCATTCTGATGGTGATCTCCGACGGCGCGCCGGTGGACGACTCCACCCTCAGCGTCAATTCGGGCCACTATCTGGAGCGCCACTTGCGTCAGGTCATCGCCGAGATCGAGACCAAGAGCCCGGTTGAGCTGATCGCCGTCGGCATCGGCCACGACGTGACGCGCTACTACCGCCGGGCGGTGACCATCGTCGACGTCGAGCAACTGGGCGGCGCCCTGGTCGACCAACTGGCCGGCCTGTTCGACGAGGAGCCCAAGGCCGTGAAGCGCGCCCGGGGCCTGCTGGCCGCGCCGCCGACCGTCCAACCCCAAGCCCCCAAGACGGGCCGCAAGGTTCCCGCGTGATCGGACTGCGCGGCTTCCTCGTGCTGGGCCTGGCGAGCTTCGCCCTGGGCCAGTGCGCCAAGACCCCGCCGCAGCCGGCCGTGCTGCCGGTCGCGCCGGTCAAGGTCGGGCCCGAAATCAGCCTGGTCACCACGCCCGTGCCGCTCAGCTCGGCCACGCCGCCTCCAACGGCGATCGGCCGCTTCGTCTATGCCGGCGGGATCGCGATCAGCAGCCCCGACACCACGCGGCTGCACGGCCTGTCGGACCTGAAGTTCGGCCCCGACGGCGGGCTGGTCTCGGTCAGCGACGACGGCGACCTGTTCGAGGCCAGGCTGGTGCTGGACGAGACCGGCCGGCTGGTTGGCTTGAGCGACGGCAAGCTGTCGCCGCTGAAGGGCCTGGACGGCCAGCCCTTGAAGGGCAAGGGCCAGGGCGACGCCGAGGGCCTGGCGATCCTGGCCAATGGCGACCGCCTGGTCAGCTTCGAGCGCGATCACCGCATCTGGCTCTATCCGCGCCAGAGCGACGGGACCTACGGCCTGCCGCGCGCCGTCAACAAGCCCGCCACCACCTTCCCCGACAATGAGGGCATGGAGGCCCTGACCGCCTATCCGATCGCCGGCCCCGACGCCTATCTGGTGGGCGGCGAGGAGGGCGAGGTGTGGCTGTGCAAGCTGTCGGCGCCCTGCGTGGGCCTGGCCCCGCAGTCGCCGCCGGACTTCACCTGGGGCCTGACCTCGTTCGCGGCCTTCGAGGGCCAGTCGGTGGCCAGCCTGTTCCGCGCCTATGACCCGATCCGCGGCTGGCGTGGCCAGGTGCGGTTCGTGATCGACCCCCGCGCCCCGGCCGCCAAGCAGTACCTGGCCGCCACCCTGACCCTGGACGGGGCGACCACCCGCGACAATTTCGAGGGAATCGCGCTGTCGCGATCGCCGTCGGGCGCGACGCGGATCTATTTGATCACCGACGACAACGACGCCCCGCAGGAACGCACCCTGCTGATGGCCTTCGACTGGACCGCCCCGCCGCCACCGCCGCCCGCGCCGCCAAAGCCCGCCAAGCCGGTGCGGCGGCGGTAGCGCATCGGCGAGCGGTTGGGGGATTCGCCTTTTGCGGGTAAAATCTCCTGGCCAACCTTGGCGTTATTTGCTCCGTTGCCTGGCTTGCTCGGGAGGAACGGACAATGCTGCTGGCCATAGACGAAGTCGTGAACATGAACCCCGACAGCACGGTGGTTCTTCACGGCATGACCGGCAACGTGTTCGATCTGCTCGAGCGCCTGCGGGAGACGGATCCGCTGAAGGCCTTCGCGGGCTTCTTCGGTCCTCCGGGATTCCATTTCGTGGCCCCCTCCACGCAGGCGGCGACGCCGCCCGCGTCGTTCGTCGCGGCGACCAAGCTGTTTCCGAGGGACGGCCAGACATGCATGGCGATGTGGCCTGAAGACACGCCGGACCTGCCCGCCCACAAGCAGGCCCTGGTCCAGGCGTCGGCCGTTCAGGACGGCGGCTCCTTCCCGCCGGCGGCCTGGATCTTCGTGGTCTCGCCGGACGGCGGCCTCGTCATGACGGCCGTGCAGCTGTTGACCTACATGGCGCTCGGCGGCCCGGGTCAGGGTCTGCCGGTGGGGACGGACCGTTCGCTGATCGGCGTCGCACCGCAGTTCCAGTTCCCTGGGCCCGATCAACAGCCGCCCAACCTCAATCACGCCCTGCGGATCACCTCGTGGAGACTGCCCGCGGGCACGTTCGATCTGGCCGGCTGGTATCTGATCAACCGGCCGTTATCGAGACCCGTCATCGATGCGCCCGCGGCGTGGGGCGAGGCGGCGACCCAGACCATCCTGCTGGCCACCACCTCGCCCGGCCGGAGCGTTCACTGGATCAACGAGCACGGCCGTTCGAGCCCGGACGGCTTCTTTCCCTCGTCGCCGATCCTGCACGTGACCTTCCTCGTCGGCGCCACGATCACCATCAAGCGGTCCTGGGAGCGCGATTTCAAGGCGAGGCTCGTGGACACGGTTCCGACGGCCGCCCCGGCATGGTGGGCGGCCCAGATGATGTTGATGCAGGTGCTCTTCGCCGCCATCGCCGACGATGCGCCGTGGCCGGTGGGCGCCCTCAGCGACCGCTATTTCGACGAACTCGGCAGGGTCCTCGATAAGGACGGGGCCCTGCCGGTTCCGCACTGGCTGGCCGGCTGAAGACCGGCTGGCCCTTAGGCCCGTCCGATCCCGTCCAGTTCGGCCATCACCGCGTCTGGCAGGACCAGCGTCGCCGCCGCCAGGTTCTCGCGCAGGTGGGCGACCGAGGAGGTGCCGGGGATCAGCAGGATGTTGGGCGCGCGCCGCAGCAGCCAGGCCAGGGCCACCTGCATCGGCGTGGCGTTCAGGCGCTCGGCCACTTGCGACAGGGCGGTCGACTGCAGCGGGCTGAACCCGCCCAGCGGGAAGAACGGCACATAGGCGATCCCATCGTCCGCCAGGGCGTCGATCAGCGCGTCGTCCTCGCGGTGGGCCAAGTTGTACTGGTTCTGCACGCAGACGATCTGGGCGATCCCCTGGCCTTCCTTCACCTGGGTCGCGGTGACGTTGCTGAGGCCGATGTGGCGCACCAGGCCTTGCCGCTGGAGGTTGGCCAGCGTCTCGAGCGGCGCCGCGATCGAGCCCTCGGCCGGACCGTGGACGCTGAACATGGCCCGCAGGTTGACGACGTCCAGCGTCTCGAGGCCCAGGTTGCGCAGGTTGTCGTGCACCGCGCGCTCCAGGTCGTCGGCACCGAAGGCCGGGTTCCAGGACGCGTCGTCGCCGCGCCTGGCGCCGATCTTGGTGACGATCGTCAGGGTGTCGGCATAGGGCGCCAGCGCCTCGCGGATGATCTGGTTGGTGACGTGCGGGCCGTAGAAGTCGCTGGTGTCGATGTGGTCGACGCCCGCCGCCACCGCCTCGCGCAGGACCGCCAGGGCCGCGTCCCGGTCGCGCGGCGGGCCGAACACGCCGGGTCCGGCCAACTGCATGGCCCCATAGCCCAGCCGCTTCACCGTCCGGTCGCCGAGGGTGAAGGTTCCGGCTTGATCGATCGCTTGCATGTTCGTCTCCATGTCGTGGACCTCAAGATAGAGGGCGGTGCGGTCTTCGATAATCAGGGGTAATCGGGACGGGGCTGTGCGGATCGGCGCACAATGCGGCGACCTGCACCGCGTTTCGCCACCCGATCCCGCCCGCCGGCCTCTCTGCCCAGGGTTTGGGCGCCTATAGGTAGTTTCCTTTGAAACTCAACATTTTACTTCAAAAGACAACGTTGTCATGTTACCGCTACCTCCGATGACGCGAGCAGGGCGAGATCCCAACGGTCATCAGAGGAACGCATCGGGAGGAGGTTGAATTCCAACCCCCTTTCGGAACTGAAATCATGAAAGCTCTGTTTGTTCTGGCCGCTTCGGCCATGGCCCTGACCACCGCTTCGTCGGCCTTCGCCACCGATCAGCACGTCAAGGTTCGCGGTCGCACCGACGCCGCCATCCACGCCGACATCGTCTCGGCCGCCAACACCATCTGCCGCGAAGACATGGGCAGCAACACCAACGACTTCTACGCCTACTGCGTTCGCGAAGTGACCCGCGACGCCGTCCAGAAGGTCGGCAGCCCGACCCTGAAGGCCTATGACCGCCAAGCGTTCCGTGCCGGCGGCCTGGTGAAGGTCAGCTACTAAACCTTGCGTTTCGGGCCCGGTCCCGCGCGGCTTCGGCGGCGCGAGGGCCGGGTTCCGGCCCCCTGTAACCGCGTCAATTCGCGTCAATCGATTTTGTGGTCAAGCTGCAACATAACCGTTGATAAGTGAAAAGTGACAAGTTATGAGTTTTCCGTAGCGGCAGAGCGGGCGAGATCCTGGACCAGCCGCGCAGGGGAAGCGCCTTCCGGACGGGTTGAAAATCAACGCTGTCTTGGAATCCGTCCTAATGATCCGCTCCATCGTTCTGGCCGCCTCGGCCGTCGCCCTGTTCGCCGCCGCTCCCGCCGGCGCCGCTGAAGTTCGCATCAAGACCGCCGGCAAGGCTCCGGCCGAACTGCGCGCCGAGATCCACAAGGCCGCCTCGACCGTGTGCTGGGCCGAAGTCCGCGGCACCGCCCTGGCTGGCTACACCTACCCCTCGTGCGTCCGCGCCTCGGTCCAAGACGCCGTTTCCAAGCTGAACGCTTCGGACGAAACCGCCTACTCGGCCGTTCGCGCCCGCTAAAAGTTTGTACCGAGAGGGCGCGTATCGGCCCTTTCTTTGAGTGGCGTTGAAGAGCCCTCCCCGGAAACGGGGAGGGCTTTTTCGTGGGACCGTTACGGCTGCTTCTTGAACAGGTCCTGGAAGATCAGCGGGCCCCAGGTGCGACCGCGCGCGTGCACCAGCGCGCCGCCCTCGCCGAGCCTTCCCAGCGTGACGGGCGCGAACCCCAGTTGCTTGGCCAGGGCCGAGACGGGCGCGATCGCGTCCTCGTCGTCGCTGGACAGAAAGACCACCCGGTGGCCGCCCTCGACGACGGGATCGGTCGCCAGCGTGGCCGCGATCAGGTGATTGAACCCTTTGACGAGTTTGGCGCCGGTGAACGCCTTGGCGACGACGGCGGAGGAGGGGAGGCCGTCCAGTTCCTCGGGGCCCGGGAACAGATTCGTCGTGTCGATGACGGTCTTGCCTTCCCAGTTCGCCAGCGCCTTGGCGACGTCGCGGTGGGCCTCGAAGCGGACCGCCAGAAAGATGGTGTCGGCCTTGATCGCTTCGGCCAGGGTCTTGGGAAGGATCGTGGGGCCGATCGCGGCGGCGTCGGCCGCGAAGCTTTCCGGGGCGCGGGTGGTCGCGACGGAGACCTCGATCCCCTTGCGGGCGAACGCCTTGGCCAGGGCCTGGCCGATCTTGCCGAAGCCGATGATTGCGTAGCTCATCTGTGTTCTCCTTGGATTTGAGGGGTCAGATCTGCGCCAGGCCGCCGTCGGCGGCGACTTCGCTGGCGGTCATGAAGCTGCTGTCCGACGAGGCGAGAAAGGCGGCCACGGCCGCGATCTCCGCCGGGTCGGCCATGCGCTGCAGCGGAGTCATCGCGGCGAAGACCTTCTGCCCTTCCTCGCCCAGCGCTTCCTTGGCGAGCTCGGTCGCCGTCGCCCCGGGCGACAACACGTTCACGCGGACGCCGGTCCCCTTCAGGTCCTCCGCCCACGTCCGCGCGAGGTTTCGCACCGCCGCCTTGCTGGCGCTGTAAGCGCTCATCCCCGGCGCGCCCGTCGTACCGGCGCTGGATCCGGTCAGGATGATCGAACCGCCCTGGCCCATCAGCGGCAGCGCCTTCTGGACCGTGAAGATCGTACCCTTCACATTGGTGTCGAAGGTTTCGTCGATGTGCTGGGCGGTGATCTCGCCGAGCGCAAGCTGGCTGCCCGCCCCGGCGTTGGCGAAGACGATGTCGAGGCTTCCGCGCTCGGCCTTCACCGCCGCGTAGAGCCGATCGAGGTCGGCCTCATCCGAGACCGAGCCCTTCACCGCGCGGGCGTTGGACCCGAGTTCGGCCACGACGGCGTCGAGCGCGTCCTGCCGGCGGCCGAAGATGAAGACGAAGGCGCCCTCGTCGATGAAGCGCTTGGCCGCCGCGCGGCCGATGCCGGTGGCCCCGCCGGTGATCACGGCGGTCTTTCCAGTCAATCTGGTCATGAGATGCAGTCTTCCTTGTTCGGGGACGTTCCCCGAGACGCTGGAAGTGGGTCCGCAGGTCTCCGCTGTTCAGTGCGGAAACATGCACATCGATGGTGCGAAAACGAACCGGATGAAAGGCCGAGTTCAACGCGACGATCGCCGCGTTTCCGGTCTATAGGCTCGATTTTGGCTTTTGAGGGGCCGCCGCATGGCGCAAGATCGCACCATGATCGACTGGGATGACGTTCGCTATTTCCTCGCCGTCGCGCGCGGAGGCTCGGTGCGGGCCGCCGCTGGGCGCCTGGGGGTGAACCACGCGACCGTGCTGCGACGCATCGCCCAGCTGGAGGAACGCCTCGGGGCGCAGATGTTCGAAAAGCTGCCGTCGGGCTATCGCATGACGGCCGCGGGCGAGGAGGTGCTCGAGCTCGCGGAGCAGATGGAAGCGTCGTCGCTCCAGCTGGAGACGCGCGTCTTCGGTCGCGACCAGGGCGTGCGCGGGCTTCTGCGGGTGACGCTGGCGCCGCCCCTGGCGGTGCATCTGCTCATGCCCGACTTCGCCGACTTCGCGCGCCTGCATCCGGACATCGAGATGGAGATTCTGTCGTCCGGCGAGCTGGCGAATCTGACCAATCGGGAGGCCGACGTCGCGATCCGCGTCGTCTACGATCGCAAGACACTGCCGCTCAATCTTCACGGCCTGAAGGGCCCGGAGATCTTCGGCGGCGTCTACATATCCCGCGATCGGCTCGCCGCGTGGCGGGCCGGCGCGCCCGATCCCTTCCGGTGGATCGTCATCAGCCGCCATGGCGTTCCCGACTGGGTCGGCGAGGGGGAGGTCCGCGCCGCCGGAGTTCCCTTCAGGGTCACGGACGCCGAGGCGCAGATCGCCGCCGTGCGGCAAGGCCTGGGGATGACGACGCTGCCGTGCTTCGTCGGCGACGCCGACCCCCTGCTGGCGAGGGCGCCGGGTTTCGACCTGCACCTGTACGGCACGGTCTGGAGTCTCACACAGGGAGAGACCCGCAAGACCAAGCGGGTGCAGCTCTTCACCGAGTTCGTATCCCGCAGGCTCGCCGCCCACGCCCCTTTGCTCGCGGGACGATCCGGATCGCGCGACTGACGCGCGGCTCTCGCCGAACCCCAGACGCGAAAAGGCCCGCGAGGCGAACCTCGCGGGCCTTTCGTTCGGCGTGAGCCGAGAAAGTCTTAGGCGGCGACGGCGGTCGCGGCGGCGGCCTTGGCCTTCGCCTTGACCTGAGCCTTGATCTTCAGGGCGCGCGGCGACAGCTGCTCGTCCTTGGCGCCCAGCAGGAACACGTCCAGGCCGCCCTTGAAGTCCAGGGTGCGCAGGGCCGCGTTGCTGATGCGCAGCTTGAAGGTCTGACCCAGCGAGTCCGACTGCAGCGACGCAGGCGACAGGGCCGGCAGGAAGCGGCGCTTGGTCTTGATGTTCGAGTGGCTCACATTGTGGCCGACCATCGGACCGATCCCGGTGAGTTCGCAACGGCGCGACATGGTGGATACCTTGGGCTTGGGCGAAGCCGAGGCTCCGCAACATGAATTCGGGCGCGCGAAGGACGGACCGCCGCGCGAGAGCGGGCGATATAGGCGAAGGGGGCTTGCCGAGTCAAGCCGCGCCTGAAGATCGGAAGATGCGAGCGGGGCGATACGCGGCCCCAACATAGCCTTCAAACGCGGTTCATCTGGCGCTCTATATATAGAGCCGTCTTCCACGGAGATTCATCGCATGCGTCTGCTCGCCCCCGCCCTGATCGTCGGAACGCTGATTCTGGGCGCCGCCGCGGCCGTCGCGGCCCCCAGGATCGCCGCCCCGGTCGCCGGCGCCGCCAGCGCCCGGACGACGATCCTGACCGGTCAGTGGGAATACAACACCCGGTTCGGGCCGATCCCGATCGACAGCGACATGCACTGCCTGACCGACAAGGATGTCGAGAACTTCAACCAGGGCATCTGTCTCAAGCGCTACACCTGCGACTACGAGACCCGCGAGGTGCGCGACGGCAAGATCGCGCTGAAGGGCACCTGGACCGACAAGAAGGGTCGCGTGGCGCCGGTCACGGCCAAGGGTTCCTACACGCCCGAGAGCTTCACGATCGCCGTCAACGGCAAGACGGTCGGCGGCATGCCCATGGCCGCCACCCTGGAGGCCAAGCGCGTCAGCGCCACCTGCCCGGCCAGCTAGGGCATGTGTCGAAATTTGACATAACGCCGATTGCCAAGCCGATCCTCTCGCGCGAAGAATGCCGCGCCACGACCGGAGGATGATCTTCGGGTGGCGCGGAGAGGACGCCATGGCCCTAGACACCCCCGTCAATTCCCAGATCACCGACGCTGTCACCCAGACGAACGTCAAGGTGATGGCCGAGGCGCCGGCCATGGCCATGGGCGCGATCTATCAGAGCCTGGCCCATTCGACGGGTATTATGTTCGAGAACGCCGCGGCCGCCCAGCAACAGCAGGCGATCCTGGCCCAGGCCGCGACCACCCAGGGGGTGATGCAGATCTACAGCTTCGACACCGCCGCCGCGGCCGCGACCGTGGCGAAGGTGGGACAGTCCGACGTTCCGGACAACATGCTGTCCCTGCTGGCCGCGCTGCGCGCCTTTGGCTCGGGCGACGCTCAGGCCCAGGCGATCGACGCCGCCCTGGCCGCCATCAAGACCCTGAGCGCCGCGCCCGCCCAGCCGGCGGCGCCCAAGCCCGCGCCCGCCAGGCCCACGTCCGCCAAGCCGAAGGCCTGACATGACCGCCGTCTCGCGGGAGGCCCTTGACCCGGCGGCCGTCGCCCTGCGGGCGGCCGCCGTCCAATCCGTCGCCCTGGTCCTGGTCAACGCCGCCCAGCACCTGCAGCGTACGACCGTCCTGGTCGAGGCGGCGACGACCGCCAGCCTGGCCCGCGCCCTCGATCCGGAGGCGGGGTCCGGCGAGACTGGGGCCGAGGCGTTGGAGATTTCGCGCCGGTCGATGGCCGAGGCGGTCGACGCCTATCGCCAGGCGCTGGACGTCGCCATGGGTCTGAGTCAGACGATCGCGCCGTGAACGTCACAATGCCATTTGTGGTTAATCCGAATTAAGCTACCATCGCTAGTAGTGAACAAACACTGAATCGGGCGAAGTCGCTGATTCGGTCATGATTCGTTTCGCTCGTGTTCGGGCGAGGGTGAATCGCCGTTAACCGGTCAAGCTTCCCCACGTTCGCCCCACCATCGCGACACGGCCTCAGCGGCGCTTTCAAGGTCCGGGGCGGTTTCGCCGGCCCAGGCGACGACGCCGTCGGGGCGCGCCAGCACCGCGCTCAGGCCCAGCCGATCCTTGGCGTCGCCGGCCACATAGGCGAGGCGATCGCCCCAGCGGCCGGCGAGGGGCTGAAGTGGCCGGTCGGCGTCGAAGTCCAGCAGCAGGCCTTTCCCGTCCCTGAGCAGATCGCCGAGCCGGGTCCCGTCGACCAGCTCGAAATCGGGCGCGCCGCGTCCGACCAGCGGGTGGTCGTCGCCCAGGTCGTAGCGCAGCGAGACGCCCCAGACGCGCTCGGCGAAATAGGTGGCGCCGTCGCGGGTGTCGATCAGGTCGCGGATGACAGCCTCCAGCGCGCGCGAACTGGGGCTGGGCCGCATCAGCGCGACCTGGGCGCGCGACCAGTCCAGGACCTGGGCGCCGACCGGATGGCGCTCGTCGAAATAGGTGTCGAGCAGGCCGACAGGCGCGTCGCCCTTGATGGTGGCCGCCAGCTTCCAGCCCAGGTTCATCGCGTCGCCGAGCCCCAGGTTCAGCCCCTGGCCGCCCAGCGGCGAATGGACGTGGGCCGCGTCGCCGGCCAGCAGCACCCGCCCCTTGCGATAGGCGGTCGCCTGGAAGGCGCGGTCCGTCCAGGTCGTGGCCTGGGTCAGGGCGGTCACGACGACCTCGACGCCGGAGACGCGTCGCAGGACCGCTTGCACGTGGTCCAGCGTGATCGGCTGGACGCGGTGGAACGCGCCGCCGTCGAACTCGACCATTCCGATCGTGCCAGGGCGGGCATAGGTGTACATGCCCGTCGGCGTGTAGTGGCGACCCGGGCGCAGCGCGTCGGGATCGGCCATCGCGACCTCGACGGAATAGCCGGTGAACTCCGGATCGGTGCCGGCGAAGTCGAAGCCGGCCGCCTTGCGGACGGTGCTGCGGCCGCCGTCGCAGCCGACCAGCCAGCGCGCGTGGAAGGCCTGGCCGCCCGCGCGAACGGTCACGCCGTCGTCCGCCTGGTCCAGGCCCTGGACTCCCAGGCCACGCCGGATCTCCACGCCCAGGGCCTCGGCGCGGGCGGCCAGGACGGTTTCCAGATGCTGCATCTCGACCATCACGCTGGTCCCGGCCGGGCTGGGCAGGCGGTAGCGCCACTTGGCCGTATCGATGTCGTCGTGGAAGAACTGGATGCCGGCGAAGTGGCCCGCCGGGCGGCGCGGCTGCTGGCGCCAGTGGGCGGCGGCGGGGCCGTCCTCGACCCCGCGCGGGGCGGCGACTTCATCCAGCAGGCCGCGATGATAGAGCGCCGCGAGGGTGGGCGCCGACAGGCCGCGCATGCCGAACGGCAGCCGCTTCAGGGGCGAGCCCGGGTCCTCGGCCCGCTCCAGCACCAGCACCGAAACACCGGCGAGGCGCAGCTCGCAGGCGAGAAACAGGCCGACGGGGCCGGCTCCGGCGATCACGACATCATGCATCAAGGCGGGGGTCCTCAAGCATCATCGGCCTTCGATAAGACAGATTTTTACACTCAGTATAAATTTGTATATGGTATAGACATCGCCATGTCAAACCGACTCGGACTGCGAGACCGCAAGAAGGAGGCGACGCGTCAGGCGATCTCCAACGTCGCCACGCGCCTGTTCGTCGAGCGCGGCTTCGACGCCGTTTCCGTCGCCGACATCGCCGACGAGGCGCAGGTCGCCCGCAAGACGGTGTTCAACTACTTCCCCCGCAAGGAGGACCTGGTCTTCGATCGCGAGGACGAGGTCCGGGCCCTGGTGCGGGACGCGCTGGTCGATCGCGACGGGCGCTCGCCGGTCGGGACGTTCCAGGCGCTGATGCGGGCGTTGGTCGAAAGCCAGCACCCGCTGTTCAGGATCACCGAACGCCCGATCCACTTCTGGCGCATGGTCTCGGCGAGCACGGTTTTGACGGCCCGCGCGCGCGAGCTGCAGGTGACGCTGGCCGATGATCTGGCGGGGATGCTGGCCGACGGGGTGGGCCGGCCGCACGCCGATCCCGAAGCGCGGCTGGCGGCCACGATGCTGATGGCCACCCTGGTGGTCGCCTATGGCGAGGCGCTGGCCGCCTTCCGCGAGAACCGAAAGCCCGAGGCGGCCTTCCTCGGCGTGGTGGACCGGGGCTTCACCGGCGTCGACGCCGCGCTGGCCGGGACGCCCTACGTCTGACGGCGCTCCGGAGCGTCAGCGCCCGCGCTTGGGCGCCACCGAGAACTCCAGGTCGAACAGGGTCGGGACCTCGTTGGTCCGGGCCCGCTCGATCGTCAGCATCTTGGCCTTGGTCTGCAGGCCGCCCGGCGAGGAAAAGCCACCCGCCTTGCCGTCGGCGCCCAGCACGCGGTGGCAGGGGATGATGATCGGCCAGGGGTTTTCGCCCAGGGCCTTGCCGACGGCGCGGGCCGCGCCGGGATCGTCCATGGCCTTGGCGATCTGGCCATAGGTCAGGATCTCGCCGGGCGGGATGGCGCGGGCGATCTCGTAGACCCGGCGGTTGAAGGGCGAGACGACGCTGAAATCCAGGTCGATGTCGGTCAGGTCGTCGCGTCCGCCGGCCAGCAGGTCGTTGACCCGCTCGATGACCCGCTGGATGGCGGGCGGTGGCGGAGAAGACTCGATCGCGTCCGGATAGCGGCGACGCAGCCGGGCCCAGGCGGCGCCCGGCGCGGTCTCGGGCAACTGGGCGCCGACCAGTCCCTGCTCGCCCCAGGCCAGGCCGCACAGCCCGATCGGCGTTTCGAAAAGCGCGAAACCTTGTTCCATGAGCTGAATATAGCAGCGGGAAACGGCGTTTGGAGAGGCCTGGCGGTGTAGGAGTCCGTTATCCGCCATCGCCCGCGAGGGACCGGAAAGGCGAAGGTTCCAACCCGGCCGTCTCTGCCCTACGATTTCCCGTTTCTTGCTGTCGGGAGATCGCCTTGCGCCGCACCTTCGCCCTTGCCGCCCTGCTGTCGGTCTCCAGCCTGGCGACCGCGTTCGCCGGCGATATCCTGATCCATGGCGGGCCGATCCACACCGGCGTCGCGGCCGCGCCGAGCGCCCAGGCCGTGCTGATCCGCGACGACCGCATCGCCTTCGTCGGCGATCTGGCCGCCGCCAGGGCCAAGGCGGCCAAGGGCGCGCGCGACGTCGACCTGAAGGGGGCTGCGGCCTTTCCCGGCTTCGTCGACGCCCATGCCCACCTGACCGGCATCGGCCTGCGCGAGCTGACCCTGAATCTCGACAAGACCGACTCCGTCGAAAGCCTGGTCGCGGCCGTGAAGGCCTATGCCGACGCCCATCCCGACGGCCCGATCTACGGACGGGGCTGGATCGAGACCCACTGGCCCGAGAAGCGCTTCCCCAACCGCGCCGACCTCGACCGCGCCGCGCCCCGCCGGATCGTGGTGCTGGGCCGGGCCGACGGCCACGCCGTGGTCGCCTCGACCGCGGCCCTGGCGGCGGCGGGGGTGACGAAGGACACGGTCGCTCCGGCCGGCGGCCAGATCCTGAAGGGCCCGGCCGGCGAGCCCGACGGCATGCTGGTCGACCACGCCCAGGCCCTGGTGAAGGACGTGATCCCGCCGCCGTCGCCGGCCACGCTGCGGCTGGCCCTGGAGAAGGCCGGCGCGCTCTACGCCTCGCGCGGCTGGACGGGCCTGAACAATATGAGCGTCGGCGCGCCCGACCTGGCGATCCTGCGATCGCTGGCCGCCGACCGGAAGTTCAGCCTGCGCGTCGACAACTACATGGATCCCGGCGGCGCGGCCGAGGTGCTGGCCAAGGGACCGCAAACCGACGCCACCGGCCTGATCCGGGTGCGCGGGATCAAGCTCTACATGGACGGCGCCCTGGGCTCGCGCGGCGCGGCGCTGCTGGCGCCCTACAGCGACGACGAGGCCAGCCTCGGCCTGCAACTGACCCCGCGCGACCAGGGCGTGGCCCTGATGAAGGCGGCCAAGGCGGTCGGCGCCCAGGTGGCCACCCACGCGATCGGCGACCGGGGCAACCGCATGGCGCTGGACTGGTACCAGGAGGTGTTGGCGGGCGATACGGCGGCCCGCTGGCGCATCGAGCATGCTCAGATCGTGGCGGACGAGGACCTGCCGCGCTTCGCCAAGCTGGGCGTCGTCGCCTCGATGCAGCCCAGCCACGCGATCGGCGACCTCTATTTCGCCCCTGCCCGCCTGGGCGAGAGCCGGCTGCACGAGGGCTATCGCTGGAAGGACTTCCTCGACAGCGGCGCGGTGGTGGCCGCCGGTTCGGACGCCCCGGTCGAGGTCGGCGATCCGCGCATCGAGTTCTACGCCGCCGTCTACCGCCACAGCCTGGACGGCTTCGCGGGCGCCGACTGGCATCTGGACGAGGCCGTCACCCGCGACCAGGCCCTGCGCATGCTGACCTGGGCCCCGGCCTACGCCGCCTTCGCCGAGGCCGATCGCGGCACGCTGGAGGCCGGCAAGAAGGCCGACGTCACGGTGTTCTCCAAGGATCTGATGACCGTGGCCCCGCCGGAGATCCTGAAGGCCGACGCGGTGCTGACCATCGTCGACGGCAGGGTGGTGTTCGAGAAGTAGGGCCCTACCGCGCGATCGTCGCCTGGCGCGCGGTCAGCAGCCAGCGCTCGCCCTCGGGCCGCCACAGCTCGGTGAAGCGGCGGCGCACGGTCTGGCCGGCCAGCGGGTTGGCGCCCTTGGGCACGACGGTCTCCTCGCCCATCAGCAGCACCATGTCGCCGCGCAGGGACGCGTGCTCGATCAGCCGTTCGTACTGGCTGTAGCTGATCTTGCCGTCGGCGTTCAGCTGGCGGACCATGGCGCTGGGGGCGACGATATTGGCGGGGTTGTTGACCACCAGCTCCGGCGCCAGGGCGGCGGCGAACACCGCGTACTCGTCGGCCACGAGGGCCGCGTCGACCTTCTCGACGGCGTGCATGACGGCGGCGATCCTGGCGTCGAGCACCGCCGCCTGAACCTCGGGATTGGCGGCCTTCCATCGGGAATTTTGCATGCTCGAGCCTCGGTTCAACGACGTGAAGGGCTAGCGCGAGGAGCATAGGCCTCGTGCGCTCTAAGTCCATGCACGCGATCCCTAGCCGCCCCGCTTCGCCCCGCGTCGGTGGAACAGGTTGGCCGGAAATTCGCTCAGCGACTTCAAACCCGCCACCGGCATGAAGCGTCGCCGGCCGTGGCGCAGGCGTTCGAACATTTCGCGGACCATCTCCTGGCGTTCCACCTCGCCCTTCTCGTGCACCAGGGTCAGGCGATGTAGGGCGTAGAGGCCGAACAGGGCCGAGATCAGGAAGTAGAAGTCCCACTGGCGCACGGCCAGGCGCACGACGTCGCCGTTGTAGAGCGGGCCCGACCACTCCAGCAGCAGGCGAAACTCGCGCCGCGCGAAGGCGTCGGCGCACAGGCCGCCCAGGATCGGCGCCAGGCCCGCCGCCGCCGAGGTGATCAGGGCGTTGGCGGCCATGTAGGGCTCGGCCGCGCCGCGCGGCGACAGGCGCATGACGATGTTGCCCGAGGCCAGGGCCACGCCCGCCGAGGCCGCGCCCATCACCAGGTGCAGCACGATCAGATAGGCCCCGGCGGCGACCTGGTTGGGGAATTGCGAGGCGACGATCATCGCGGCGATGCAGGCGATGAAGGCCGGGGCCGCCAGGTTCAGCACCGACTTGTTGCTGAACCGGTCGGCGAGATCCCCCCACTTGCGCAGGGTCAGCAGGTTGGCGAACTGGTTGATCAGGCTGAGCGCCATCACGAAGGTCATGCCGAACCCCAGCTGGCGCAGGAAGAACACCGTGAAGAACGGCTGGGCCAGGTTCACCGCGAACTGCCAGCTGGCCAGGAAGGCGATCAGCTTGCGGAAGTTCTCGTCCATCAGGGGCTTCTTCAGCAGCGGCAGCAGGCGCTCGCGGCCGTCGGACGGCGGCATGGCGGGCTCGGGGGCGCGGGAGAGCACCGTGGCGCTGGCCAGTTCGGCCAGCAGGCCAGTCGTGAACAGGGCCAGGAACACCCAGCTGCGGCCGGGCGAGCCCTCGGGCGCGCGGTCCAGAAGCCAGGCCGCCGCGAGACCGCCGGCCAGCGCCACGGCGGTCGACAAGGCCGAGCGGCGGCCGAAGAAGTGGCCGCTGACCTTGCCGGGGACCAGGTCGCGCACCCAGGCGTTCCAGGCGCAACCCGCGAAGGCGCCGGCCCCGCCATAGAGCGCCACGGCGATCACGATCCCGGTGCGGGCGGCCGACGAGGCGTGGGCGAAGGCCAGGGCGGCCAGCACGGCCGGGGCCAGGGCCGAGACCAGGCTGCCGGCCACGGCGATCAGCTTGCGCCGCTTCAGCCGTGCGACCAGCACCACGCCGGGGCCCTGCAGCAATTGGTCCCAGAAGGTGATGGCCGCCAGCGTGCCGATCAGGGCGTTGGACGCGCCCAGGTGCAGGGCGAAGGCCGTCAGGATCACGCCGCCGGCCACGGCGTCGGCCAGGGTCGAGAAGATCACCTCGATCGTCAGCACCCGCATGCCGCGCTGCTGCTCGGCCGCGTCCAGCTCGGCGACCGGCTGGAGCGTCCAGGCCGGTTTGGCGGAGATTGAAGCGGGGGCGTCGTCGGCGACCATGGGCGCCGAGCCTAGGGCGATGGACGCAGGGAGCTATCGGGCGGAACCCGTTCCAAGGACCGGAAAGCCACCCAAGTCTGTCATCCCGGACAAGCCCGGCGAAAGCCGGGTGCAGATCCGGGACCGCAGGAAGCGCACGCGTTCACGCGTCGGTCCCGGATCTTCGCGCTGTGCGATCGTCCGGGATGACAGCAAGGTTGGTACCTAAAGCGGCGCGTGCACGCCCGTGGCGATATGCCGAGACGCGTTAGTCGTCGACCGCATCCAGGCCAGGTCCTCGCGCGGCCGCGCCGGGCTCAGCGAGGCCAGCGCCACCAACAGCGCGCCGCCGCCGGCCAGGGCGTCCTCGGTGACGGCGACGGGCCAGTCCTTGCCGGCCGCCTTGGCCAGCTTCAGGCGCAGGGCGTGGCCGATCAGCGTCGCCGCGCCCGCGCCGACCGCCCCGGCCACCGCGGCCAGGCCGGCGACGGGACGTCCCGCGCCCAGGGCCGCGCCGGCCAGGGCGCCGCTGGCGGCCCGCGCGGCGATGGCGCCGGGCTGGGTCCGCGAGGGCGTGGCGGGCAGCTTGTCGATCACCAGCTCGCTCAGCGCCATCGGCGTGGTCACCGCCACCGCCCAGGGCGAGGCCAGGAAGGCCAGCTTCGAGCCCTTCAGGTCGATCCAGCCCAACCGGGCGGCCCAGGTCACCGCCGTGATCGGCGCGCTGGTGCGAGGGCCAGCTGTGGCCCCCAGCAGAAAGGCCAGGCCGATGGTGCGCCAATCGTCGGGCGTCTGGTCCAGGCTCACGTGACGGGCCGGGCTCTTGCGGAAGGGCAGGGTGGCGATCCCGTCGCGCACCCTGATGAAGAACTGTCGGAACAGCTTGCGCGCGCCCTCGGTCACCACCCCGAACACCAGGTGCGAGGCGTAGGAATAGGGATGCGAGGTCAGCGGCGCCTTGGTCGGCCCGGGACCCAGGCCCGTGGCCGGCACCACCGTCTCGTCCAGCACGGTCGCCGCCGTGACGCCGAACACCGCGCCGTGGCCGGCCGTGACCTTGGGCTGACGCTCGGCGGCCAAGCCGTAGAGCCCGCCGACCAGGCTGCCGATCACATAGTGCACCGCCTCACCGGCGGCCGGGCGACGGCTCTTGGGGATGGCCTTGCCGGTCAGCAGTTTCGAGGCGCGGTTCGCGGCCGTCTCGGTCGACGGCGTGCCCGTGCCGCCCAGGCCCGGCTTGATCGCCTCGCCGACGAAGGTCTGGAACTTGGTCATGGCGTAGGCGGCCACGAGGCCGGCGGCGAGGCCGGAGACCAGGCCGACGAGGGGGGCTGGGGCGTCGTCGGTAAGGGCGGGGTGGGGCATGGAAGGGTCCTGGGTTGCCCAGGCTGAACCAACCGCCGTCACGCCGGTTCCCATGGCGACGTTCACAGGGCTAAAGCGTCACCAGATGGGCGTGCAGGACGGCGGCTTCCTCGCGCAGGTCCTCCAGGCATCGCGCCTTCATGGCCACGGGATCGTCGACCAGCATTTGGCCGCCCAGAAGGTCGTCGAGCTCGTCATAGACGCCGTAGACATATTCCAGGCCCAGCGCCTGCTCGGCGAAGGTCTCGTCCGGTCGATCGGTCAGGCGACGCGGGTGGACCACCAGGCGACTTTCGCTCGCGTATTTGAAGCGGGCCATCACCAGGTCCATGGCCTCGACGAACCGCTCGTCGGGCTGGACCAGGGCGACGGCCAGATGGAGGCGCAGCGCGATGGGCAAGGCCTCGTCGCGCGACAGCGGGGCGCCGATCAGGTCGGCCAGAACCCGTTCGAAGCGCGGGCGCAGATCGAGGATCCGAGGATCGACCTCACCGGCCAGAACGGCGATGTCCGGAGCTTCGGCGTCGAGGCCCTGTTCCAACCATGTCAGGCAGACCAGGACCACGTCCCGCGCCGTCAGCAGGTCCAGCCGCCACAGGGCGGCCAGTTCGAGGGGCGAGGCGGCGGCGACGATGGCGGACATGCCCTTCGATGACCGATCGTCCACGCGACGTCCAGTCGCTCCACGCCCCCGCTTGCCTCGCCCCGATTCCCGCACCACCTTTGACTCATGAGTGACCGTTCCACAGGCCTGGCCCCTTCCAAGCTGACGGCGGTGCTCGGCCCCACCAATACCGGCAAGACCCACCTGGCCGTCGAGCGGATGCTGGGCCACGCCTCGGGCATGATCGGCCTGCCGCTGCGCCTGCTGGCCCGCGAGATCTACGACCGGATCGTCAAGCTGCGCGGCAAGGCCTCGGTGGCCCTGATCACCGGCGAGGAAAAGATCGTGCCGCCGCGCGCGGCCTATTTCGTCTGCACCGTCGAGGCCATGCCGCTGACCCGCGAGGTCGAGTTCGTGGCCATCGACGAGATCCAGCTGTGCGCCGATCCCGAGCGCGGCCACATCTTCACCCACCGGCTGCTGCACGCCCGGGGGCGGTTCGAGACCATGCTGCTAGGCGCGGGGACCATGGCCCCGCTGATCCGCCGCCTGCTGCCCGACGCCGAGATCGTGACGCGCGAGCGGTTCTCCAACCTGACCTATGCCGGCTCCAAGAAGCTGACCCGCCTGCCGCGTCGCTCGGCGGTGGTCGCCTTCTCCACCGACGCCGTCTACGCCATCGCCGAGCTGATCCGTCGCCAACGCGGCGGTGCGGCGGTGGTGATGGGGAGCCTCTCCCCCCGCACGCGCAACGCCCAGGTCGCCCTCTACCAGTCCGGTGAAGTCGACTTCCTGGTGGCCACCGACGCCATCGGCATGGGCTTGAACATGGACGTCGACCACGTGGCCTTCGCCGGCCTGCGCAAGTTCGACGGCAAGCGCACCCGCTGGCTGCACCCCCAGGAGGTGGGCCAGATCGCCGGCCGCGCCGGGCGCTACACCCGCGACGGCACCTTCGGGGTGACCGGCGACTGCGAGGAGATGGACGAGGACCTGGTCGAGTCCGTCGTCAACCACCAGTTCGAGCCGGTGATGGGCGCGGAGTGGCGCAACGCCCGGCTGGACTTCGGCTCGCTGCCCGGCCTGCTGCGCTCGCTGGCCGAGCCGCCCAAGCGCGGGGGGCTGAGCCTGTCGGAAGAGGCGCTGGACGAGCGCACGCTGAGGAAGCTGGCGAGCCAGGAGGACGTGGTCGCCCGCTGCAAGGCCGACCGCTCGGCCCTGATCCGGCTGTGGGACGTCTGTCAGACCCCCGACTTCCGCAAGACCACCGACGACGACCACCAGCGCATGGTCCGCACCCTGTTCGACGACCTGACCACGGGCCGCAAGCGCCTGCCGGAAGACTGGATCGCCGGCCAGTTCAAGGCGCTGGACCGCACCGACGGCGAGATCGACAGCCTGGCCGCCCGCCTGTCGGGCGTGCGCACGCTCAGCTACATCGCCAATCGCGGCGACTGGCTGCACAATCCGGTCCACTGGCAGGGCACGACGCGGCAACTGGAGGATCGTCTCTCCGACACCTTGCACGAGAAGCTTATGGCCCGGTTCATCGACCGGCGCACCAGCGTGCTGATGCGCCAGCTGGGCGACCGCGAGACCATGCTGGCGGGCGTGGGCGCCGACGGGGCGGTGACGGTCGAGGGCCACATCGTCGGCCGGCTGACCGGCGTCACCTTCGTCCAGGAAAAGGGCGGCAGCGCGCTAGAGGAAAAGGCGCTGCGCAACACCGCCCAGCGGGCCGTCACCCCGGAAATCGCAAGACGCCTGGGCAAGCTGGCGGCCGAGCCGGACGGCGCTTTCACCCTGACGCCCGACGGCGCGGTGCTGTGGAACGGCGAGGCGGCCGGAGCGGTAAGAACCGGTGGCGACCTGCTGGCGCCGCGCGCCCGGCTGCTGGGCGACCTGGGCGACGCGGCGGCGCGCGAGCGAGCCGAGCGACGGCTGGACGCCTTCCTGGCCGGCGAGGTCGATCGCAAGCTGGCGGGCCTGCGCAAGCTGGAACGGGCCCTGGGCGGCGGCGAGCTGAAGGGCCTGCCGCGCGGCCTGGCCCACCGGCTGCTAGAGGCCGGCGGGGTGCTGGACAAGCGCGCGGTCGACACCGACCTGAAGGCCATGAGCCAGGCCGAGCGGCGCAACCTGAAGGCCCTGGGCGTGCGGATCGGGGCGTTCAGCCTGTTCCTGCCGTCGGTGCTGCGGCCGGAGGCCCTGGCCACGGCTCGCGCCCTGACGCCGGGCGGCTGGCGCGGCGAAAGCGAGCGCCTGGCCGCCGCGCCTAGCCCGGCGCCGGACGCCCGCGCCCTGGCCGGCAACGGCCTGCGGCTGGTCGGCAGGTATGTGGCTCCGGTCGAGATGCTGGAGCGCCTGGACGCCTTGCTGCGCGAGGGCCAGAAGCCCGGCGGGGTGGTGCTGACCGACGCCGCCCGCGAGGCCCTGGGCTGGACCCCGGCCGAGGCCGCCGCCGTGCTGCGCGCCCTGGACTACACGCCCGCCATTCGCCCCAAGGAGGGCGATCCGATCCTGTGGAAGCGGCGCGGCGCCCAGCGGCCCGAGCCCAAGGTCACGGCCCGCCCGGACTCGCCGTTCGCGGCCCTGGCCAAGCTGACCGAGCCGCCGCCGCGTCGGAAGAAACCCCGCCGTCGAAAGGCCGCGCCCGCCAAGGCTACCGCATGACGGAAGACGCCGGCCACTGCCGCGCCGACGTCTGGCTGTGGCGCGCGCGGTTCTTCAAGACCCGCTCCCTGGCCGGCCGCTTCGTCGAGGAAGGCCGTATCCGGTTGACGAGGGCCGGCGCCGAAAGCCGCGTCGACAAACCCTCGCGCGGCCTGCGGGTCGGCGACGGCCTGGTGTTCGCCATCGGCGGCCGGGTGGTGGCGGTGCGGGTGGTGGGGTTCGGAGAGCGGCGCGGGCCGGCGACCGAGGCGCGGGAGCTGTACGAGGCGGTCGAGGGGTAGGCTCACGCACTTGCCCCCTACGGATCGCTTCGCGATCGTCTTCCCCCATAGGGGGAAGAGGCCGCGCGTTTTTGTCCTCCGCCCCCTATGGGGGCGGACAGACCGCGTAGCGGTCAGGTGGGGGCAAGTCGGTGAGCTACTTCCCAAACCCCTTCAGATACCCCGCCACCATCCCCGCCGGCATCGGCCGCGAGAAGTGATACCCTTGGATCTGGTCGCAGCCGTAGTCGGCCAGGGCGTCCAGCTGGGCCTGGTCCTCGACGCCCTCGGCGACGACCTTCATGCCCATGGAGGAGCCCAGGGTGATCACCGCCTTCACGATGGCGGCGTCCTCGGTGTTCTGGACAAAGGACTTGTCGATCTTCAGCCGGTCGATCGGGAACTGGCGCAGGTTGGCGAGGCTGGCGTAGCCGGTGCCGAAATCGTCCAGCGCGATCATCACTCCGGCCTTGTGCAGGGCGCGGACGGTGTCGCTGACCATCTCCGAGCCCCAACCCATATAGACGTTCTCGGTGACCTCGATGGTCAGGCGCTCGCACGGCACGTTCCAGCGCTTGAGCCGGTCCTGGACCTCTTCGGCCAGACGCCCGCTGCGGAACTGGGCGGCCGAGATGTTGACGGCGACGCGACCGAATTCCACGCCTTGGTCCAGCCATTCGCGCATCTGCTTCAGCGCGGTCTCGAAGGCCAGGTCGCCCAGCTTCAGCGACAGGTCCTGGTCCTCGAAGGCGGGCATGAAGCGGTCGGGCGTCAGAATGCCCTGCTCGGGATGGTCCCAGCGCATCAGGGCCTCGAAGCCGCTGACGCTGTTGGAGGCGATATCGACCACCGGCTGGTAGTAGAGCACGAACTCCCTGGCCGTGATCGCCGCGCGGATGTCGCGCAGCAGCTCCACCCGCTGCTCCAGGGCCGAGCGCATCGAGGGATCGAAGACGACGCTGCGGTTGCGGCCCTCGTCCTTGGCCCGGTAGAGCGCGATGTCGGCGTTCTTGATCATGTGGCTGGGATCGGCGTCGAGATCGCCGTGCAGGGCCGCCCCGATGCTGGCGCTGACCGAGAAGCTGCGGCCGCCGTGCTCGATGGGCCGGCGCAGCAGGTCCTGCAGGGCGTTGACCGGCCGCATCATGTCGGCCTCGGAATGCAGGCCGCGCAGGATCACCGCGAACTCGTCGCCGCCCAGGCGCGCCACGGTGTCGCCCGAGCGGAAGGCCGCGTGCAGCATCTCGGCCAGGCGTTTCAGCAGGGCGTCGCCGGCGTCGTGGCCCAGGGTGTCGTTGATGTCCTTGAAGTGGTCGACGTCGATCATGATCAGGCCGAACAGCTCGCCCATGATCTCCGAGGCGTCGACGGCCTCCTGGAACTTACGCTGGAAATAGGCGCGGTTGGGCAGGCCCGTCAGGCTGTCCTTGAAGGCCAGGTTCTCGACGGCCTCGGTCTGGCGGCGGCGGTCGGTGATGTCCTTGAAGAGGTTGACCAGCCGCTCGGGCTTGCCGTCCGCGCCCAGGAATTTCTTCCCGACCGAACGCACCCAGGTCTCGACCCCGTCGTCGCGATTGAGGCGGAACTCGAAGACCTGGGCCTCGCCGTCCTTCCGGGCGCGGACCAGCTCGGCCATCTTCTCGCGGTCGTCGGGGTGCACGATCTCCAACGGGTCGTGCTTGAACAGGCACCATTTCTCCAGCTCGGGCGACGTGCCCGAGCAATAGATCTCGCCGGTCCGCAGGTCGTATTCGCGGACCATCAGGTCGTCGAGCTCCAGCGCCATCTTCAGGCGCTGCTGGTCGCGTTCGGCCTTCAGGGCGGTCTCGGCGTAGCCGCTGACGTCGCGGGCGGTGACGATCACCGCCAGGGTGCGGCCGGTTTCCGTCACGGTGGCGGCGAATTCGGTGCGCCAGATGCGTGGCTCGGCCCCGTTCAGCGAGATCGAGCGGTAGCGCGAGAACGCCTCGCCGAACGCCACGCAGCGCTCCAGGCTCTCGAGGTCCTCGGGACCGAACAGGGCGCGGCGGAAGTCGTCGCCGATCAGCAGATCGGGGCTGAGGCCGTGGCTTTCCCAGTCGGGGCTGACGGCGGTCAGGCGAAAGGCGTTGTCCACCAGGGCCGCCGCGAAGGGCGCATGGCGCACAAACGTCTCGAAGGCGTCCATCTGGGCGCCCGGCGTCTTGGTGTCCTGGGAGTTGATCGAGAGCTGTCGGCGCACGGCTGTTCTCGTCATGGGTCGGGTTGTCGACTTCTTGTTTGTTTTCCTTGGCTTGGTTGTGACCGAGCTTCGATAACAAAGCGTAACGTAACGACGGTATATGAAGATCCGCGTCTATTTAAGGTGGCGCCAAATCGCCACGCCTGGGCCGGTGTGAGAAATCCTGGGTCGCCGCGCAGCCAAGCCGCATTGACATTCGGGCGCTCGGCTTCGAAAACGCGCCCTCTCTCGCCTAGTCCCGGAACCTGCCGAGCCTTCGATGACCTACATCGTTACCGACGCCTGCATCAAATGTAAGTTCATGGACTGCGTCGAGGTGTGCCCGGTCGACTGCTTCTATGAGGGCGAGAACTTCCTAGCCATCAATCCGGACGAGTGCATCGACTGCGGCGTCTGCGAGCCGGAATGCCCGATCGACGCCATCAAGCCCGACACCGAGGACGAGCCGGACGGCAAGTGGCTGAGAATCAACTCCGAATACGCCAAGGTCTGGCCGAACATCACGGTCAAGGGCGTGCCGCCCGCCGACCGCGAAGAGTTCGAACGCGAAACCGGCAAATTCGAGAAATATTTCAGCGAAAAGCCCGGCAAAGGCTCCTGATCCGGCTGGTTCGGGCGGCTAAACAGGTCGCAAGCCTTTCATCAAGCTGAATTTTATGATATCGTCACTCTCGACGTAACGGTCGCGATCATCCGCGCCTGCCCGTCATGTGGACGATGTCAGCCGGGAAACCGGCGCGCCCGATCGAAGGCGAAGGGTGACCTAAGAACTATTCCAAATCCTGACCGGTACTGGCCCCGCACCCCTTTCGCGGACGGGTCCTTATCGCCGTTTGGGAGGCCCCTTTGGATGCTTTCGAGACGCGGTGTTTTGGGCTTTGCCCGAACTTATTGAGGACGAACGAATGAGCAAGAGCGGTCTGGACTTCTCGGTCGGCGATCACGTCGTTTACCCCGCGCATGGCGTGGGCAGCATCCAGGGCGTCGAGACCCAGGAAGTGGCCGGGATGGCGCTCGAGGTCTACATCATCACCTTCGACCACGAAAAGATGACCCTGCGTGTGCCGACCAAGAAGGCCAAGACCGCGGGCCTGCGCCCGCTGGCCGAAGGCAATGTCGTGTCGCAAGCCCTGACCACCCTGAAGGGCCGCGCCCGCGTCAAGCGCACCATGTGGTCGCGTCGCGCCCAGGAATACGAAGCCAAGATCAACTCGGGCGACCTGATCTCGATCGCCGAAGTGGTGCGCGACCTGCACCGCGCCGAGAACCAGCCGGAACAGTCCTATTCGGAGCGTCAGCTCTATGAATCGGCCCTGGACCGCATGGCCCGCGAAGTCGCCGCCATCGAGCGCATCGACCGAGAAGCCGCCATCGGCATCCTGACCAAGTCGCTGGTCAAGACCGCCGCCGCCGCCGCTTAAACCGGCCAGGCTGGAAAAGACAAAACGCCCCCGGACTTCGGTCCGGGGGCGTTTTTCGTTTCGGGAAGCGAAGGACGACGACCACGCATGGCGTCACGCCGCTTGACGCGGCTTCCAGAGGCTGGCGGCCAGGAGCACGGCGGTCAGCAGCAGGCCGGCGTCGATGATCCAGGCCACGGGATCGGCCAGCCGGCCGCCGTTGAGGGCGACATGGACCGGAACCGTCAGGGCCAGCAGGCCCGCCGTCGCCGCGCGCAGGCGTAGCGACAGGGCGGCCGGGGCCCAGAGAATGGCCGTGGCGCTGGCCGCCAGGGTGGCGAGCAGCCAGACCATGACGGGCGCCACCGGCAGGATCAGGGCCGCCAGGGCCGAGAGGGCGTAGGCGAACGGCTGGCTCCAGACGAAGGCGATCCACACCCGTTCCCAGCGCGGCGCGGGCCGTCCCTTGTCGCGGCGGCGCGCCAGCCAGATGGCCACCCCGCTGGAGGTCACGCTGGTCAGGCCTAGGCCCAGCAGCAGATAGGCGATCTTGACCGGCCAGCCGCCGAACCAGCCGAAGTGCAGCGGGGTCATCGCCGACAGCACTTTCTGGCCGAGGTTCCCGGTCTCGTAGCCGACCGCGCCGCGCAGTTTGGCCTCGCCGTCGATCACATAGATCTCGCCGCGCGACAGGCGACCGGGGGTCAGGGCGCTGACGCTGGCGTGCTGGCCCCGCTCGCCGGGATGCTCGACGAACAGATAGGTGGTCCGGGCCTCGGGGTGGGCTGCGCGCAGCGTGGCCAGCACCTGGGTCAGGTCGATGATCGGCGCGGGGCGGGCGTCGTCGGCGACCTTGGGACCGGTGAACAGGGCGTAGGCCTTGGTCGTGTCGCCCTTGAAGGTGGCCAGGGCCAGCACCCCGACGATGATCACCGTCAGGCCCAGGAACGCGCCGGTCAGCGACACCACCAGGTGGAAGGGCAGGCCCCAGACCGAGATCCGATTGTGCAGGTCGGCTTCCTGCAGGCGCTTGGACCCGCCCCAGCGGAACGCGAAGGCGTCCTTGAAGACCCGGGGATGCGACAGCACGCCGGAGATCAGCGACGACAGCAGCGCCACGCCGGTCAGCCCGACGATGAAGCCGCCCCAGGCGCGCGGCAGGTGCAGCACGGTGTGGAGTTCAGCCTGGAACTCGGTCCAGGGCGTCTTCATCTCGCCGACGATCGCGCCGGAGGCGTCGGCGACGAAAGTGCGTTCGGCTCCGGTCGCGTCGTCCAGGTGCGCGGTCAGGCGCGGCCGGACCGGTTCAGGCAACTGGACGAAGACGTCGCGGGCCTTGGGATTGTGCGCCAGGGCCTCGCGGAAGACGCGGTCGGCCGCCTGGGGCGTGGCGGCTTGCAGCACCGGACCGGCCGGCTGTTCCCAGCGAGTGTATTCCTGGGTGAAGACGGCGATCGAGCCGGAGAAGCAGACCAGGTAGATCAGGGCCGCGAAGGCCAGGCCCAGGGCCGAGTGACCGGCCAGCATGGCGCGCACGAACTCGGCCGGAACCTTGGGCCAGATCGGCTTGCCGGCGGGCTTGGTTGAGCCGTCCATCACAGGGCTCCCTTCAGGAAGGCCGCGCCCAGGGTGACGACCGCGACGCCGGTCAACACGGCGGTGGCGCGCAGGATCTTGTCGTCGGACAGGGTCCAGGCCATGCCGCCGGCCCACAGGAACGGCACCATCAGGCCGCCGATCACCATGCGGCTCTGCACCGCGCCGGGCGCGCAGATCGCCACGGCCAGGCCGCAGCCCAGAGCGGCGATCCCGGCCAGCGGACCGGCCAGGATCCCGCGCAGCCAGCCGCGCCAGGCGATACGCCGCCGCTCGGAGGGCTCCAGCGCCAGTTCGCGCGCGGCCTTCTTGCGGGCGTTGCGGAACTCGACGCCGCTCGCCACCAGGGCCAGCGCCAGGGTCGAGCCCAGGGCCAGTACGACCGCCGGCCCACGGGCGACGCCCAGCAGGAACACCGACAGGACCAGCGCCAGGACCAGAAGGCCCCAGCCGCCCAGGATCAGCCAGGGCCGCCGGGGGCTGGCCCCGGCCCAGGCCCGCCGCAGCAGGACGGCGCCGCCCAGGGTCAGGAGCGCCAGGCCCAGCCCGATCCAGGCGTCCAGGGCCAGCAGCCCGCTCACCAGCGGGTCTCGATCGTCAGGCCGAACACGCGCGGCTCGCTCAGCAGGGCCAGCGGGACGTCTTCGCGGCTGTACTGGCTCCAGGTGGCGTTGAGCAGGTTCTTGCCGAACACATAGGCCCCCCAGTGGTCGCGCTCGTAGCCGAAGCGGCCGTTGAACATCACGTGGGCCTTGACCACATCGGCGGCGGTCGGGTCGACCTGGGCCTGCGAGAAGGCCTTGCTGCGATAGTTGCCGTCCAGGTGGCCGACAAAGCCGTTACCCCAGCGGTAGTCGACGCCGCTGGCCAGGGTCCAGTGCGGCGCATAGGGGAATTCCGCGCCGCTCAGATCGGTGGTGGTCGTGCCGACCGTGACGTTGAAGTCGTCGAACTTGGTGCGGGTGTAACCCAGCGAGGCGTACCAGCTGAGGTGTTCGTCGACCCGTTGGGCGACTTCCAGCTCGAAGCCGTAGTCGTGCGACTTGCCGGCGTTCTCGACCTGATAGTCGTAAGTGTTGAGGCCCAGATTGACCAGCACCTGCTGGTCCTTCCAGTCCAGGTAGAAGGCGTTGGCGTTGACCGTCAGCGAACCGTCCAGCCAGGCCGTGCGCAGCGAGGCCTCGTAGTTCCAGGTGTACTCCTCGTCGTACGGCTTGACCGTCGAGCGGGCGATGTTGACCGACTGGCCGCCCGAGCGGTAGCCGCGCTGGGCCGTCAGGCTGGTGGCGATGTCGCTGGTCCAGTCGTACTTGACGCCGACCTTGGGCAGCCAGGCGTTGAACTTGCGCGTGTCGCCGGGCGCCGACGCGTTGGCCTGGGCGACCATGTTGCCGACGAACTGGTTCACCAGGGTCACGTAGGGCGCGTAGGGGCCGAAGCTGGCGGGGGTGGGATAGGTCCCGACGAAGGTCGCCGACTGCACGCTGTGGCCGGTGTTTTCCTCGTGGTCGTATCGCAGGCCGCCCAGCACGCTCAGCTTGGGGGTCAGGGCGAACGAGCCGTCGGCGAACAGGGCCGTGGTCTGGACGATCTCCGGCTGGCTGCCCTTGTAGTCGACCGGGATGACCGGCAGGGCGGCGACATAGAGATTGGCGAAGGCGTTGGCCTGGGCCGCGGCGCCCGCTTGTTGGATCGGCGTCGGGTTGGGCACGCCGGCCAGCAGGGTCGAGGTCAGGACGCTGACCAGGGTCGCCTTGGGGAAGGCCACGTTGGTGATGCTGGCGGTGGTGTCCTCGGTGTCGCGCTTGGCGTGATAGAGGCCGATTAGGCCCTTCAGCCGGTCGCCCTCGTAGTTCAGCCGCAGTTCCTGCGAGGACGTCTTGATGTGCTGGTTGCGCTCGCCGAAGGCGAGGCGGGCGGCCGTGTAGTCGGAATCGAATTGGCCCCGGGTGGTGACCTCGTTCCACGAGGCGATGCCCGTCACGGTCAGCCGGTCGTTCAGCTTGTAGCTGGAATCCAGGGTGTAGATGTCGACCTTGCCGGCCATGTGGTTGGGGTCGTTCGAATAGTCGAGGCGGTGGTCGTAATAGTCGGGCGTGTCGGTCCGCGAATAGGAGAACAGATAGCCCGCGTCGCGCTTGTTGTGCGCATAGGTGGCCATGACCTTCAGGCCGGGCAGGGCGGTCGGGGTCAGCAGCAGCTTGCCGCGGATATAGAGGTTGTCGACCGCGTCGACGTCCTCGTGGCGGGTCGTGTTGTAGATGAAGCCGTCGGACTTCTTCTTCTCGGCCGCCACGCGGAAGGCCAGCTGGTCGGCGACGATCGGGCCGCCGCCGGCGACGGCGATCGAACGCTCGTCGCCGCTGGCGACGGTGGCGCGGGCGCGAAAGCCCCAGTCGAAGCTGGGATCGGTCGAGCGGACGATGATGGCCCCGGCCAGCGAGTTGCGGCCTTGCAGCGTCGATTGCGGTCCGCGCAGGACCTCGACCTGCTGGATGTCCCACATCTCCAGCGGGCCGCTATAGACCGCCGTTTCGGGCAGGGCCGCGCCGTCGACATAGACCGTGGACAGGCCGCCGGTGCCGCCGCCCGAGACGTTGCTGTTGCTGATGCCGCGGATCGTGAAGCCGGTCTTGCCGTAGGTCTCGCTCATGTTGGCGGTGCGGGCGACGACGTCATAGAGCGTGCGGATGTTCTCGCGCTCGATCCGGGCGGCGGTGGTCACCGCCACGCTGGTCACCGTCTGCTGCACCGTGCGCGAGGCCTTTTCGCCCGTGATGATCACGGCCTCGACGGTGTTGTCGGGATCGGTCGCCGTCTGGGGCGTCTCCGCCGCGTGGGCCATGCCCGTGCTCAAGGCCAGGCTGCTGACAGCCCCGATCATCATAAGCTGAAAACGCATGCGAACCCCCGACGCTGATAATGCGTCGCAACTACGTTTTTATGCGAATGATTGTCAATTACGGTGTTTCAGGGCCGAAACGTTTCTGAGCGGGCCGCCTGTAGCCGACAAGCGCGAGAGCGAGGACCAAGCACCGAGCGCGCTAGGCCCTACCCCAGCACCAGCTCGCCTTCGCCGCGTCGGGCGATCAGGTCGCCGATCACCGTGAACAGGGTCAACAGGTCCACGGGTTTGCGGATGACGTCGTCGGCCCCGGCGGCGTGGCAGTCGGCCTCCAGCGTCGAGCCGCCATCGGCGGTGACCACGATCACCGGCAGCCGAGCCTTTTCGTCGGTGCGCGTGCGGATCTCACGGATGGCGGTCAGGCCGTCCATGCCGGGCATGCGCAGGTCCATCAGGATCAGATCGTAGGCGTTGGCGTCGATCATCGCCAGGCCGGACGGGGCGTCCTCGGCCTCGTCCATCTCCACGCCCCCGGCCCGCAGCATCTCGGCGATGACGCGGCGGTTCATCTGATTGTCCTCGACGAACAGCACCCGCATGGGCGGAGAATCCTTGGTTTTCCAAAGCGATGGCTTCGACGTGAAACCCGGCTACAGCTTAGAGCGGGTTCAGGCCGTGGCAATCGCCCTGACGCCTTGATCTCCCGGCGCCTGATTTTCGAGCAGGCCGGACAGGGTCTCGACGAGCCCGGCGGCCGTGATCGGCTTGCGGATGATCAGGGCGGCGCCGGCGGCGCGCAGGCTGGCTTCATGGTCGGCGTCGGCGGTCAGCAGCACCGCGATCGGAGCCGGCCCCAGGGCGTCCCGGAGCGCGCCGAGCGCCTCGCCCAGCTCGCCGGCCTCGATCAGCGCCAGGTCGAAGGCCTGGCCCTGGGCCGCGTCCAGGGCGTCCTGGCGGCTGGCGACGGCGTTCAGCGCGCGGACCTTGGGGCGCAGTACGGCGGCGGTGACCGAGCGCGTCAGGGGATTGGGATCGCAGAACAACAGGGCGCAGTCCTTGAGCGCCAAGGTCGCGACGGGCTGGGTCGCGGCCGGCGTGGCCGAGGCTCCGGCGCCGGTCCGTTCCAGCGGCAGGTCGACGGTGACGGTCGTGCCCGCGCCCGTCGTGCTGTCCAGACGGATCTGGCCGCCCATGGCGTCGGCCAGCCGGCGGCAGATGGCCAGGCCCAGCCCGGCGCCGCCATGGGCGCGGGTGCGGCTGGAATCGACCTGGCCGAACGGCTCGAACACCTCGGCCAGCTTGTCGGCGGGCACGCCGGGACCGGTGTCGGCCACCTGGATCCGCAGCCGCTCGCCGGCGGGCCCCGGCTCGACCGAGAGCGTCAGACGCACGCTTCCCTGGGCGGTGAACTTCACGGCGTTGGACAGCAGGGCGAACAGGATCTGGCGCAGGCGGCCGGCGTCCTCGACGATCCGGCCGGGCGCGGCGGAAAGGTCGCAGGTCAGGGTCAGGCCCTTGGCGGCGGCCTTGTCCGACCACAGCCGCACGGCCTCGTGGGCCAGCTTCGGCAGGTCGAAGGCGGCGCGGTTCAGGGTGACGCCGTCGGTCTCGATCCGCGCCATGTCCAGGATGTCGTCGACCAGGGCCCGCATGGTCTGGGCCCCGGCGCTGACCACGGCGACGCGGTCGCGCAGCTTGGGATCCAGGTCGGGCTGCGCGAGAACCACCTCGGTCATGCCCAGGATGCCGTTTAGCGGGGTGCGCATCTCGTGGCTGGTGTTGGCCAGGAACTCGGTGCGAGCGCGCACGGCCTTGGCCAGCAGCTGGTTGGCCTGGCGCAGGCGGTCGTTGGCGGCGCGGGCCAGGTTGCGGCTGCGGCGCGCGCTGACGATCGCGGCGGCCAGCACGGCCACCACCAGGGCGGCGCCGGCCAGCAGCACGGCGGCGATCAGGTTGCGGGCCCGCGCCAGCTTGATGTCGCGCTCCAGCTGGCCGGCCTTCAGCTGGGCGATGCGCGAGGCCTGGTTGGCGTAATCGAACTGAGCGGCCATCAAGGCGGCGTTGGTCGAGGCGGCCAGGGCCTGGCCCTGGTCGTCCAGCCGCTTGAAGGCCTCCAGATGGGCCAGGGCCAGGTCCTTCTCGCCCAGCTGCTTGTAGGTCCTGTAGGCGGCCGCGTGCAGGTCGGCGTCGGCCGGGCCGGTGGTCTTCAGGTCGACGCCCGCGAACAGCGGCGTCAGCACCCGGGCCGCCGCCTCGGGGCGACCTCGCGCCAGCTCGACCTGGACCTCGGCCTTCATCACCGAGCGCTGGGCGCTCTGGGCGTCGGGCAGCGGACGCAACAGGGCGTGGGCGTCGTCGATCAGGGCCTTGGCGGCGTCGGAACGGCCGGTGTGCGCCTGGGCGATGGCCAGGTTGGCCATGATCCGGGCTTCCAGCTGGGGCTTGCCCATCCGCTGGGCGATCTTGCGGGCTGTCTCGAACTCGCCGACCGCCCGGTCGTACTGTTCGTCCGACATCAGGGCGTTGCCGATGTTGTTGGCCGCGCTCAGCGCCAGCAGCTGGTCGGCGGGATAGACCTCGGCCGACTGGGCGTAATAGTGCAGCACCTTCTGATAGTCGTTGGCGTCCTGGTAGATCGAGCCGATGTTCTGCAGGGCCACGGCCTGGCCGCGTGGCTGGCCAGCCTTGCCGAAGATGCGATAGGCGGCCTGGAAGTCGCGCAGGGCGGTCTGGACCTTGCCCTGCTCGGCCTCCAGCGCGGCCTGGGTCATGACCAGGTCGCCGTGCAGCTTGGTGTTGGGAACCTTGGCGGCGGCCGTCGCCAGGCCGGCCGCGACCACGGGGGCGGCCTCCTTGGCGCGATTGAGCCGCAGCAGCGCCTCGCCCTGAAGCCACTGGGCGGCGGCGATCTCCTCGTCGCGATGCGGACCCGTGTCGGCCTGGGCCAGGGTCAGGGCCTGGCTCGACAGGGTCAGGGCGGCGCCCGGATCGCCCATCATGGCGTCCTTGGCGGCGGCCAGGCGAGCGTCGATGGGGCTGACGGGCGTGGGGGCGGGCGCGGCGAGGCTGGCGGCCGCCGACGCGCCGACCAGCAACGCGGCGAGCGCCGCCGCCAAAATCCGCCCCCTGACGACCATGCACCCGCTCGAATCCTGAAACCGGAACGATAGCAGGCTCTAGCGAGCGTCCTGGCAGCGACCGGACGTCGCATGTTGACGGCGGGAAGGCTTATTGAAGCGGAGGGACGCCCCCTCCGTCACGATGCGTATCCGCATCGCGCCACCTCCCCCGCGATGCGGGTGAGGAGGATGCGGGCCTGTTCTCCTCCCCCGTGAAACGGGGGAGGTGGCGGCGAAGCCGACGGAGGGGGCGTTCGACGTGCGCTACGCCGCCTTGCCGAACCCCTCGACCGCGTTCTTCAACAAGGTCGGATTGATCGGCTTGTTCAGCACCACGATCTCCTCGAACCCCGGGCGGGGCAGGGCGCCGTAGCCGGTGGCGAAGACGAACGGGATGCCGGCGGCGCGCAGGCGCTCGGCGACCGGGAACACCATGGTCCCGCCGATATTGACGTCCAGCACCGCGCCGTCCAGCTCCGGCGGGGGCACGGCGGCGGCCTGCAGATAGGCCAGGGCCTCGTCGACCGCGCCGAACGAGCCGGAGATCTGGCAGCCGAAATCGGTCAGCAGGTCCTCGACCATCAGGGCCACCAGGGCCTCGTCTTCGACGATCATGATGCGTGGCGCGTCGCTCATGCGGGAACCCCCGTTTCGGCGGCCACGCGATCCGACAGCGGCACGCGCAGCCTATAGCTCAGGCCCTTGGGCTGATAGGTCAGGCGGGCCTCGCCGCCCAGGTCGCGGGCGACGCCGTGCTCCAGTAGGCGCGTGCCGAAGCCCTGGCGCTTGGGCACGAACACCGGCGGCCCGCCGCGCTCGACCCATTCCAGGACCAGGCTGGGAACGGCGTCGACCGGCTCGACGCGCCAGACCACGCCGACCTGGCCGCTGGCCGCCTTCAGGGCCCCGTGCTTGGCGGCGTTGACCATCAGCTCGTGCAGCGTCATGTGCACCGCCACGGCCGTCTCGGCGGTGAGGGTCACGGTGGGGCCGCGCGCGGTGAAGCGCGGATCGGCCAGGCCGCCGAACGGCTCCAGCGCCGCCTCCAGCACGTCGCGCAGGTCGGTGCGGCCCCAGCCCTGGCGGGTCAGCAGCTCGTGGGCCCGCGACAGGCCCATCAGCCGCGACTCGAACGACTCAGCGAAGTCGGCCGGCGAGGGGGCGGTGCGCAGGGTCTGGCGGGCGATCGACTGCACCGAGGCCAGGGTGTTCTTCACCCGGTGGTCCAGCTCGCGCAGCAGGAAGGTGCGCCGGTCCAGGGCCTGGGTCAAAGAGGCGTAGAGGTTGGCGTTCTCGATCGCCGCCGCCGTGGCCCGGGCCATGGTCTCCAGCTTGACCACGGTGTCGGGCGAGGGCGTCTGGCCGACCGCCCAATAGGCGCCGATCGCGGCGATCGGATCCTTCAGCCGCACCGGCGTCATCACCAGGCTTTTGACGAAGGTCGGGCGGTAGGCGTCGTGGGGGATGCGGTCGTCGGCGTAGATGTCGGGGATCACCACCGTCTGGCCATGGATCATCGCCCAGCCCGAGATGCAGGCGGTCATGGGAAAGCGCTGGCCCTTCCACATCGGGCCGATGGCGTCCTCGTCCAGATACCAGCACCGATCGCCGTCCCGCAGGACGAAGCAGACCCCGTCGGCGCCCGAGATGCGGCGGGCGGCCGAACGGACGACGGCGGCGACGTCCTCGATCGTCCGCGTGGCCGACAGCGCCTCGATCGTTTCGACCAGGGTGATGAGGGCGGCGTGATCAGCCTGTTCCGAACGCTCGGCGTTCGCGACGTTTAGCACTCTTGGGTGTCCCGAATACGCGTGTCCCCGAAATTCACCCTAACACCAAGCCAAGTCGCGGCAAGGTGGAGCCTGTGGTTAACGCTCGTCCGTGCGCTGTCGTTTACGTTGAGGGTAACGCTACCTTGGTCAGTCGGCGGGAAGATCCTCAATGACTTCAAGGCGGGAGGCGTTCGGACCCTGGTCCAATTCCCGCGACAATCGGTCGCGATCCAGCGCGCCTTCCCAGCGGGCGACCACCAGGGTGGCCACGCCGTTGCCGACGAAATTCGTCAGGGCCCGGCATTCGCTCATGAACCGGTCGACCCCCACCAGCACCGCCAGGGCGGCGATCGGGATGTCGGGCACCACGGCCAGGGTGGCGGCCAGGGTGATGAAGCCCGCCCCCGTTACCCCGCTGGCGCCCTTCGAGGTCAGCATCGCCACGCCCAGCAGGGCCGCCATCTGGCCGAAGCTTAAGTGGGTGTTGGTGGCCTGGGCCAGGAACAGGGTGGCCAGGGTCATGTAGATGTTGGTGCCGTCGAGGTTGAAGCTGTAGCCCGTGGGCACCACCAGCCCGACCACCGACTTGCGCGCGCCCAGCCGCTCCAGCTTCTCGATCAGCTGGGGCAGGGCGCTTTCCGACGAGCTGGTGCCCAGCACGATCAGCAGTTCCTCGCGGATATAGGCCAGGAACTTCAGGATCGAGAAGCCGCTGGCCCAGGCGATCGCCCCCAGCACCACCAGCACGAAGATGATGGCGGTGACGTAGAAGGTGGCCACCAGGGCGCCCAGCTGCACCAGGCTGGCGATCCCGTACTTGCCGATCGTGAAGCCCATGGCCCCGAACGCGCCCAGCGGAGCCAGCTTCACCACCACGTGGATGATGCCGAAGAACAGCTTGGCCAGGTCGCTCATGCCGGCGGCCATCCGGTCGCCGAACTCGCCCATGCGGGTGCAGGCGAAGCCCGTCAGGATGGCGATCACCAGCACCTGCAGCAGGTTGCCCTCGGCGAACGCGCCGAAGAAGGTCTCGGGGATCAGGTGCAGCAGGTAGGGGATCAGCCCCTCGCCGTGATGGGCCTTTTCCAGGTAGCCGGCGGCGATCTTGGGATCCAGCGCCTTGGGGTCGATGTTGAAGCCGTGGCCCGGATGCAGGATGTGGCCGACCACCAGGCCCACGAACAGGGCCAGGGTCGAGACCACCTCGAAATAGACCAGGGCCTTCAGGCCCACCCGGCCGAACGCCTTGATGTCGCCCATGTGGGCGATGCCGCTGGCGACGGTCAGGAAGATCACCGGCGCGATCACCAGCTTGACCAGCTTGATGAACGCATCGCCCAGCGGCTTCAGCGCCACGCCCACGTCGGGCCACAGCGCCCCGACCAGAACCCCCAGGGCGATGCCGATCAGCACCTGGACGTAGAGCGTCTTCAACGGTCGCAGCAGCGTCATTCTCATCCCCTCGGCGGCGCTTTGCGGCCCCGGGGTTCGCACACCCGGAAACTTGCGCTATGGACCCGAAGCACGCGCAACGCGGCCCGGTAGCTCAGCAGGATAGAGCAGCGCTTTCCTAAAGCGAAGGTCAGGGGTTCGAGTCCCTTCCGGGCCGCCAGCGAAGCGTGGTGCCAATGTCGTCTTAAGCCTAGCCGCGATTGACGTATGCCCACCACAGCAGGTCAAAGAGCGGATTCTCCTCGATCTGGTTGGCCGCAAGCGAGTCATGCACTCCATCGACGAACCTTCCGTCCGCCGTCGCCGCGACGCGCCCGCCAAGCAGGACGGTTTCGTCGATAAAGACGGCGCTGTTGGTCGCGGCGAGCGCTTTCAGCCCGTCCTTGAAGTCGGCGACGTGGGCCTCTGTTCCGTTCGAAGCGATGGTCGAAATCGCTGGCCAGGTCAGGATGACATCGGCCCCAGCGCCCTTCAGCGCCGTGACCAGGGTCTGGATGCGGCCCAGATAGGCGGCCGTGGTGACGCCGGACGTCGTCACCACGTCGTTGGCGCCCAGATTAATGACGCCCAGGTCGGGCGCATAGCGGAGGGCGGCGGTCAGGGTCGCGTAACCCGTGTCGCTCACGATGGCGTCGGCCGACTTGGCCCCGCCGACCGAGAAGTTCGCGATCCGCACCTTGTCGTCGGGGCCATAGCCGTCCAGACCGATCACGGCCAGGGCGCCGCCGCCGATCCGTTGGATCTGGATCGGATCCGTCGACGGAGCGCCAAGATCCACCGTGGTGATCAGTTCGGTCGCCGCGGCGACGGGCGTTGGCGGCACGACCGTCGCCAAGGGGGTCGGGTCGGCCCCTCGGGTGATCGTGAAGCTGCCGTCGTCGCCCGTCAGCAGGGTGTGAACTTCAAGCGTCTTGACCGGCGTCTGCGGGGTGAAGACCAGCGACGTGGCGGTCGTCGTCGTCCACATGAAGCCGCCTAGCGACTTCGTGGCGGTCAGCGTCCAGTCGCTCGCGCCCGTGATGCGCGGGTCGAAATCCTTGAAGCCCGGCAGATTGCTGAAGTTGCTGTTGCCAAAGACCGAACTCCAGCTGGTCTGAAGGCCAGCCGTCGTCAAGGCCTTGGCGAGGATCACCAGCTTGCAAACGATCGCGGCGCCAGTGTTGAAGAACGTTCCCGTCCCCGCGCCGCTGCCGCGCAGCTTGCTATCGCCAAATCCCGCGATCCGGACCGGACCCCTGGCGCCGGCGATCGCATCGCGGAGCGCCGCCTGAAACCTTGGCAGGCCGCCGAAATTCGCCACCACCGAGGTTACGGTCGGCGTCGCCGCCCAGGGATGGCTCCGCACCAGGTTGAAAGCATCCGAAAGCGCGCCCGGAGTCGGGCCGACCTGGAGCTGATTGCCGACCCATTGGCGTCGACCGTCGTCCGGGTCGAGGGTCAGGGTCTCTCCCGGGAATGGATTTGTCAGGGTCGCCAGCAGCGTTCCCTGCGTCGCGCCCGTCGGGATGTTCAGCGCCGCATTGAACGTCATGGCCGGCAAGACCTTGTTCGGGCGCTTGTAGGGTCGGAATGCGCGCATCAGACCCGGAAGCCCCAGGCGCTGACGCCCGCGCAGATATTGCCAGCGCCCAGCGCGGAAAGCGTAATGACGATGTCGGCGCCCAGCGCGGCCTTCAAAGGCTGATCAAAGGGGTAGGCCTGGTCCGCTCTCGCGCTGACACCGGCCGGCACGGAGAACGGAATCGCGAACGGTGAGCCGGCCGCCAGGCCCGTGATCGTGAGACTGGCCGCGCTGCCCGCCGTAGCGCCAAGGGCGGTGATGTGGACCTTGTTCAACCAAACGGTTTCGTTGGCGCTGCCGGGCAGCGTGGCGGTCGCGATCGCATTGGCCTTATTGCCACTGGTGGCGTGCAGGGGCGTCGCGCCCTCCGGCAGTCCGCCCGCGTCGGCGTAAGCCAGCGCCGCGCCGGCCTCGGTTTCGATGCGGGCGTTGACCGGGAAACGGTGATCGTTGTCGACCGGGGTGGTTTCGTCGAGAGCGATGGCTTGCAGCGGAACGGAATTGCCTTCGGGGGTCCCGACGAACATCGAGAAGAATTCGCCGACGGCGGAGCGGAACTTGCGCGCGAAAAGGGACATCTCAGATGGCTCCGATGATCAGGCCGAGACCCGAGTTGAAGGGATTGGAAAAGTCGTCCTGGGGCCCGAGGGATTGGGTCCAGATCGCATCGAGCGCGTCCTGCACGTTGTCGACGCCGAGCCCCGTCACCGTATCGTCGTAGGCAACCTGAGCGGCGACGCCGGGGCCGATAAGGCTTACGCCGGTCGGCCACGCTCCCGCGGTCTTCGGGCCGAAGATCGACCAGGCCGTGATGTTGATCCAGAAATCACCGTCCGCGCCATCGTCGGCGTTCGGCGCGCCGGCGCCGTTCAGGATCGTCATGCCAACACCCCCGTGCGACCTGACTAGCCCATCGCCAGCCCCAAGCCCGCCCCCTGACTCGAGACCGTACAGTCGGGATGCGAGAGTATCGAGCTGAATTCGCCTATATGGCCGGCAAAGACGCGTTCGTGGGATATGCTTCGCGTAGCGAGCTTCGCGACGCCGTCAGGTCAGGCGGCTGGCCAGGAATCGGGCGCCGAGCTTAAGGCCCTGGTCGTCGAGGCCGTGGCCGAGGCCGGGCGAGACGTGGGCGTCGACCTCGAACCCGAGGGCGTCGAGGCGTTCCCGGGCCTGATGCAGGGCGCTGACCGGCAGGACCTCGTCGGCGTCGCCATGCACGAGCAGGATCGGCGGCTTGGTGACCCCCTCGGCGGCCAGGGCGTCCGGATCGGCCAACATGCCCGAATAGCCGATGATTCCGGCCAGGGCCTTGGCGCGCCGAGGTCCCACGTGCAGCGCCATCATCGTGCCCTGGCTGAAGCCCACCAGCGCCAGGCGGTCCTCGGTCAGGCCGTGGGCGGCCAGCTGGGCGTCGATATAGGCGTTCAGGTCCGCGGCCGAGACCCGCACGCCCGCCGCGCGGGCCTGGGGCGTCAGGCTTGTCAGGGGCCACCATTGCCGGCCGCCGGGGGCTCCTGGACAAGGCTGGGGCGCGTCCGGCGCCAGGAAGAGCGTGTCGGGCAGGGCGGCGCGCCAGTAGGCGGCGAGATCGATCAGGTCCTCGCCGTTCGATCCATAGCCGTGCAGCAGGATCACCAGGGAGCGCGGCGGCGCGCCCGAGAGCGGGGGCGACATGGGGCCGGCGAGCGGGGCGTGTTCGGTCATGTCCTTGTCCTGCGGCAGGCGCGCGCCCCGGTCAATGGCGGCCTGGCGATCGGACCCGGCCGCCAGGCGCTGGATCCAAGCGCCTAGAGATACTTGCTCAGGCTCAGCGACGAGAGCGTGTTGATCATCGAGAACAGGGCTTCCAGCTGGGTCTGGTACTGGGTGGTCAGCACGGCGGCCTGGGTCAGGTCGGCGCCTTTCATGGAGGTGACCAGGGTGTCGATGGCGTCGATCTTGGCGGTGTTGCGGTCGGTGGCCGACTGCAGGGACGAGGCCTGGATGGCGATGGTTTCCTGCAGCGTGCCGACCCCGGTCAGGGCCGTGCCCGACAGGGCGTAGGCGCTGGCGATGGCGTCGGGGTCGGACGGGTCGGCGGCGACCGTGGCGATGGCCCGGGCCAACTGCTCGAAGGCCGAGGCGTTGGCCGAGACCGACAGGCCGACCGTCTGGCCCTCCGAGCTGGAATAGGTCCGCCCCGTGGTCGCGCCGCCGTAGTAACTCGTATCGGCCCCCGCCGTCGGGTCGTAGCCGGCGGCGGAGAAGTCGACCGGGGCGGTGTCGGTGGCCTGGCCGGAGAACAGGTAGGTCCCGCCCTGCTGGCTGTTGAGCAGGGCCTGCAGGTCGGTCAGCCAGTCGGCCGCGTACTGGCTGGTGGCGCCGGCGTCCAGGGTCGAGCTGCTCATCATCGAGGCCAGCTGGGTCTTGATGGTGGTGGCCAGGTCCGCGATCGAGCCCACCGCCGAATAGGCCGCCTGGACGAAGGACGCGGCCGAGGTCGCGGCGGTGTTGTCGGCGGTCAGGCGGGCGCTCTGGTTGCCCAGGGTCAGGATGCTGGCGGTGCTCCTGGCCATGCCGCCATAGGTCTGGGACTTCAGGCCCGAGGCGGTCTGGTCCTGCTGTTCGGCCAGCTTGGCCTGGACCTTGAGGCTGGCGGCGGTCATGGCGCTGGTGTGGGCGAAGCTGGAGACGCGGCTGATCATTCAGCTCACCATGCTGACGAGGGTGTCGAACAGGTCCTTGGCGATCGAGATCAGCTGGGCGTTGGCCTCGTACTGGCTCTGGTACTGGGTGAGGTTGGCCAGCTCCTCGTCGATGTTCACGGCGGTCAGGTTCTGCAGGCGCGAGGTGGCCGCGTCGCTGGCGGCGGTGGAATTGGTGCTCTGGGTTGCGGCGGCGGCGATCATCGTGGCGGCGCCGGAGACGAAGCTGGAGGCGTAGGACGCCAGGCTGGTCGTCTTGGCCGCCTGACTTCCGGTCGCCGCGAACGAGACCGAGGTCGTCAGCAGGCCGGAGAGCTTGTCGGCGATCGTGCTGTCGCCCGAGGCCAGGGCCAGGCCGCCGACCGCCAAGGTCGTGGTGGTGGAGAGGGCCGCCGTCGGCAGGCCGCTCGGGTCGCTGGTCAGTTTCGCCGACACGCCGATGTCCGAGGCGCCGGAGCCCGTGAGCAGGTTGTTGAAGCCGAACCTGGCCGAGATCCCGGCCCCGTCGTCGGCCAGGGCCACGCCGTTGGCGCTGTTGGTCGCGGCGATCGTCAGCTTGCCGTCCGATCCGATGCTGGCCGAGAGCCCGCTGACCCCGTTCAGCGCCGTGACCAGGTCGCCGACCGTGGCGTAGCTGGACAGGTCCAGGTCCTGGACCCCGACCGCCTTGCCGCTGGCGTCGGTCACCGCCACGCGCAGGGTTCCGGTCGCGGAGAGGGCGTCGGTCGCGCTCACCGTCCCGGCGCTGGTCAGGCTGTTCGGCGCCGGGACCGCGCTACCGGCGTTGGTCACGGCGTTGACCTGGCCGATCAGGGTGGAGGCCAGGGCGTCCAACTGGTCCTGCTGGGCCGGCAGGGTCTGGTCGCGCAGGGTGACCAGGGCGCCCAGCTCGCCGGTGGTCTGGCTGGCGGTGATGTCCTTGCCGTTCAGGGTGATCCCGGCGATCGATCCGGGATAGGTCGCGCCGGCGCCCAGCGTGCTGGAGGCGGTGTAGCTGAGCGTCGCGGCCGTCGTGCCCAGCAGGGCGTCGCCGCCGGTGGTGTAGACGCGTAGCTGGTTGTCGGCGGTGACAAAGCTGGAGACGCCCATCAGGCCCGACAGGGTGGTCAGGGCCGCGTCGCGCTGGTCCTCCAGGGCGGTGGCGTCGCCGCCCTGGGCCGAGACCGTGGCGATCTGGTCGTTCAGCGAGGCCAGGCTCTTCAGCGACTGGTTGATCGTGCCCACCGTGGTTTCGATCTGGGTGTTGGCCTGGGTGCGCAGGGACTGCACCTCGCCCGACAGGCTCTTGATCCCCTGGACCAGGGACGAGGCGTCGGAGACCAGCTGGGCCTTGGTCGTGGCGTCGGGGCTGGACGACAGGGCCGACAGCGACGTGGCGAAGGCGGTCATCAGGCTGGAGACATCGTCGCCGCTGGCGGTCGAGCCCAGGGCCGCGTCGTAGGATTGCATGTAGGTGTCGGTCACCGCGTCGCCCCCGGCGGCGGCGGCGGTTTTCAGCACCGTCTTGCTCAGGAAGCTGTCGGCGACGCGCAGGATCGTGGCGTCCGACAGGGTCTGGGTGGTGGTGCTGACCGCGCTGGTGACGGTCTTTCGGGTGTAGGTCAGGTCGTCGGCGTTGGCGACGTTGAGGTTGGCCACCGCGATCCGGGTCTGCGACGCCGTCAGGGCCGAGCCCGCCGCGCCGATGATCGAGGACAGCGACATGGCGATCAGCCTTTCCGAGGCCCGGCGCCGCGAGGCGACATGCGATTGGAGTAGCTGGAGTGCGCCGACAGGCCGCGATTGACCGCCGCGATTCGCGCGCGGCCCTCGCTCATGTCGGCGTCCAGGCGCGACAGCCGGGTGTCGAGCGCGGCCCGCACCTCGTGCAGGCTGGACAGCAGCAGCAGGCGGTCCTGGTCGGAGGCCGCCGCCAGGCCCTCGGCCACGCCGCGCGCCAGGGCCCGGGCCTCCTCGACGGTGGTGACCAGGGGGGCGTCGCCGCCCACCCGGCGGGAGTGTTCGGCGCGCAGCCTCAGGCGTTCGATCATGTCCATCAGCGCACGGCCTGGATCAGGGTGTCGAACATGCCCTTGGTGGTGGTGATCACCTGCGAGGCCGCCGAATAGGCCTGCTGGGCGATGATCATCTTGTTGAACTCGGTGGCGATGTCGGTGGTCGAGCCCTCCAGGGCGCTGGCCACCAGCGTGCCCGAGCTTCCGTCGCCCGGCAGGTTGACGTGCACCTGGCCGGCGTCGGTGTTCTCGTCATAGACCGTGCCCGAGACGTGGGTCAGGCCGTTGGGATTGGAGAAGGTGGCGACCGGGATCTGGTAGATCGCCAGACTCACCCCGTTGTCGAAATTGGCGGTGACCAGGCCGTTGGCGTCGATGGTCACGCCCGACAGCTCGCCATAGTTGGCGCCGTCCTGTTCGAAGGTCGGGTTGATCGACAGGGTCGAGGAGGTCGAGGCGAACTGGGTCAGGCCGTCGGTGCCGCCGGACGTGCCCAGGTTCAGGTTGATGGCGCTGGTCGCCGCCCCGGTCGAGAAGCCGGTGATGCTGACCGACACCGGCGAGGGATTGGTCGAGGCCAGGCTGCCGTCGGTGTTGAAGGTCACCGACACGGTCGATGGGGTGACCACGCCCGAAGTCTTGCTGGCGTCGGAGGTCAAGGTCGGGTTGGCCAGGGCCAGGGACCAGGTGTTGTCGCCGGTCTTGGTCCAGGTCTGTCCGACCGTGTGGCTGACGCCGAGGGAGTCGATCACCTCCATGCTGGTGGTGAAGGCCTGGCCCGTCGTGGCGTCGGCCGGCAGGTTGGCCGACATCGCCACGTTCCCGGTCGCCTTGGCCGTGCCGCCGATCGAGTTGAAGTTGATGGCCTGCAGGTTCGACAGGTCGCTGGCGTTGCTGGCCAGGATGGCGCCGTCGGCGTCGGTGGGCAGGCCCTGGAGGTAGTAGCCCTCGCTGTTGACCAGATAGCCGTCGGCGTCGCGCGAGAAGCTGCCGTTGCGGCTGTAGACCAGGTCCGAGGCGGTGTCGCCCGGATGGGCCGAGACCACGAAGAAGCCCGAGCCGTCGATGGCGACATTGGTCGAGGTGGGGGTCGAGGAGATCACCCCGCCGACGTTCAGCGCCTGGCTGGATTTGGCCACCACCGAGCTGGTCGACTTGGCCGAGCCCATCGCGCCGGTGACCAGCGACTGGAAGTCGACCTCCTTGGTCTTGTAGGCGGTGGTCGAGGAGTTGGCGATGTTCTCGGAGATGGCGGCCAGGGCCAGGCTCTGGGCCGTCAGGCCCGACACGGCCGTCGAGAGGGCGGACGAAAGGCTCATGGCGCGCCCCTAGCTCTGGCCGGAGGCGAGCAACTGAACCTGGGTCAGCAGCGACGACATGTTGTCCGACAACGTCGTCAGCGTCGTGTTCATGTTGATCTGCTGCTCGAGGCCCGAATAGGTCGCCAGCTGGCTGGTGAACTGGGTGGGATCGGTCGGATCGAGCGGGTTCTGGTTGGTCAGCTGCGTCATCAGCAGCTTGAGGAAATCGGTCGTGCCGAGGGCCGCCACGCCGGTCGACGTGCTGGTGGTGGTCGTCGTGGCGGCGCTCGTGGGCGACGAGACAGTGGTCATGAGAGAACCCTCCGGTGACGCCGGGCGGCGTCGTTCGCAGGGTTCAACGGAGGCGGCGGGGCGGATGGGGCGGTGTTTTTTCGTGGCGCCCTGAAACGTCCTTCTCCCCTTGCGGGAGAAGGTGTCAGCGAAGCTGACGGATGATGGGGCGCGCTGACCTGTCCGTCGTTCGCGGCTGATCCGCTGATCAACCCCTCATCCGACCTCGCTCCACGAGGCCACCTTGTCCCGCAAGGGGAGAAGGATCAGGTCTCAAATTAAACCGCCCCATCCGCCGTGGGGGCCTCGTTCAATCCGTGAAGCCTGGCCGCGCAGAACGGCGGGAGGCTTCCCGCTCCGGGTCGTCCGGCGCGGCCTCTAGCTAGAGAGCCGGATTAGAAAATGCCTGTCATCTCAACCAACACAGCGGCCAACACCGCCCTGCGCTACCTGAACACCAACAGCGCCGCGCAGAGCGAATCCCTGGCCAAGCTGTCGAGCGGCTCGCGGATCGTGAGCGCCAAGGACGACGCGTCGGGTCTAGCCATCGCGACGTCCATGAACGCTGACATCACCGTGCTGAACCAAGCCGCCACCAACGTCACCAGCGGCACTTCGGTGCTGAACACGGCCGACGGCGCCCTGTCCAACATCGCCGACATCCTGCAACGGATGAAGTCGCTGACGGCCCAGGCGCAGTCGGGCAGCTCCAGCACCGACGACCTCAGCTACATCAACGCCGAGTACACCCAGCTGGGTTCGGAAATCGACGACATCGCGTCGACCACGAACTTCAACGGGGTGGCCCTGCTGTCTTCCAGCGGGACCTCGGTGTCGGTGACCCTGGGAACGGCCGGCTCCGCCGGCACGGCCGACACCGACTACTTCAAGGTGGCGACCGGCAACACCGCCCTGGGGGCTGTCAGCTATCTGGCCGACGGCACGGCGACGACCATCGACGTCGGCGACTATGTCGACGACTCGGGCAATCTGCTGCTGAACGCCGCCGGCACGGCCAAGGCCACCGCCGACGACCTGCTGGCGGACTCGGTCAACACCACCTCCTGGACCGCCACGGCCGGCACGGGGACCAGCGCCTATACCAACGGTACGGGCGTCAACTTCCTGGTCGGCACCAGCAGCAGCGACACGATCAGCGTCAAGCTGGACGCGTCGGACACCGCCTCGCTGGGCATTTCGGGCACGTCAATCACCAGCGCCGCCTCGGCGGCCACGGCGATGGACGCGATCGATACGGCGATCACCCAGGTGTCGAAGTCGCGGGCCAATGTCGGCGCGACCCTGTCGCGCTTCTCCTACCGCGGCGACGTGATCTCCACGTCGCTGGAGAACCTGCAGTCGGCGAAATCGGCGATCTCTGATGTCGATATCGCCTCGGAACAGACGAAGTTCACCAACGCCCAGACCCTGACCAGCGCAGCGATCGCCGCCCTCGGGCAAGCGAACTCGATGAGCCAGTCGCTTCTGAAGCTGCTGCAGTAGCCGCGACCCACCTCGGCGGGAGGGTTCCCTGGCTCTCCCGCCACTTCTTTCATTCCTCGCTTGAAGGCTCGCCGTGACCACGACCAGCAGCGTCTCGACCTCCGGTTCGACCAGCCACGTCACCGGCGCGGTGTCGGGCCTGGACACCGACGCGTTGATCAGCGCGGCCGTGGCCCAGCAGACCGCCCGCGCCGACACGATCGACGCCAAGGTCACCGCCAACAAGACCAAGATCTCGTCGTACCAGACCCTGCAGACCCTGCTGCAGGCGGTGTCGACTTCGATGTCCAGCCTGGCCTCGTCGACCTTCAGCGCGATCTCGACCACCACCAACGCCTTCGACGAGAAGCAGGCCTATCTGACCGCCTCGGACGGCAGCGACGCCACGGGCGTGCTGGCCGTCGCCGCCGACACCGACGCCACGGCCGCCTCCTACGAGATCACCGTCACCCAGCTGGCCAAGGCCCAGAAGGTGGCTTCCGCCACCCAGGCCTCGGCCAAGACGGCGCTGGGCCTGGACGGGGTGATGTCGCTGAGCGCCGCGAGTGGAACGGCCGTCGACATCACCGTCACCAGCGGCATGACGCTGAACGACCTGTCGACCGCCATCAACGCCCAGACCGCGACCAGCGGCGTCACCGCCACGGTGATCAGCACCGGAGGCGGGGCGCGCCTGGTGCTGTCGACCAGCGACACCAACCAGGCGATCAGCGTCTCGACCACGTCGGGCGGCGACGTGGCCCTGGGCATCGGCCTGACCGACTCCACCGGCGCCTTCGCCTCGCAGCTCCAGGCGGCCCAGCCCTCGATCGTCACCATCGACCAACAGACCATCACCAGCGACGGCAACGAGCTGGACGACGTAATCCCCGGCCTGTCGATCTCGCTGCTGCAGGGCACGACCACCGGCCAGACCATCACCCTGGACGTCGAGGCCAACTACGACGACATCAAGACGGCGATCACCGGCTTCGTCACCGCCTACAACGCCCTGCGCGACTTCGTGGTCACCAACCAGACCGTGGGCTCGGACGGCACGGTGTCGGCCGACGCGGTGCTGTTCGCCGACAGCATCCTGCGCGACTCGGGCCGCCAGTTGAGCGCGGTGCTGTCGGGGTCGCCCAGCTCGGCCGGCGACGACGTCGCCGACCTGGCCGACCTGGGCCTGACCTTCGACGCCAACAACAAGCTGCAGCTGTCCAGCGAGAGCACGCTGGACAACCTGCTGCTGACCAACCTCTCCAGCGTGGCCAGCTTCTTCGAGACCAGCTTCACCGCCGACAACGCCGGCCTGAAGCTGATGAAGAACGCCACCACCCAGTCGTTCGACTTCAGCCTGGACGTCACCGCGACCGACGGCGCGATCACCGACGTGACGGTGGGCGGCAAGACCGGCCTGTTCACGGTGTCGGGCAGCCTGATCAGCGGCGCCAAGGGCACGATCTACGAAGGGCTGTCGTTCGCCCTGTCGCCGGCGACCACCGGACCGATCGCGATCAAGGTCGACCAAGGCTTCGCCAACAAGATCACCAGCCTGCTGAACGGCTACGCCAACACCACCAACGGCACGATCCAGGCCCAGATCGCCAGCCTGGAGACGATCGACACCGACCTGTCCAGCAAGTCGGACGACATCCGCACCGACGCCGAGGACTACCGCGCCCGGCTGGTGACCAAGTACGCGAACATGGAGAGCGAGCTCTCCGCCGCCCAGCTTCTTCAAGCCCAGATCAAGGCCATTCTCGGAGCCAGCAACAGCAATGACGACAGCTAACTCGAAGGCCTACGGGGCCTATGCCGCCGCGCGCAATCTCAACCAGAACCCACGCGACGTGCTCGCCGCCGTGCACGAGGAGCTGTACCGCGCCATCGCCTCGGCAAAATCGGCCCACGAGGCCAGGGCGCTGGATCAAATGTGCCGTCACGCCGCCCGCGCGACCCAGATCCTGATGGTGCTGTCGACGAGTCTCGATTTTTCGGCCGCCGGACAGGACGGCGTGATGCTGCGCGGCTTTTACCGTTCCTTGCTGGAGACGCTCACCGAGGCTGCTCGTCGCAGCACTGTGTCGCCTTCGTATCAAAAGTCTCTGGATCTTCTCCAGCCGTTCTGTAAATGTCTACGAGGAAAGGAATGATAATGTCGAACATTTCCGTTAAATAACGGATCGTTTTACTGTCGTCGTTATTCGAAATATGGCACGTCTATTGCCTGGTTCATTTTCAGAAACATTCTGATTTGGACTGAGACAATGCCGCATTCGACGAACATTGATCTTGCCGACACCCGTTCCGACGAGGATCTGTTCCTGGCCTGCGCGGGGGCCGAGCCTTCGGCCTTCCGGCCGCTGGTCGAGCGTCATCTGCGGATGGTGCGCCGTCTGGCGCTGAACGTGCTGGGCGACGTGCACGAGGCCGAGGACGTCGCCCAGGAGGTGTTCGTCTCGGTGTGGAAGGCGCGGCTGGACTGGCGGCCGGACGCCCGGTTCTCGACCTGGCTGCACCGGATCACGGTCAACAAGGCCATCGACCGGCGGCGATCCCTGCGCGGCGTCGCGCGGGCCTGCCCCGAGCCGCAGGAGGTGATCAATCGCCTGGCCGAGAGCGACGTGCGGGCCGAAACCCCGGAGGACGCGCTGGGCCGGCTGGAGCGGATCGAACGGGCCAAGGGCCTTCGCCAGGCGCTGGACCGCCTGCCGGAAAGCCAGAACCAGGCCCTGACAATGTTCTATTTCGAGGAGCTGGACGTTGGTAGAATCGCCGACGTCCTGGACTGCTCGGAACAGGCGGTGCGGTCGCTCCTCAAACGGGGGCGGGCGGCGCTGAAGACCAATCTCCAGAGACAGAAGAAGATCTGTAGCCATGGATATCGCCCGGTTCAAAGCCAGCCTCGCCAGCCTGGGGGTCGATCTTGAGCGTTGGCCGCCCGACGAGGCGGAGGCCGCCGTCGCCCTGCTCGCCACGTCCGACGAGGCCGTGACCCTGTTCGCCCAGGCGACGTCCGACGACCTGGCGACGTTCGGCGACGACGCCAGCGACCTGGACGGCCTGGTCGACAGGACGTTGGGGCGGCTGGAGAGCTGAGGGGGGACCGCCCTCGTCCTTCGACAAGCTCAGGATGAGGGCTACTTCTCAGGCGGCTGAATTCGAATTCCTCATCCTGAGCCTGTCGAAGGACGAGGAAGTCGCTCACCGGCGAGACCGGCACCCGCCTCGCCTAGGGGAAAACATCGGGGCTCGCAGGGGTTCGCCCGATTAAGACCCCGCCCCCGGGGCAATAGGCTGGCGACTCCTCCAGGAGGCGCTCCCATGCCGGACCAGGCCGTTCCCTATGTCGCGCGGCAGTTCAACGCCGCCCATCCCGACCTCGCCGATTCCGCCGGCGTGGCCGCCAGGCTGGCCAACCAGGCCTATGTCGAAGCCCTGGCCAAGATCGTCTTCCATTGGGGCTATCCCGCCGTCGACACCTTCGGGCGGACCAGTTCCTGGGAGGTGATGAAGGAGGGGCCGGGCGCGACGATGGGGCTTTTCCCCGGGGCGCCCAAGAACACGATGGGCTATCTCGACGACTACATGTCGCCAGCCCAGCGCAGGGTCGTCACGCCCAACAGCGACACCATTTACGGCGTCGGTTTTGCTGACCTGACCGCTGACGGCGTGGTGATCCAGACCCCGACTCAGGTTCCTGAAGGCCACTACTGGACCATCCAGATCGTCGACCTGTTCACCACCGTGATCCACCAGCTGGGCTCGGCCTCGAAGACGCCGGGCGGCAAGTTCCTGCTGGTTGGGCCGGACTGGAAAGGCGAGCCGCCGGAAGGCTTCGTCGACGTGCTGCGCTCGCCGACCAACATCGCCGTCGCCATGGGGCGCAGCTTCACCGCTCACTCGGCGGACTCCAAGGCCCAGGCGCGGGCGGTGTTGAACCAGATCGGGGCGTATCCCCTGAGCGAGAACACGTCCGGCTTGAAGACCTTCGACTGCGAAGCCAGCGCGCGCAACAAGGTCTATCCGCCGCCGATCACGCCCGAACTGATCGCCGCCGACCCCGACGTGCTGCGCAGTCGCCCCGTCCATGCCGCCACCTTCTGGGACGACCTGAAGGCCGCGCTGGACTTCAATCCCAAGGTCTCGTCCGACGACGCGCCGATGGCCGACCAGGCCCGAACCCTGCTGGCGCTGCGGGACAGCGATCCGGCGTGGAAGGCGCTGATCGACCGGGCCGCCCTGATCGCCGAGGCCCAACTGTTCGAGTCCGCCAAGTACCACCAGGTCGGCGTCGGCGCGGGCGGCGGCTGGCAGCGTCAGGAGAACGGCGGGGCCTGGGGAACCGACTGGTTCGGCCGCGCCCAGGCGGCGGTGATCTACATCTACGTCAACGACTATCACGAGGCGATCTACTTCACCCGCGGCACGGATGCGAAGGGCGCATTGCTGCAGGGGCGCTACACCTACACGATCACCTTCCCGAAGGGCGGCCTGCCGCCGGTGGATCGCGCGCGCGGCGGCTTCTGGTCGCTGAGCATGTACGACCAGGACTATTACATGCAGGCCGTCAGCCCCAACGGGCGGACCAACCTGGGCACGGTCAATCTCGACGCCGACGAGCTGGTCTTCGCGAGCGACGGCTCGCTGACCCTGACCCTGTCGAACCGCGAGCCGGCCGACCCGACCGCGAAAGCCAACTGGCTGCCCGCGCCCGACGGCCAGTTCGCCCTGCTGGTGCGCGCCTATGTGCCGACCGAAGCGGTGCTCTCCGGCGTCTACGCCCTGCCGGAGGTGACGCGCACGCGATAGGCGCTATCCGGGCGAGCATCCGGAAGGGGCCTGGATCTCGACGCGTTCCGGCGGCCGCAGCAGGCGGTCCAGGAACCAGCGCCGGGTCTCATAGGCGTTGCGGGCGGGAACGATCAGTTCGACGCGCGTGCCGTCCTGGCCGTCGACCGCCAGTTCGCCGCCCAGGTTGCGGGCGCGCTCGCGCATGCCGACGAAGCCGTAGTGGCCCTGCCGCGCGGCGTGCTCGAGCCGGCCGGCGGGAATGCCGACGCCGTTGTCTGACACCGTCAGCCGGAACGCGGCCGGCTCGAAGGCGACCTCGACCTCGACCAGATCACCGCCCGAATGGCTCACCGCGTTGCGGATCGCCTCGGACCCGATCTGGATGATCTCGTCCAGAGCCGAGGGGATCATGCGCCGGGTCTCGCCCTGGCTGATCACCCGCAGCTCCGGCGGGCGCCTGGACGTGGAGAGGTCGGCCGCGCCGCGCAGGCGTCGCACCAGATCCTCGCTGGACCGGACGGTGCGCAGGTCCATGATCCGGTCGCGGCTTTCGGTGACGACCAGTTCGGCGCGATCGAGGGCCTCTTCCATCTGGCCCCGTACGGCGTTGCTCGGCAGGCCGCCGACCAGGCCGTGGAACTTCAGGACCAGGCCCTGGACGGTCTGCAGCAGGGTGTCGTGCAGCTCCCGCGCGATGCGTTCCCGCTCGGCCAACCGCGCCTCGTACCGCTGCTCGATCCGCAGCGCCGCGAAATGCAGGCGTAGGAAGAAGGCCCCGCCGACGATCGAGGCCAGCCCCAGGGCCAGTAGCGCCAGGAAGGTTCGCGACTGCACGAAGGTCGGCGGAATGACGAAGTCGAGGGTCGCGCCGGTCTTGTTCCAGACGCCGTCGTTGTTGGCCGCGATGACCGAGAAGCGGTAATGGCCCGGCCGCAGTCGCGTGTAGAAGGCTTGGCGCCGCGCGCCGGGGTCGACCCAGTCGGCGTCCACGCCCCGCAGCCGGTAGAGGACGCGCACCCGGTCGGGCGCCACCAGGCTGGGGGCGGCGAAGTCGATCCTCAGGTCGCGGACATTGCTCATCAGCCGCATGTCCGGCCGGACGGCGCGCGGTTCGTTGTTGGCCGTCACGCCCAGGATGCTGACCGTCGGCGGCACGGGGTTGTGGCTCAGGGCGCGGGGATCGACCCAGCCCACGGCCCGGTTGGTCAGCAGCCAGATGCGCTGGCGGCCGTCGGCGAACACCGTGCCGTGGCAGCAGTGCTGCTGGGGCGCGCCGGACAGGCCGTCGCGCACGTCGAACCGGCGCATGTCGAGCGGCGCGGCCGGGTCGGCGAAGGCCTTGTCCAGGGCGCGGGTCGACAGCTTGATCACGCCATGGATGGTGCCAATCCAGGTGGCGCCCAGGCCGTCTTCGGCAATGCCCGAGACCAGGCTCAGGGCCGGGCGGCGGTCGACGGTCAGGGACTGGAAGCGCCCCTCCAGCCCGCCACGCGCCAGGCCGCGCTCGCCGCCGGCCAGCACGCCGCCTTGGGCGTCGGCCTTGATGAACTTGATCTCGCCGATGTCCAGGCCGTCGGCCGCCGTGATGCGGCGAACCCCGGCCTTGCCGATCGCGAACAGGTCGAAGCCGGGATCGGCGGCCCAGATGTCGCCCTTGGCGCTGGCCACCAGGATGCGCGGGAAAAAGCCGTCGGGAAGGTGGGCCTTGAGCGGGCCGCGCCAGGTCGCGCCGTCCTGCCGGAACAGACCGACGCCGGCGATCGAGGCCCACAGGTCGCCCGCGCCGTCCTGGGCGCAGGCCAGGACGACCCGGCGCTGGGCGGCGGGCGGCAAGGGCATGGGGACCAGGCGTCGGCCCTCCAGGCGCGACAGGCCCCGGTCGGCGGCCATCCAGACCTGGCCGTCGCGGCCGGCGCACAGCTCGTTCGGATGGCCCAGGCCGCGATGGATCGCCTCGGGCCGCCCTGCGTCGTCGAACCGGTACAGGGTGTCGGCGTCGGCCAGGTACAGCCTTCCCTGCGGCGTCACCACGGCGCGATAGCCCTCGCGCGTGCTGGACGGAATGGACCGCGCGGTGACGATGTCGGCCACGCTGAAGCGGTCCAGGCCCAGGGTGCCGCCGACCCAGATGTTGCGCTCGCGATCCTGGAACAGCGCGCCCGGCAGGTCGGACGTCAGGCCCTGGGTCGCGCCATAGGTCTGGTCGACGTCGGCCTGGGTCAGGATCCGGTTGGAGGGCGCGCGCCGCGGGTCGAGGATCCGGAAAATCCCCTTGCCGTCCTCATGGGCGCCCCACAGGACGCCGGCGCTGTCGAACAGCAGGCGGCGTGGCACCAGCAGCTGGGCCGGCGAGGGCGCCTTGCGCGCGGGAACGAAGTCGGGCCGCAGGACCTGGGCGGGATCCAGGATCCGCAGGCCCAGCGCCTCGTCCGAGAGCCACAGGCGGCCGTCGGGCGCCTCGGTCAGGGCCCAGGCGCCGCTGACCGGTTCGTTGGTCTTCTGGACGCGCAGCGTAACCGGATCGATGCGGAGGAAGGCGTGCTGGGCGGCAACCCAGAGGCTTCCGTCGCGCCCCGCCAGCATGTTGAACGGCCGTCCGTAGGCCGGATCCCACTTCACCGAGGTCCAGCGGCCGTCGCGGAAGATGGCCACGCCGCCGAAGCTGGCGATCCAGACCGCGCCGTCCGGTCCCTGGACGAACTGCTTGACGGTGCCCTTGGGCGGGCCGTCGGCATAGTTGGTGATCCGGCCGTCGCGGATGACCGAGATCCCGCCGGAGTGATAGCCGACCCAGACGTCGCCCGCCGGGGTGACCAGCATGGCGCCCATGATCTCGCTGGGCAGGGCGCGGACGCCGTCCGACCGGAACTGCTCGAAGCGCACCCCGTCGAAACGATAGAGACCCGCGCCGCTGGCCAGCCACAGGTCGCCCTGCGGCGACTGGCCGATCGCCCAGATGTTGGGCGGCGCGCCGGTGTCCTGGCTCCAGGCGGTGTGGCGCAGTTTCGGGAGTTGCTGCTGGGGCTCCTCGGCGGGCGCGGGCGAGGCCCACAGCAGGGCGGTCGCCAGCACCAGCGCGCGAAGGAGGATCCCTCCCTTGGACCCCCAGGCCCTCGTGATCCGCTCGCGCCCTGGAATGTTGGAGGCCCCCGCCAAGAGGTTGCAGTGTGTAGTCCCGGTTACGGCCAGCGTCGAGCCGGGGGGGCTTAGGTCTTGCCGGCGCTCAGCAGGTTGTCGCGAAGCTGGGCGACCGACGACAGCACTGTCTCGAAGTCGTCGCCCAGACCGGTGGCGTCCACCAGCGACGCGCTGGGATCGGCCTCGACCAGGCGGCGGCCGGCCGGTGTCAGGCTCAGTCGCACCTGGCGCTCGTCGGCCGGATCGCGCCGGCGCTGGATGTAGCCCAGCGTCTCCATCTTCTTGAGGATGGGGGTCAGGGTGTTGGACTCCAGGAACAGCTTCTCGCCCAAGGCGCCCACCGTCTGGTCGTCCTCGTCGCTCAGCGCCACCAGGGCGATGAACTGGGTGTAGGTCAGGCCCAGGGCGTCGAGCAGGGGCTTGTAGGCGCGGCCGAACGCCAGGTTCGCCGAATAGACGGCGAAGCACAGGAACTTCGGAAGCTTGCGGTCGTCGCTGTCGGTCTGGGTCATGGGGCTGTCCAGGGCGTCTTCGTGGTCCTCTATATAAATCGTATCCGATTAAATCGGAAGGGCTTGACTCGCCGTGGGGTGATAGCTAGTTACACCGCGTCCGATTAGATCGGATACGATATAAATCGCCATCAAGAAGGAACACCCCATGACCGCCAAGATCCTCGCCACCGGCAAGACCCACACCACGGCCGGCGCCAATGGCGCGGCGACCAGCGCCGACGGCTTCCTGGACATCAAGCTGCCGCAGCCCCACCCCGCCGCCGAGAACCTGTTCGGCGCGGCCTGGTCGACCTGCTATCTCGGCGCCATCCAGTTGGCGGCCGGTCAGCAAAAGATCACCCTGACGGACCCTTCGGTCGACGCCGAGATCGACCTGGCCAACGGCGCGGACGGCTTCTTCCTGCAAGCGCGCCTGAGCGTCAGCCTGCCGGGCGTTGATCGCGACGTCGCCCTGGCCCTGATCGACGCCGCGCACGGCATCTGCCCCTATTCGAAGGCGGTCCACGGTAATATCGAGGTGGTCACCACCCTGGCCTAACGTTCAGCGCAGCGCTTGGCCCTCGTCCTTCGACAAGCTCGGGATGAGGGCCATGGCGCGGACCTCGGCAGTCGAAAACCTCATCCTGAGCTCGTCGAAGGGCGAGGTTTTCGCTCCCGCCTCAGCCGCTCTTCTTCTTCGCCTTGGGCGGCTTGGAGGCGTTCAGCGCCACGGCTGCGCGGATCAGCGCCTTGAAGGCCGCCGCGTCGATCGTCTCGCCCTCGCGGAAATCGATGGCCCGGCGGGTGGCGCCCTCCAGGCTGGAATTGAACAGGCCCGAGGGATCGTCCAGCGACGCGCCCTTGGCGAAGGTGGTCTTCACGGCCGCCTTGTAGGTCTCGCCGGTGCACAGGATGCCGTCGTGCGACCACACTGGAATGCCCCACTTCCACTCCTCGACCACGTCGGGATCGGCCTCGTGGATCAGCGCGCGGATCCTGGCCAGGGTCTCGCCCCGCCAGCCGTCCAGGTTCTTGATCGCCGCGTCGATCAGCTCGGAAGGCGGTCCTTCAGGCGTTCCGCCCATCGTCTTTTTCATCGTCTCACCTCGGTACGCTTGATCACAGGCGTTCGCCCGGCAGTTGGCTGGCCTGTCTGACCCAGTCGGTGAACTGGGCTTCGTCCAGCGGATCGGTCTCGTGGATGTCCAGGTAACGCACGTCCGGCTTCTTGGACGCGCCCGGCGGAACGGGCCGCAGCGCCGCGCCCCGGAAGAAGGCCACCTTCACGAACCGCGTATAGGCGTGCAGGGCCAGGAACCAGCTTCCGTCGCCCAGGCCGTAGAAGGGCGTGCTCCACTTCACCGCCTTGCGCACGTCCGGGATGGCGGCCGTGATCAGCGCGTCCAGCCGGCGGCCGACGCCCTGCTTCCAGCCCGGCATGGCGGCGATATAGGCCTGGACCGGCCCGTCGCCCTCGCCCTTGGGGATCTTGGGGTTGCCGCCCGACAGCAGGGTCGGTTCGGTGGTCATGGCGCGGCTCCTATCCGCCGGTGCGTCGCCCGCGTCCTCGGACATAGGGCAGCACGAACATGTACAGCCCCGTGACCAGGAGCAAGATCAGCGGAACCAGGGCGAACAGCCCGACCCAGCCGGGCGGCTGGCCCCGAGTCATGACGATCATGTAGCCGACGACGCCGGCCGTGAAGGCGATGGACAGCCAGCGGTGGGTCTGGCGGATGAGGGTGTTCCAGTTCAAGGGAGGGCTCCTTCGAAGGGGGCTAGTCCAGCCGCGCCAGCAGCTGGTCCAGATTGCCGAGGAACGTCTTCCAGCCGGCGTGGGCGCCGCCATAGGCCTGCTTCTGGTCGGGCCGGAAGCCGGTCTGTTCCATGCGCAGGTGCGTGCCTTTGTCGGTCGGGGTCAGGGTGAAGGTGACCACGCTTTGCAGGGCGTAGGCGGGATCCGGATTGTCGTGGTTCCAGCTGTAGGACAGCGTCCGGTTCGGCTCGAGCGCCAGGACCTCGCAGTCCAGCACCCCGCCCCATTCGCCGCGCAGCTGGAAGCCGTGGCCGACCACGGGCTGGAAGTCGTTGTTCATCAGCCATTCGGCGATCAGGTGCGGCTGGGTCAGGGCGCGCCACAACTTCTCGGGCGGATGGGCGATGTCGCGTTCGACGACGACGGTGCGGAGCTGGGTGTCGGCGGTGGTCATTGGTCCATCCTGTTGAGCAGGTCCTCGAGGGTGTCGAAGCGGGCCTCCCAGAAGCCGGCCATGCGGCTGGTCCAGTCGGTCAGCGGAGCCAGGGCGTTGAGCTGAGCGCTGTAATGGGTCTGTCGGCCCTCATGGCGATCGCGCACCAGCCCGGCCTGTTTCAGCACGCCCAGGTGCTTGGAGACCGCCGGCTGGGACACCCCGGCCAGGGCCGTCAGGGCCCCCACCGTCTGTTCGCCGTCGCGGCACAGCCGCTCGAAGATCCCCCGTCGGGTGGGATCGGCGAGCGTCCGAAAAAGCGTGTCGTGAGCGTCTGGCATGGGAACTCATAACTCTCTGGCTATGAGTTGACGTATAACTGGCGAGCTATGGATAAGTCCAGAGGAATTCGACTACGACCTCGACCCATCTTGCGGTCGTGGCGAACGCGGGCATAACTGTTACCGTTATCATTCGCCAAGGAATGAGACGGGGAGAACGCATGGGCAGCACGGGTCGCAAGAGCGGGTTCTGGACGCGATGGGTCGCGCCGCTGGCGGTGGTCGCGATGACGGCGGGCGTCGGTCATGCCGCCGCGCCGGTGAAGATCGCCCTGACCTTCGACGACCTGCCCGCCCACGCCCCCCTGCCGCCCGGCGTCACCCGCATCGAGGTCGCCGGCCGGCTGCTGGCCGCCTTCCATGACGCCAGGACCGGTCCCGTCTACGGCTTCGTCAACGGGGTGCAGGAAGAGCGCGAGCCGGACTCGGTGGGCGTGCTGTCGCTGTGGCGCGCGGCGGGCCATCCGCTGGCCAACCACACCTGGTCGCACATGAGCCTGAACTCCAACAGCCTGTCCGACTGGGAGGCCGACCTCGTCCGCAACGAGCCGCTGCTGGAAAGGCACATGGCAGGCCAGGACTGGCGGTGGGTGCGCTATCCCTATCTCAACGAGGGCGAGACGCCGGAGAAGCACGCGGCGGCCCGCAAGGCGCTGAAGGCCAAGGGCTACCGCGTCGCCAGCGTGACCATGAGCTTCGGCGACTACGCCTGGAACGAGCCCTACGCCCGCTGCATGGCCAAGGGCGACGCCGCGGCGGTGGCCGTGCTGGAGGCCAGCTACCTGAAGGCGGCTCAGGACAGCCTGGACTTCGAGCGCGCCCTGTCGGCCAAGCTGTACGGCCGCGACATCCCCTATGTGCTGCTGATGCACGCCGGCGCCTTCGACGCCCGCATGGCGCCCCGCCTGCTGAAGCTGTACCGCGACAACGGCGTGATCTTCGTGGGCCTGGCCGAGGCTGAGCGCGACAGGTTCTACGCCGCCGACTTCAAGACGCAGGCGACCGCCGTCCCCACCACCCTGGAGGAGGCGATGAAGGCCAAGGGCCTGCCGTTGCCGCCGCAAGCGCCGGCCTGGGGCGGGGCCGAACTCGACAAGATGTGCCGATAGGACGCCCCCCTTTTTCCGTCTTCCCGGCGAAGGCCGGGACCCAGGTGAAACCCACGAGCCGTTCCGGATGAATCTGGGCCCCGGCCTTCGCCGGGGAGACGGTGAATAGACAGGAGCCGCTCATGACGTCGTCCAATCCCGACACCGGCGTCGATCGCCGCCGCTTGCTGGTCGGAGGCGCGGCCGCCGCCGGCCTCCTGGCGGTTCCGATGGCCGCCTGCGCCGACGCGCCGTCCGAGCCCGTCGAGATCGCCATCGCCGAGGGCCGGATGCGCGGCGTGCGCACGGGCGGCGTCGACGCCTACAAGGGCGTTCCGTACGGGGCCAGCGTCTCGGGCGTGAACCGCTTCAAGCCGGCCAAGCCCGCCGCGCCCTGGACCGGCGTGTTCGACGCCACCCGGCTGGGCACGCCGACGCTGCAGGATCCCAGCACGGTCTACGGCGTCAACGAGCCGCCGCCCGGCGAGGACTGCCTGGTGCTGAACGTCTGGACCCCGGCGAGCGGGGGCAAGGGCAAGCCGGTGATGGTCTACAGTCACGGCGGCGGCTACACGACCGGCTCTGGCGGCAGCAGCGCCCAGGACGGGTCGATGCTGGCCCGCGAGCACGACGTTGTGGTGGTGGCCACCAACCATCGGCTGGGCATTCTGGGTTTCCTGTATCTGGGCGAACTGGGCGGGGCCGAGTACGCCGGCTCCGGCAACCAGGGCCTGTCCGACATCGTGCTCGCCTTGAAGTGGGTCCAGCGCAACATCGCCGCGTTCGGCGGCGACCCGACCAATGTGACGATCTTCGGCGAGAGCGGCGGCGGGGCCAAGACCTCGTGCCTCTACGCCATGCCCTCGGTGGCGCCGCTGTTCTCCAAGGCCGTCATTCAGAGCGGTCCGGTGGTGCGGGTGACGACGCCGGACGTCGCGGCCCAGACGACGCGGATGTTCCTGGAGCAGCTGGGGATCGCCCCGGCCGACTGGCGCAAGGTGCTGGACGTGTCCGCGCCCCAGATCCTGGCCGCCCAGAAGGCCCTGGCCGCCAAGGTCAAGAGCGACAGCGGCGGCTGGCGGGGCATCCAGTCGCTGACGCCCGGCACCTACGGCCCGATCGTCGACGGCGATCTGCTGCCCCATCACCCGTTCGACCCGACCGCCCCGGCCAGCGCCGCCGACAAGCCGCTGGTCGTCGGCTGGCTGGACACCGAGGCGGCGTTCTTCGCCTGGACCGCGAAGGACGTCGAGGCCTTCAAGCTGGACGAGGCGGGGCTGAAGGCGCGGCTGTCGGGGCGGTTCGGCGACCGGGCCCAGACCCTGATCGACGCCTACCGTTCCGACCGCCCGGGCGCGACGCCCAGCGACATCTACCTGGCCGCCGCCAGCTACTACGCCATGGGCGCGGGCTCGGTGGTGACGGCCGAGCGCAAGGCCGCCCAGGGGCGGGCCCCGGTCTATGTCTACAACATCGCCTATCGCTCAAACCGCAAGATGGACGGCACCGACATCGAGCTGGGGGCCATGCACGCCAGCGACATCCCCCTGGTGTTCAACACCGTCGCCTCGCCCACCACCCTGGCCGGCGACCGCGCCGACCGGTTCGCGGCGGCCGGGAACATCAGCACCATGTGGGCCAATTTCGCGCGGACCGGCCGGCCGTCGGCGCCGGGGCAACCGGCCTGGCCGGCCTATGATGTGAAGACGCGCCAGACCATGGTGCTGGACGTGGCCTGCGCCGTGGTCCCGGACCGGTTCGGGGCGGAGCGGCGGGTCTGGGCGAAGGTGGATCCGCCCCAATAAGAGCCGTCATCCCGGGCCTCGTGCCCGGGACCCCTCTGTCCGCCGCAGGTGCAGAGATGTGGCGCGCCAGCGCGCCAATGTGCTTCACCGTCTGCTGAACCAGGGGTCCCGGGCACGAGGCCCGGGATGACGGTGTTGAGGGGAGCGCTAGTGCTTCTCCCGCGCCAGCGCCGCCGCCGCGTTGACCAGCTGAATGTAGCTGGCCCCCACGTTCACGACGTACTCGTTCTCGCCCCAGAAGAACGGCCAGTCCTCCTTGTTCTCGGGGAAGTCCGGCTTGACGATCAGTTCGCCGGGGACGACGCCGCCGGCGATGAAGCTGAAGTCGGCGCGGTTGTTGCCGTAGGCGACTTCCTTCGAGACCGTGCCCACGGCCGAGACCAGCGAGATGTCCGAGCCCGGATGGGTTCCATAGAGGTAGTTCAGCGACCGGAACACCGCCTGGCCGTCGATGATCTCGGGGAAGGCGCGGTGCAGGGCCCAGTGGGTCAGGCCGAACTCGGCGACGCCGCCGCTGCCGGCCCAGCCGCCCATGGCGATCGGCACGCCGAACGGGTTCTCGGCCAGCAGCGCGTCGCTCTTGGCCTTGTAGGCCCGCACCGCCGGTTCCATCCGCGCCTTGAAGGCCGGCGGCATGAACGGGACCGCGCGGGCGGCGAGGTCGGCGTTCTGGACGAAGCGCGGCTCGACCTTGGGCCACAGCGCGTCGATCCGCGCGGCGTACTTCGGGTCCTTGGTCGTGATCAGCAGCTCGACAGCGGCGCTGAACTCCTCGTCGACCAGGTCGCCGCCGGTGGTGTTGCCGTGGTGGAAAAGGTCGGGGGCGTGGCTGTGCTCGTCGTCCCAGACCCGCTGGGCGGTGGCCAGGCAGTCATCGGCGAGCGCGTCGCGATAGCCGCGCAGGGCCCGGCTGGCCGCGGCCAGGGCGGCGATCGAGCCGTAGTTCAGCGGCGTCGACTTGCTGGTGAAGGCCCAGCGGTCGTCCTTCACCCCGCTGCGGCCGTCCTTGGCCTGGTCGGGGCCGAGGGCGGGGTCATAGACCAGGCCGTCGGTCTTGGTCACCGCGTCGCCCAGGTGGGTGTACTGCCCGAGGTCCGGCTCGACGATGCCGTGGATCGCGTGGCCGACCGCCTTGTGCTGGGCCAGCAGTTGCAGCGTGCCGTGCTCGATCTGCTGCAGCAGGTCGGGCGCGCCGTCGGGGACGTGGATCGCGACGTGGCGGCGGGTCTCGTCGATCGAGGTCTCGTCGCGGGTCGGGCGGAACTGCTCCCACGTGTCGACCAGGGTGCGCACGACCGCGTAGTGGGTCTGGGTGCGGATGTCGAAGTCGCCCGCGTCGAACCAGCCGCCGACATTGAGGCCGGGGATGTGCTCCATCGGCTTGAACGGCGTGTCGGTGGTGGGGCCCTGGGCGTAGAGGTCCAGGTGTTCGTGATTGAGCGGGGCCTGCAGGGCGTCGTCGCGATGGGCGTCGCCGTGCCAGACGCGATAGGCCTCGTTGACGAACATATGGTCCATGGCGACCGGGAAATAGACGTCCAGGGTCGGGTGCCAGGCGTCGTCATAGAGGGCCGGATCGATGCGGAACGGCGCGGTGCGCCGGCCGGCGTAGTCGATCACGTAGAGGCCCGGCGCGGTCACCGACGAGAAGTCGAAATCGGCGTAGGCGTAGCGCAGCCAAGGCCGCCAGGCGCTCAAGGCGCTGGTCAGAACGGGGGTGAAGGCGCCGGTCTCGCTCACCTTCAGCAGCCGGGCCTGGGCCTTGGGCGGATCGGCCGGGTCGCGCTCTATGATCGCCACCTTCTTCTGGCCGGGCATATAGCCCAACTGGGAGTGAGCGATCGAGGGCGGGCGCACCCAGCCGGGCAGGGCGTTGGCCGAGACGGTCCATTCGATCACCCGGCCCGTCTTGCCGGCGGGGAGGAGGGCGCGCAGCACGTACCAGCCGTTCTGAGCCTGGTTGCGGCCGTCATACAGCGACAGGGGCGCCGTGCCGGTGATGGTGATCCGCCGCGTCGGGTCCTCCGGGGCCAGCACGAAGCGGCTGGCGGTGGTCAGCGGCAGGGGCTCGGCGCGGCCGTCGATCGGCGCGGCCATCGGGCTGCTGGGATAGAGCGGGAAGCTTCCCGGCTTGCCGTCGGCCAGGAAGGTCTTGCGGAAATAGGCCGAGGGCAGGACCTCGAGATTGAACCCGGCCTTGCCCTCCAGGGCGGCGGGCAGGGGCTTGTCGAGGGTGACGCTGACGGTGAAGGCCTCGCCGCGCGGCTCGACGCGGATCGTGTAGCCGAAGTCCTGGCCGACGAACGCCAGGGTGGCGGTGATCGCGCCGGTGGCCGGGTCGACCTTGCGCGCGACCAGCTTGGCCATCGGGTCCCACTGGCCGGGCGTGGGGCTCAGCCGCACGTCGCCGTTGGTGACGGTGCGCACCCCGTGCTGGATCAGTTCGACCCCGCTCATCTTGGCGTCGTTGAACAGGTCCTCGGAGCCGTTACTGAACACCAGGACGTTGAGGCCCGGGGTCTCCAGATAGCCCTTGGCGTTGAGCTTCAGGGCGGCGGCGGGCGGAGGCTTGGCGGGGGCTTGGGCCAGCGCGGCGGGGGCGGTAGTCGCCAGCAGGCTCGCGGCGAGCGCGGCGGCGGCCAGGGGCCGCGTCAGGTGTTTCATGGTGTCCTCCCGTCCCGGATGTCTCTCCAGGCTCGGGCGCAGCTTTCGCGCTCGGCGGACCCTCGTCAACGAACTTTTGTTACCGGTCCCATATTATTTCGCGGCGACGAGCGCATGAGTGGTCGGCAATCTCCAAACCCCTTCACAGCCGTCATTCCCGCCCTTGTGGCAGGAACCCCTCTATCCGCCGCAGGTGCGGGGGGTGTGGCGCGCCAGCGCGCCATTTCGTTTCACCGTCAGCTGAGCCAGGGGTTCCCGCCACAAGGGCGGGTGTTGACCGAGACCGACAATTGCTCGCGGTGGCCATCTAGCGGTTCGAGTCTTACCCGGCGTATCTAGGCCCAAATATGCAAACGGCCTCCAGTATCTGGCTTTGAACCGCACGCAATACGCCGCGAAAGGCGCGCTCGCCGAGCGCTACTGGCAGACGGGACAGCGTGAGGCCCCGGCAGCCGGTTGCGGACGCAGCAGGCGGCTAGGACGGACGACCTCGGGTACCCAGGGTCGGTTCCTGGCCATCCTCAAACCGCGCGGCGATCTCTCGATCAAGTCGTTGGCCTTCGAGCAGTAGGAGTTCATAGGTGTAGCGATTGTAGAATTGGATAACGCCGACGACGCCGCGCTCGTGGTTCTCCAGCCTGACATTGATGGCGTCCGGAAAACGCATGGTCGCGGTCTCCTGGCCCGTCCAGAATGGACCGTCAGACAGACGGGCACCGAGTTCGCCTTCGCCGTACCGGATAAAGCGCTTGAGATTGGTCCAGCGCGGGGAGCCAACTTCATCACCTAGATAGAAGGCGGCGAAGTTCAGGCAGATCTTGGCCAGCGCTCGGCGGTGAAGTTGATCGAACGTGCCCTCGATATGGATTCCGAGCGTTGCCTGACCAGTCTCGTCCGCGCTCGGATTGATGCCGAGTTGGGATGGCCCCTGCATCCGCATGTCGAAGCCGGCTTGGTTCAACTCGTCGAGGAAGGCGTCATGCTCCTCCTTTGAGGGGGCGAAGATAGTGAGCTTGCGCGCGCCAGGCGGCCCATAGACCTCGTCGGGTAGATCAAAGCTTCCTAGGGCTTCGCGGGTGAAAATTTCGGTCTTTCCGGTCTGCCTGTTCTCAATTTGGAGCTGGGTCGCTAGCGGCATGAGCTGATTAGTCGTCGGGTCGAGACCGGTGATGGCAGCGCCCAGCATCCCGCCAGCTTCAGTCTCGTCAGCCAGAGTAAAGCGCAATCGTCGCTGCGGACGCATCTCCTTGGACAGTCGTCCTTGACCATAGCGTGCCAAGCCCTCCAGCGTCTCACGCGCGAGCATCTGGTCCAACTCCCGCCCTAGAGCGCCATTGCAGGGGTCGCAGACGCATTTCAGCGTTGGCGTTTGTCCACCGAAGCTCCCGAAGGCTTGGGGGATGACGTGTTCACGCCCCGCGAATTTCCCCGGGTCGCCCTCATCACAGTAAATGCACGTAGCAGTCATCATCAGCGCAAAAGATGGCGCCCAGCGCTGGAGGGGAAAAGACCCTCCGGGAGCTCGGCGTGCATTTGCCGGGAGCTAGGCACCCGCGATGGCTTATCGGGTTTGCAAGTCGTCGGGTCCCGGCGACGGCGGGGTGCCCAGGAACTTGGCCACCGGCAGCACTCCTCCCGCCACGCCCTCTAGGAAAACGGCGACGCGTTCACCGCCACGCCGAGCGTGGCCTGCCCATTCGCGCGCGGCCTTGCGATAGGCGTAACGCGTAGCCATCCGCGCTCCAGTAGGATCCTTAAGATCCGCAAGGTCGCGTAGCATCACCGCGCTGATCGTCAGGTCGTCGAAGGGAGCGATGTGCGTGCCGCCGTTGCGCTCCGTCAGCTCGGGTTTGAAGCGGCCCTTGTAAAGCTTGATCACCCCGCCCGCGTCGATGTCGGCCTCAGGGCACGCCTTGGCCAGGGCCGCGAAGAAGACCTTCAGCCGCTCCTGAAAGATGTAAAAGTGGCCGAAGTACATCCCACACACATTTTCGAGGTGCTCGTGGGGATTCACCGGCAGGCCTCGGAAGGGGTAGCGCCGGAAGTAGAACTCCGTCGTCTTTAGTCGCTCGGCAGTACTCCACAAATTGTAGAACTGAATGACGGCGTCATGCTGCGAAGCCAGGGGTTCGCGTATCATCACCTCGCCGATCCGCTCGCCCGTCGCCCGCCAGTCGTCTTCCCAGTCGCGCGCCGAACCGATCTTGGAGCGGATCAGCTGGCGGAACGCCGGGTGATCGACGAGTGGCCGAGTCCAAAGATTGATGGCCGAGAGCATGGCCTCGGTCTTGGGATATCGCTTTTCGGTGGACATGAATGAACTCGCCGCCGCCCCACTGCCCTATCGCTCAAGACAATTGCTCGTTGCTCTTTGACGCGCTGGCCGCGAGCCGGCGCGGTCCGCCGCTATCGGCGACAATGGGGAGCTCTAGTGCAGCCGAGACTGCCGCTCCTCGAATTGCCCTGACGGCATTCACGTGCGCCTCACATGGATTGTCTCGAATGTTGAGCGGCAGAGGCAAGCCGGAGCTCAAAATCTGGCGCTCGAGATTCCAAGGCGCCGCCGTCACCTGCCAAGTGACGAACGCATTCTCATCCATCCAGGCGTCGAGCGCCCTCTCTCCTGGATTGGTGAAGGTCAGGCGCCGCCCCGTTCCCACCCGCCGCAAAGGAAAGCCGGTCTCAGGAGCGAGAAGACACCCCAAGGTCTTTCTGAGCGTCGACCCTTCGGCGTTGCCGCCAATATGGGTACGGAGCCTCTGCCGCAGATTGGAACGCGACGTTCTGAAGCCATCGCGCGAGGGCTCTTTCGGTGAGATCCCGATGTAGAGCAGGGTGTAGCCGTCGAGTTGATAGCAGCCGGAAACGTCAACGCCGGGCAGAGGTTTACGAAAGAACCAAGCGTAAATCCCAGCCTCGGCAGGCACCGGCGAAGGCCGCGCTGTTAGCGACGACCGGGAAAACAGTGCTTCTGACGAGGCGATCGCGGGGAAGCTGGACATCCTACGCGGCGGGCTCGGCGCCCGTGATCTCCGGTGCCCGGATTGCTCCGAACGCAAACCAGGGAGTTCGGTCAAGGAAGAGCAGAGACGACAGGATCGCGTTAGCTGCCACTATCGGATTTTCAGGCTGCACCTCGGAAGACGGCCACCCATTGACGACATCGGCCACTCGGAAAACATCGTGTCCGACTGTCCAGATGAGGTTGGTGCCGCCATCCATTCGCTCTTCATCGAAGTTCGCAAAGTCTCCTGGCAGGTATGCGGTGAAGGCGTGACCATCCAACTCCCACATGCTTTCGTCGAAGATGTCGCTGAGGCCGAGTAGGCTTGCGGCCCGAAGAAGCACCGCCGTTGTCTCAGCAGGGCGCTCGACGAGATCGGGAGCGCGGTCAAAGGCACCAGTTCTTCGGGCCAGCAAGTAGTTCAGGACCTTATCGGCCGGTATGTCATCGCGGGCAATTTGCCCTCCGCAGTCCGTCAGCGAACCGAAAAGCAACCCGGCGAGCGCCTCTGCCTCTTCGACCAGACCCAACTCCCTTGCGCCGGTCAGAGCTACCGCCCAACAGGGGGCCTGCGCGTCGCTCATGGCAACCACCGAGCCGGAATTGTGCGTCAGGACGAGTCGCAGGACCCTTGTAAACGCTTCAGCCGCCTCGTCCCGTTGAGAAGCATCGTCGTCAAACATCCATCGAGCAGCAGCTGTCCAGCCAAGGACATTCGCAATTCTCAAGGGCAGGTAGAAGAGGTCCGCGAGCCCTCCACCCCTACGCGCAAGGAGCGCAAAACGATCTCCCTCAAGATCGTCGCCGAGATGCAGGGCTGCCGCGATCAGCGTGCCGCCGATCTCAGATTGAAGAGCTCGCACCTGTCGCCGGATCAATTCATGACCGAGGTACGGCATCAGGCACACGGCCAGCGCGGCACCCGTCAACGCCGGTCGGAACACATCGTCTGATAGCTGAGCCCGCTCCTGGACCGCCGCTCCCAGACGCTCGACGAACCCGGCGAGTGCTTCAGGCGTCTCCACTAGGGGCGCGATGGCGGATTTGACGACCGTCGCAAACTCCCTCGCATTCCACACGCCGCTGGTCGACGCATACACGCGCCACAGTGCATCGTAGTTCGCGCGCACGGTGGTATCGCTCGCCGCCGGCCAAGCCTGAAGAACCTCGCGCAACGGCCGAGATGGATCGGCGCCGTAGCGGGGATTCCGGCAGAACCTAGGAGGTCCATAAAGGTTGAGGCCCCACACGACCGGGGTTTGGTCGGTCGATGCGCGCAACGTGGTTGAGACGTGTCTCCCAATCTCGACCAGGTCCAGCGCACTGGTCGTGTCTTGCACGAGCGCCCGCCCTTCGATGCAGTCCAAAATGGCGTTGGTGCCAAAACCACCTGCCGCGGTTTCGCCCGAGTATTGGTCTTGGGCGGCAGTCGCCACGAGTGTGACGCCGGGCGTGTCAGCATCACCGAGCACGTTGGATTTGAGCAGGGTATTCAGGTCCGAGATCAGACCACCGGCTTCACAGGCGTCGATAATGATATTGCTTTGCGAGGGCGCGGCCTCGTTGAGCGCTAGGAACAGGTCCGAGAGCGAGAGGGCCGAGAACGAAAGAGCGGCCGAGACCGAGTCTCGCACGAGCATGTAAAAGCTGCCGCCTCGAACGCCGCCGTGACCGGCAAAGAAGAACGTGAAGGTGTCGACGGCGCCGTTCGAGAACAGAACTTCCCGCAATGCATTACGAACCTCTCCCGACGAAGGGGAAAGAAGGAGTCGAGATCTAGCCCGATCATAATCACCAAGCTCAGGTCGGGTGAGCGTATCAAATATCCTCTGCGCATCGCCTTCGGCGCCGGTGAGAGGATTCTGATGGTCGTAGGCGTTGCAGCCGATCGCGATCAGGACTCGCATCACGCAGGCCCGTATCGGACGAACTTGGTCTTGCGCTCAGCTTCGCGGGTGAGCGCTTCCTCCGATTTGCGAGCCTTCAAGGCTTCAAGCCGGTCTTTAAATTCCTGTGGCGCCGCTTCTAGCGCCGCCATCATTTTGGCTCCGGTCTCTGGGTGTACATGCACCTCTGGGAGGCTGACCTCACCGTTCTTGTCTGCCATGAATTCTATTTTTTCGATTGTCGCCATGAAGGCGTCGGCCAGTGATGGCTGAGCTTTTGCATCGACGACATTGCCGACCTGCTCAGCGGCTTCAGACACGGTCGAATAGAGCATCTCTGCAAATTGCCGCTCCATGGCCTCCTTGAAGGCGGCGAACGTGCGGTCGATCGTGGAGAGATCGTTGTTGACGATGTCCTCGAAGCGAATTGCAGTCTCGGCTGAGTGAGTGTGCCACTTCACCTCCGGCGCCTCTGGATTCGCCGGATTGCTCCACCCTCCACCGTGTCGGAACCGCTGGGTGTTCTCAGGGCGTAGGTACTTGCCAACAACGGTCTTCTGGAGCTCCGCGAACACCCGGAGCTGGCTGCTCAGAAATACGCGCGTTTCGTCGTCGTAGGCGAAATAGCTTCGCACCTCCCGTTCCTGCGCCTCGGCCATTTGTGCTTGCACCGCTCGTTTGACAGCGGATCATCTCACCATGATTCCGGGTGTCGACCCTTATTGAACCCTTTCACGCGAGCTGGTTGCGCCATTGTCCGAAGCTCATCCCGACGGCCCGTCCGCACAGGAGGTTCGCATGAACAACCTCCTGCAAGCGACGCATGCAGCCCAGGTTGCCCAGCGGAAAATCCTGGATGATTTGGTAGAAAAGTCGATTCCTGGCCAAGACTGGGAGGAGTTCGAGCCTACACAGAGGCTTCTCCTCGGGTACCTTTTGGACCGAGGCCATGCGGTGTTGAGGCTTGTCGCAATTCGTTTGGATTTCGACGCCGAGATATTGCTCCGAACATTCTACGAAGTCTCAGCCAAATTCATGCTCATCACATTCACCCCCGAAGGTGAGCGGCCAGAAATGCTAAAGGAATATTGGACAGCCCTCGGGGAGGTTGCCGATCGAAAGACCGCATACAGGGCCGAACTGGCAGAGGCGATCGTGCCGCCCGAGAAAGAAGATGCAAGGAATTCGCTCAAACTGCTGCAGCGAAAGAACATAGTCAGGAACAACCTTTCCCTGAACAAGGCAGCCAGAAAACGGCTTGAGCAAAAGTGGAGCTTTCCAGAGGTATTGCAGCGTCTAGACGGCTTAGCGGGCGCCAAGCGCGCTGGGGCGACCTCTCTGCTCCATGTCTATGGAATGGCGAGCCATCTCGCGCACGCAGATTGCCGGGCAATGGAGTTGTATTTGGATCGGATGTTCCGGCCCGCTGATGAAAGGATTGGGCTGGAAGATTCACACGCTGCCAGGATCATGTCCGACATCGCCCAGGTCGGCGCTTACTGCGCCATTTTAGCTGCCTCTGGCGCGAACCTTGGCGCCGAAGAAAATCTTCAGCTGGTCGCTAGAACAGCCAAGGAAGTAGGCACAGTAGCCAGTGCGGTAATCGATGACTTCGACGCCACCCAGCGCGATTTCTATCAGTCGATGATGGGAGACGGTCTGGATGAAGCTGCGCCGCCAGCCGAGAGGTGACCAGCTTGGCCAATGATGACGAGGCTTCTATCGCTGAAAATCGGGATGAGGACGATCCCGGCAAAAGCCAGGTGCGCGCGTCAGCGCCTCGCCCGACGCGAGCCGAACGCAAGGCGCGCGAACGAGCCGCGTTCTTCACAGCACATCCGCGCTGTTGCTATTGCAACGGCGAGCGGGTGTCTGAGGAAATCGATCACGCTCCCGCTCGAATCTGCTTCCGGGACAAGGCAGGTCCGGAGGGATTCGAGTTTCCCGCCTGCGGCGAATGCAACCGCGCTGCTGCGGCGAGCGAGCAGGTCTCCGCCCTGCACATTCGCATGTTCGATCACAACGGCGAGAATTTGAGAAAGGAAGACCTGTATCGCCTTGTCGAGGGCGTCGCCAACAACGCGCCTGAAGCCATGCCTATTGTGCCGATTGAAGCCTGGGAACGGGACGCACCGCCCACCGCATCAATCACAGCGGCTGCCCACCGGCACCTGGAGGTGTTCGCGACCAAGATCCTCTACGCGATGTACTATCGGGTTACGGCCGGCCAGATGGCCAATCACCGCCTCCGTCGGCTGGTAGCCTGGGCTCAGGTCGGAACACCAGCAGCGGAAGATCTCAGCCGAATGACGGAGGCTTGGTTCGGCGAGCTTCGGGTTGGAGAGCGCGGAAACGTCGACATCGGCGACCAATTTCACTTCCGTCACGCCTACAATTCAGCCCATGGCTACTTGGGATTTTCGATGTCCTTCGGGCGATCGTTATTGTTCTTCTGCGTCCTAGGTCCGGCCAAGCAGCTGGCGACGCTAAAGACGCCACGATCAATCGATAGGCGTTCGCGCTACTGGAAGCCATTCCGCTATCAGCCAATCCGGGAACTTGGGATCGCACTCAAGCGGCGTCGAGCCTAAAGCGAAACATCGTCGTATCGACTCAGTCATCGCGAGGACTCGGTCTAATCAGGACCGTGTTTCAGCGGGGTTCTCACCGTGAAGGTCTACGATATCAACGCACCCGTTCCTCAGGGGCCGGCCAAGCGCGATCAGCAAGCCTTCCTGATTGCTATCTCTTTTCACGAAAGCGCGTTGCGCGCGCTCGAAGTGGCTACGGCACCTAGCGGCAAACCGATCAGCGCGGTCTGCCCAGCAATCGTCGCTTATGCCTTTGCCGCAGAACTCTACTTGAAGAGTTTAGCCGCCGTTGGGACCGGAACCGGTCCTGTGAAGGGCCATAAACTCGGCCTGCTCTATGGGCGTCTTGATCAAGAAGTGAAACTGGAGATCGCGACCCGCTATCAGCGCAGGACCGGCCGAGATGCCACGGCGTTGGGAGCAGACCTCCGGGCCTTCGGCGATGCGTTCCAGGAATGGCGCTATATCTTCGAAGGCGATGGCCTTCAGGTCCGGATCAACTTGCTCGTGGCCTTCACGCAAAGCGCCTATGAGACCGGCCGCGTGCTGTTTCCGGACTGGGAGGTTGATGTCTGGCAGGACGAGCGGTTCAGGGCGACGGCCGAAAAACCAAGCATGACCGTGATGAACCTGGGTGGCGGCACCTTCCTACACCTAGTGGACGGGACCGGTGGCATGTTGCACACGCCGGAAGCATGAAGCTCTGAGGCGGACGGAGTATTGGCCGTTAGATCTAGCCTCAAAATTCGACGGCAAAATTCGACGGCAAGATTGAAGCATCCGGCCCAGGTGGCCGGGATGCGGTTGTCTGCACACTGGATTTTCCCGGCTTGTCGCCTGCGGCGTGGTCCTGTGAAGAGCCCAAAATTCATGGATTTCAAGACGCGAACTGGCCCCAATTTCTAGGGCGAGATAAAAGGACAGGGACCTAGCGGCCCCATGTCATTGATGGTGTTGGTCTTTTACAGGCACCTGCCCGAAGCCCTAGGTTCCTCACCGGACGAATACGCCTTTGAACTCAATCCCTTGACCGGGACCTAAGGCCCAAACGCGCGCAAATTGCCCTTCTTGCCTTGATCGCGGGCTACAGATGCGGGGGCTTCGGTTAGCGTGGGGGCCGAGCGGAGATCGCCCCCTCAAGGGCGGCTTCGCCGCCGCCTGCGGCGGTGCGCTTTGCGCACCCTTGACCGGTCGCTTTCCGCTCGGCTTGGGCTCGGCAAGCGGTTTAAGCCTAGCTGGGCGCTTCGCGCCTGCGGCTTAACCGCGAAACTAAGGTTTGAGGCGGACGCCGGCGCCAGTACCGGCCTTCTCGTCAGCCTCCAGAAACTCAACGCCAGCTTCTTCCAGTGCTCGGCGGATGGCTTGCACGTTGGCCACGGAACTCCGGCCCGTGCCCACTTCACCCTCCATTCGACGGATGGTTTGGAGGGACACGCCCGCCGCCTTTGCCAGATCGGCACCCGTCCAATCGACCAGGGCTCTACCCGCCCGGATTTGCGCACCTGTTAGCATGAATGTATCTTTTTAAGCCGTATGGCACTTTTTGTTTGATTTGGCGGAATCGGACTGATAGCCTCACGATACTCACTGAATCAGGACCTACGCTATGGGCCAGCGTCGAAAGACGGGCGACGGCACGCGCCTGCCTGTTATCTCACGTCGTGCGGTGATCAGCGCGACCGTCATCCCGTTGGCGGGGCCTGCGCGGGGAGCTGAGCCCGTAGAGCCCGCCAGCATCTCCGCGCAGTGCGCCGACTGGCTTGCCCGAGACTACGAGATCGACCGCCTTGGGCGACGCTGGTCAGAGCTGGAAACCGCGCTCATCGCCCAGTACCCGTATTTCAAGCTGACCGAGCGCCAGATCAGCGCCTTGCCCGAGGGCAAGGAGATGGACGCCATAACCGCCGAGTGCGACCGCCTCCACGACGCCCGCGACGCGGCCCTCAAAGCGCTGTCGAAGCTCAAGCCTCGGACCGTTCAAGACGCCACGGCCATGCTCACCGTCGCCGTTCGCCTCAACTACTGCGAAGACAGTGAGGATTGGCCGTTCATCCGCGCGGCCCATGTCTTCTTCTCCAAAGCCTGCTGTCCTGGCTGCGGCGCGGTCTTCGCGCCCGCCGGATCGTTGCGCGGGTAGCCGCAATGATTTGGGACCAGACCCCCAAATCGTCGCGTATCGCCTCTGCGATCGTTGCCGGTTTCACGCGTCTGAGGGCTGGAAAGCGATTTAATTTCGCCTTGGTCGTACCTGTCCCGTTGACGCCGGGAGTTTCCCAGCCGTCCCCCTTTGACGCCGCTGATGCGACGCCAGCGCCGCTGCCAACTCATCCCCTTGCGTTGACCGCTGCCGACACGCGCCGAACGCTTTTGGCTCCCGCCTTTGAGGAGCCAAGCATGGACGACACGCAGGGTCCGCCTTCCCAAACCATCACCGCCGCCAACGACGAGACCTCGCCCGAGGTCGCCATCGACGCCGTGGTGATGACGTTCGCCCGGCTGCTGGGACGGCAGATGGCGCGCGAGCGGTTTTACGCGGCTCAAGAGGCCGCCAACGCCCCTGCCGAAAGCGGCGAGGCCTGAGCTTGGAGGTTTGGTCATGACCCGCGTTGCGCTCTACGCCCGCTACTCCGACGACAAGCAGTCGCCGCACTCCATCGACGATCAGTTCCGCATCTGCCGGATGCACGCCGACAAGCAGGGCTGGACGGTGGTCGAGACCTATTCGGATGCGGGGATATCCGGATCGACGGTGATCTTCCGCCCTGGCGTGCAGGCGCTCATCCGCGACGCCTCGGCCGGCAAGTTCGAGATGGTGCTGGCCGAGGCGCTGGACCGGATCAGCCGCGATCAGGAGGACATCGCCGCCGCCTTCAAACGTCTGCGCTTCGCGGGCGTGCCGATCATCACCCTCTCGGAGGGCGAGATCACCGAGCTTCATGTCGGCCTCAAGGGCACGATGAATGCCCTGTTCCTGAAAGACCTCGCCGCCAAGACCCATCGCGGAATCCGGGGCCGCGTGGAGGCAGGCAAGGTCGGGTGCGGCAACGCCTACGGCTACCGCGTCGTGCGAACCATTGACGCTTCGGGCAAGGTCACGACCGGGGAGCGGGAGATCATTCCCGAGCAGGCCGAGGTCGTCCGCCGCATCTTCCGCGACTACGCCGCCGGTAAGAGCCCGCGCCAAATCGCGATTGAGCTGAACCGCGAGGGCGTGGCGGCGCCTTGGGGCTCCACCTGGGGCGACAGCTCAATCCGGGGCAACCGCGCCTTGGGCTCGGGGATCATCAACAACGAGTTCTATATCGGCGAGATGATCTGGAACCGCCGTCGCCGGATGAAGAACCCCGACACTGGCCGGTCCGAGCCGAGGTTCAATCCAGAAAGCGAGTGGGTGCATGTGAAGGCCCCGCACCTGCGGATCGTCTCGGACGAGCTTTGGCAGGCCGCCAGGGCGCAGCAAGCCGGGATCGTGGGGATCTATGAGGCCAACCTGGCCAAAGGCCGCCAAGCCGGGATTTCCGCGACAGTTCGACCCAAGACCATGTTGTCGGGCCTGCTGTTCTGCGGGGTGTGCGGCGGCTCCGTCGCCAAGCGCGGAAACAATCGGTTCGGCTGCGTCAGCCACGTGATGGGCAAGGGCTGCACCAACAGCCGCACCATCGTTCGCGACGTGCTTGAGGAACGGGTGCTCGCGGGTTTGAAGGATCGGCTCATGGAGCCGGTGGCCTTCGCCCAGGCCATGCGCTCGTTCATCGAGGAGACCAACCGCCTCAACCACATGCGCCGGGCCAATCGCGGCGCCGAGGTGGAGCGCCTGGAGAAGGCTCGCAAGGCCGTGGCTGGCATCGTCGCGGCCATCGAGGACGGCGGCTATAGCCGGCCGCTCATGGAGCGCTTGAAGGTGCTGGAGGCCGAGGCCGACGAGATCGAGCGGCGGCTAGATCAAGCGCCGGCCGACGTGCCAGATGTTCACCCCAACGTCGCTGAACTCTACCGGCGCAAGGTCGAACGGCTGTCCCGCGCGCTGGAGGAGCCCGACGAGCACGACGAGGCCGCTAAGGCCTTGCGGGCGGTCATCGATAAGATCGTGCTGGAGCCTGGACCCAAGCGGGGGCAGGTTCTCGCCACCCTCTACGGCGACCTTGAGACGATCCTGGCTTGGTCCGACGAGCAAGGAGGCAAACGGCGGGAAGCCATCGGCGGGTTTCAAGGCCGCGCGCAGTCGGTGCCCGTGAGCGCTCGGGCGGGAATGACGGTGGAATTTGGGAATTCCGGATGTTGATCCGTCTCACCCGCCCCGCAGCAGGTGCATGATCCGGGCGCGGATCCGGCCGTAGTTGTCGGGTTTCAGCGGGCCCAGCAGGCCGTGGCTGTCGTCTGGCAGGTGGGCCAGCGGATGGCCGTGCGGGCGGAAGACGTAGTAGTCGAACAGGGCCCGCCAGCCGCGTCGCTCGGCCTCGGGCCGCTCGCTGATCGCGATCATGGCCAGCAGCAGGCTGGTATAGGGCTGGTCCGGCCCGGCGCTGAAGGCGTCCCACCAGTAGTTGATCAGGCCGTTGAACGGGGCGGTCGCCTCGACCTGGTGCCACCACAGCTTGGGCAGGTAGAGGGCGTCACCGGGCTGAAGCTGGGCGCTTAGCGCCTGGTCGCGGACGGCGGCGAACTTCGGATATTTCGCGTCGTCGGGCGGCGAGGAGGCGGCCAGGCTGATCGGTTGGCCGGCCATGGTGTGGTCGATCGGGCCCACATAAAGCCCGTCGATCAGCTCGGGCGAATAGAGGGTGAAGCGTCGCGTTCCGGCCACCACGCAGGCGAGGTTGTCCAGGGTGTCGTAGTGCGACGAGACGTTGGAGGCGTGGCCCAGCCAGATGCGGGGCCCGATCGTCGGGCCCAGCAGCGGCATGGCGTTGCGCACCGAAAAGCCCGGCAGGAAGTCGTCGACCGGTAGCGATCCGGCATAGACCGACGGCGCGTCCGCCACGCCCAGCGAGGCGACGATGGCGTCCAGCGCCGCGCCCAGCGTCATGCGCCGTCGCTCGAAATTGAAGCCCTTCAGCGCGTCGTCGTAATAGTACTTCCCGGCGATGCGGGGCGGGCCGACGAAGGCCTCCATCTGGCCGCCGGCGTCGAACGGGGCCAGGTAGTCGGCGAAGGCCCGGGGCGAGGCCAGGCCCGCTTGCACCGCCGGCCAGTGGTCGACCAGACCGCGGATCACCAGCGGCCGGCAGGGATCGACCACCTCGCGCCGGAACTGCTCGGCGCCATGCAGGTCGGCGCCGGCGATCTCGGGGATCGCTCCCGTCATCAGAGCGCGCCCGCGAGCGCCTCGCTGCCGTCGAGCAGGCGCAGGTTCTTGCGCCGCGCCAGCACGGGGATCTGCTTCAACGAGCCGATCACCAGATAGATCAGCTGCAGATAGCCGCGCCGGAACAGCTCCACGACCTTGTCGTCCGGCAGCTCGCGCAGGGCGTCCTGGTTGAGGGTGTAGAGGCCCTGCAGTTGGCGCGTCGTGCCGTCGTCGAAGCCGACGTCGATGTCGATCGGCTCGATCAGCTTCAAGGCCAGCAGGGTCTGGATGAAGACCTTGGTCATCTCCTCGCCGGGGCGCAGGTCGCGCATGATGGCGAAGACGCTTTCCAGATAGGCCGTCGGCTGCCCCTCTTCGGAAAACACCCGCAGCCCGCCCGCGCCGGCCAGGCGCGGATGGTCCAGGTCCACCGCCAGGTCGGATCCGGCCGTGTAGAACGGTCCGCGCCGCAGGTTCAGCGGGCGATAGGCGTCGTGGCCCTTACTCTCGTCTAGGAACAGGTTCTCGCCGGGGTCGAAGCCCAGCATGGCCCCGAAATAGAAGCCGCCTGTATTGGCGTCCTTGGACAGCAGGATCGGATAGTGGGCGGCCAGGTGGGAGAACTCGGTGACGACCACCGGCACGAACCGCTCGCCGTCGCCCAGCCGGGCGGCGGCCTCGGTGCGGACGGCGAGGTCGCGGTGGGTCTGGCTGTTGAGGACGGCGATGTTGGGCACGGGGCGGGACGCTTTCGGTTAGGTCGTCTGGCGGTTAGATCGTCTGCAGGCCGTATTCTTGGATCTTGCGGACCAGGTCGCGGTTCTTGGGCAGCTGCGCGCGCAGCGCCTGGGTCAGGGCGGCGGCCTCGTTGAGGAACCGCTTGGCCTGGGCCTTGCCGCCCTCGACCTCCAGCGGATCGACCTCGGTGCGGAAGCCCATGCCGTAGAGCACGTACTGGTAGCTGGCGGCGGGGAACACCTCGTCCAGGCGGTCGAACTCGTCCAGGTGCCCGGGCGGCTGGTATTTCCACAGGCGCAGCAGGTTTTGCAGCCGCTCGGGCACGGTGGCCGGGTCGGTGTTGTCGACCCAGAACGGCTCGGTGCGCTGGGTCAGCACGTAATGCAGCTTCAGGAAGTCGATGATCCGGCCCCAGCGATAGTGGGTCACCTCGTTGAAGCGGGCGGCGACGATGTCCATCACTTCGCGGTTGGCCGGCATCTGTTCGGCGATCAGCTTGGCCGACAGCTCGATGAGCACGATGGCCGAGGATTCCAGCGGCTCCAGGAAGCCGGCCGCCAGGCCGACGGCCACGCAATTGTTCTTCCAGAAGGTCTCGCGGTGGCCCGAGCGGATGGCGATCTTGCGCACGCTCAGCCCCTCGATCGCCGGACCGACATAGGCGGCCAGTTCGGCGCGCGCGTCTTCCTCGCTGATGTGGCGGCTGGAATAGACGTAGCCGACGCCGCGCCGGGTGGGCAGGCCGATGTCCCAGGTCCAGCCGGCCGACTGGGCGGTCGAGAGGGTGTGCGAGGCCATCGGGTCGTCGGGCGTCGCGTACGGCACCTGCACGGCCAGGGCCGTGTCGCAGAACAGCACGTCGCCGCAGTCCTTGAACGGCACGCCCAGGGTCTGGCCCAGCAGCAGCGACTTGAAGCCGGTGCAGTCGACGAACAGGTCGCCCTCGACCTCGCCGGCCTGTTCGGTGACCAGGCTCTGGATGTCGCCGGCCGCGTCCTGGGTGACGCTCTTCACGTCGGCCCGCACGTGGGTCACGCCCAGCTTTTCGGTGCAATGGCGGGTCAGGAACGGCGCCAGCTTGCCGGCGTCCAGATGGTAGGCGTAGTTCGCCTGGCCCTGGTATTCGGGGGTGGTGATGGTCTTGGGCGCCAGGCCGTCTTCGCACAGGTCTTCCTGCGGACAGACCAGCTCGCTGAACGAGCGGCCATGGCCGTCGGCCAGCCAGTGCGGGGCCAGGTTCACCTGGCCGAAGCCCTGCGGCAGCATCAGCGGATGATAGTAGGCGTCGTCCTGCGCCCCGGTGGTCCAGCGGGCGAACTTGGCGCCCTGCTTGAAGGCCGCGTCGCACTCGCGGAAGAGGTCGGTCTCCGAGACCCCCATCTTTTCCAGCGTGGTGCGCAGGGTGGGCCAGGTGCCTTCGCCGACGCCGATGATCGGCACGTTGGGCGACTCCACCAGGGTGACCGAGAAGCTTCCGCCGCGGATGCGCGCCTGATGGCGGGCGGCGATGACGCCGGCGGTCAGCCAGCCGGCCGTGCCTCCCCCGACGATAACGACCTTCTGGATGGGTCGGACCATGTTCGGCCTCGCTACGCTGGTCGACAGCCTGAGCGCGTCAGGCGTTCGAGTCACTTGAGATTATTGAAAAAAGTGGGGCCGCCAAGGGTGATGGCGGCCCCGTCCGCAAGTCGGAGGTGGTGGGTTACATCTTCACGTGGACGCCGAACGTCAGGCGGCGACCGAAGTCGATCACGTCGAGGAGCTGCTCGCTAAACCGACCATGGGTGCTGTAGGTCGAGTTGTTGAGGTTCAGAGCCTCGAAATAGACGCTGATGTTCGGGTTGACGTCGTAGCTGGTGCTGAAGTCGACCTGGGTGTTGCTGTCCACGAAGGTCGGCTCGGACCCGAACGCCGAGGTGTTCTGGTGCTGGCCGAAGTGGTCCAGGTACTCGTCGCGCCAGTTGACCGCGATCCGGGCCTGGAAGCCGTGCTTGTCGTAGAAGGCCACCAGGTTGGCCGAGTTGGCCAGGCCCGTCACCGCGAACCCGCCGACCGACAGGTCCTTGGGATTGTACGGCTTGTTGGTGTCGACCACGGTGGCGTTGGCCTGGAAGCCGAAGCCGGTCTCGCCGAACACGTGCTGGATCGCCGCTTCCAGGCCGCGAACCTGGGCCGACGGGCCGTTGACGTTGGTGGTGACGCTGAACTGGCCGGGCTGGCCGGTCGTCGGGTCGATCACGTTGTTGATCGTCTGGCGGGTGGTGCCGCTGACGATGAAGTTGCTGACTTCCTTGGTGAACCCGTCGATCGAGATGTAGGAGTTGGGCGAGTAGTACCACTCCAGGCCCAGGTCCAGGTTGTCCGACAGGAAGGGCAGCAGGTCGGGATTGCCGCCGGTGGCGACCAGGGCGCCGACCCGTTGGGCCGAGGCGACGTTGGTGACCGGCGTCAGGAAGTTCAGCGGCGGACGCGTCAGGGTGCGCGAAGCGTCGAACCGCAGCTTCAGCTTGTCGGTGATCGAGTAGTTCAGGTCCAGGTTCGGCAGCAGGTAGCGATACTTGTTCTTCGCGGTGACGGTCGAGGAGGGACCGAACGTCGCGATGAGCGCGGTGACGTCGCCGGCCTGCTGGGCCAGGTTGACCGGTTGCTGGCCGATGCCTTCGGACGTGGTGCGGGTCTCTTCCTCGCGGACGCCGACATTGATCTTCAGCGGCCGGTCGGCCACCTCGGTGTCGAAGTTCACGTTCAGGAAGGCCGCGAAGGTCTTTTCACTGATGTTCTGGTGGCTGCCCGGCACCTCGATGGTCTTGTACGTGCCGTCATAGTTGGGATTGCAGCAGCCGGTGTTGAAGCCCGGGATGGTCTTGGTCTGCGGATTGCCCAGGCCTTGCAGGTAGTTGAGCACCGCGTAGGGATCGAACTGCAGGATCCTGGCGGGCAGGCCGCCGTTGCCGTCCCAGCCGGAGATGAAGTTGCTGGTGCTGAACGACTTGCCGAACAGGTTGGCCGGCAGAGCCACGCCGAGATCGGAGCCGGACGCCGGGCCGTAGCCGGCATAGGCCTGCCACTGGTTGTTCTGGAAGTCGGAGTAGCTTCGCAGCTGCTGCTTGTCTTCCAGGTAGTGGGCCCCGGCGCTGATCTTGATGTTTTCCTCGGTCCACGTGCCCATCAGCTTGAACTGAGTGACGGTGTCCTTGTTCTGGTTGCTCGTGATCGGAACCACGTGCGAGCCCATGAGGCTGGGATCCAGGAACCGCGAGGCGTCGCCGTTCGGGCCGAAGGCCGTGGAGTGCGGCAGGCTGTTGTCGCCAAAGCCGGTGACCCCGACATTGTTGTTGTTCGTGCAGACGGTGCGGCACGAGCCATAGCCGACATCGACGTCGATGCTGCTCAGCTGGCCGTCCGGGTTCAGGCGAGAGACAGCGCTGTCAGCATCGAACTCGACCTTCAGCTTTTCGCTCACGTCCCACTTGGCGTTGAAGCCGACCTCGTTGTTCTCCAGCACCTGGCCGTTGAACTGCGCCTGGAAGTCGGTGGGCGTGCCGGGCTGGATGAAGTTGGTCGCCGTGCCGTTCGAGTTCAGCGTGACGTTGGTCAAGTTGCCGCCGTTGAACCAGATCGAATAGCCGTACTGGTCCTGGGTCAGCTTGTCCTTGGAGTAGTTGTCGTTCAGCGTCAGCAGCAGGTTCTCGGTCGGGCGCCACTGCACGGCCACGCGACCGTCGATGCGCTTGTCCTGAGTGTGCTCCTGATAGACGCCGTAGTCCTGGGTGAACCAGCCGGTGGTGTTGCCGGTGGCGCCCGGGGTCGCCAACTGGGCGGGGGTGAAGGTGGTGCCGACCCAGCCCTGGTTGTTGACGTGGTTGCCCAGCGTCTTCTTGTCCGAATAGTTCACCACGGCCAGGACGCCGAAGGTGTCGTTGGCGAAGGTGTTGCTGAACAAGATGCCGCCGTTCGGCGTGGCCTTCTTTTCCTCGGGCGAATAGGAGCCCGAGAGCGAGCCCGCCAGCCGCAGGCCGGTGTGGTCCAGCGGCTTGGGATACTTGATGTTGATCGTGGCGCCGATCGCGCCGCTGGAGAGGCTGGCGTCCGGGGTCTTCATGACGTCGACCTGCGAGACGAAGTCGGCGCCGACGGCGCTGAAGTCGAACCCGCGGTTGCCGGTGCCCGACGACACCTGACGACCATCGAACAGCGTCTCGTTGAAGCTGGGGCCGAACCCGCGAACCGTCACGCCGCTGGCGTCGCCGGTCGAGGTGGGCACCGAGGCCGACATGCTGCTGACGCCACGGCTGATCGAGATGCCGGGAATGCGCTGGATGGCGGCGCCGATGCTGGAGTCCGGGAACTTGCCGATGTCCTCGGCCGAGATCGCGTCGACGACCCCGACATTCTCGCGCTTGATGTTCAAGCTCTTCTGCAAGGAGCCACGGATGCCCGTGACGACAACTTCCTGAACGGTGGTGTCATCCGTCGCTTGAGCGTGCGCCTGGCCTGCGGTGATGCAGGCGGCTGACAGCGCTATCAACGATACAGATGTGCTTAGACGGCGATGCCGCTTCATGACGCTTCCCCTAATGTGCTCCTGCGTGGAGCATTTTATTGTTCAAGCGAGGCGAGATTGCTTCGCCGAACCTCTGGCGGTTTGCCGGTAGTTAAATCGTTCCGGCAATTCCGTATGAGGTAGCGGTAACATCGTTATTTAGGTCTCGTCAAGACAGCGCTGGACAAAACCAGGGTTGAGCGGACGTCCGGACTCCTCGCCGCGCGGGCTTGTCGCCTGGGTGTTGAAGCTATGCCTTTTCAACCGGAGCGCGATGCGCAATAGTTCGCGCAAGAGATGTTTTGTTGAATTTCTCAACCAAGGCATCCAGCCGTCGAGGATCGGGCGACAAGGCGTCGCCTGGCCCCGAATTTGGCCGTGAACGAAGGGGCGAAACGATGCAGACCCACGCCAGAACCGCCGTCCGATCCGTGAGCCTGGCGGGGGTCTCGCTGGCCGCCCTGGCCCTGGCCGCGACGCCGTCCCAGGCCGCGCCCAACACCCCCAAGGCGAGCGCCGCGGCGACGGCCGAGGCGATCCGCGCCAACGTCTTCGCCAACCCGCCCGCCGCCTTGCCGGAGGCCGAAGCCTCGCCGCCCAGGCTGTCGGGGCCGAGGCCGGGCGCGCTGGAGGCGTTGCCGCCAAAGGTCCAGGGGGCCGACACCTATGTCGATCCGCGCCAGAACATTCTCTACAAGTTCTCGATCGAATTCACCGACGGCGTGGTCCGCAATCCCTGGACCCTGACTCAGGACAAGGTGCGGCTGCGCTCGTACCACGGCTCGTCGGTCGATCCGAACACGCGCTTCCTGGCCCCCACCATCACCATGCGCCCGGGCCAGACGGTGCGGATCAGCCTGGCCAACAAGCTGTTCGAGACCCAGAACGGCATGCCGCTTCCGCCCGAGAAATGCGTGATGCCGGAGGGCGGGGTTAACGTGCCCCACTGCTTCAACGACACCAACCTGCACGCCCACGGCCTGTGGGTCTCGCCGTCGGGCAACAGCGACAACGTACTGATCTCGATCAATCCGGGCGTGACGTTCGAGTACGAATACAATGTCCCCTCCGACCATCCGGCCGGCACCTTCTGGTACCATCCGCACAAGCACGGCTCGACGGCCCTGCAGGTGTCCAGCGGCATGGACGGCGCCCTGATCATCCGCGACGACCGCGCGCCCACGGCGACCACGCCAGGCGACATCGACGTGCTGCTGCAGGACGACAAGGGCCAGGCGTTTCCCGACAAGGTGCTGATGTTCCAGCAGGTGCAGTACGCCTGCTTCGACGCCCAGGGGAAGATCCAGGTCTCGCCGGTAAAGTCCGGCCAGCCCTGGGTGTGCAATCCCGGCCAGACCGGCGAGATCCGCGATTATGAACAACAGCTTAGCCCTAGCGCCAGTTGGGCCGGTTCGGGCCGCTTCACCTCGATCAACGGCCGGGTTCAGCCCGGGGTCACGGGCCTGCAGGCGGGCCGGTTCGAGCGCTGGCGGCTGATCCACGGCGGCGTGCGCGAGGCGGTCAATTTCCGCCTGTTCCCGATGAAGGCCGGCGCGCCCGACTGGAACACCGTGCCGGCCAAGGACCAGGCCGCCTTCATGCGCACCTACTGCGCCGGCGCGGCCCTGCCGGTGTGGGAAGTGGCGCTGGACGGCCTGACCCGCTCGCAGGTGTTGCGCACCAGCGAGACGCGGCTGCAGCCCGGCTATCGCGCCGACCTGGTGGTCTATTTCCCGGCGGCCGGGAACTACTGCATCGTCGACGGGGCCAGCGACGCCCTGGGCAGCCCCACCCAGGCGGCCGAGGCCATCAAGCTGCTGGGCGTGGCGGTGGTCGGAGCGGGCCCGACGGGCGTCGATCCGGACAAGGCCCTGCGCGACCTGATGGTCGCCGCCGCCGATCGCAACGTGCCGGACGCCCAGGTCAAGGCCTCGGTGGTCGCCGACCTGAAGAACGACCTGCGACTATCGCACTTCGTCTGGCATCCGACGATCACCACGGCCGAGCTCAACGCCCCGCCGCAGGAGCTGGCCTTCAACATCATGCGCGATCCGAAGGATCCCGACACCTTCCTGTTCCAGGTCAATAATCCCCTGAAGCCGAAGGAAAGCGGGTCCTACGTGCCGTCGCGGATCGACCGCACGGCCAATATCGGCGACGTGCAGGAGTGGCGGCTGACCTCGACGGCCGCGTCCCACCCGTTCCACATCCACGTCAATCCATTCCAGGTGATCAGCGTGGTCAACAAGGCCGGCAAGTCGGTGACCGATCCGGGCACGCCGGACTTCGATCCCGACTACGCGGGGGTGATCGACCAGTGGAAGGACACCCTGTTCGTCAAGCAGGACTACCACATCGTCACCCGCACTCGGTACGAGCGCTACATCGGCGAATACGTCCTGCACTGCCACATCCTCGACCACGAGGACCAGGGCATGATGGCCAACGTCAAGATCGGCATCCCCGACGGCCTGGGCGGCACGGCCGAGGCGCATGGGCCGGGCGGGCACATGGATCATGGGATGGGGAACTAGGGTTTTCGCGTGGGATCACACCCCCTTGCCCCCACCTGACCGCTTCGCGGTCTGTCGCGGCGAGGGGGCGGAGGCCAAAAGCGCGCGCCTCTTCCCCCTGTGGGGGAAGACGATCGCGAAGCGATCCGTAGGGGGCAAGTGTTCGCCGCGCTATCCTACTCCGCCGCCTGCAATCGCACCGGCGCCGCCTCGACCGCCCCCTCGACCAGCGGCAACCGCACCTGCACCAGCAAGCCGTCGCCCGGCAGGCTCAGTTGGATGTCCCCGCCATGCGCCCGGACGATCGAGCGGGCCGAGCTGAGCCCCAGGCCCACGCCCTGCTTGCTGGAGGTGCGGGCCTCGACGCTGCGGTAGAACGGGGTGAACACCCGCTCCAGCTCGCCGGCCTCCAGGCCCGGACCCCGGTCGCGGATCTCGACCACGGTCTCGTCGCCCTCGACATGCAGGGCCACGCGGGCGCTGTCGCCGTACTTGACCGCATTGTCGACCAGGTTGGCGAACACCCGCTGCAGGCCCAGCACCGAGACCTCGACCTCGGCCGGCTCGCCCGGCTCCAGGGCGACGTCGGCGCCGGTGACCTCGGCCTCGTCGATCACGCATTCCAGCAGCGAGCGCAGGTCGACCCGCTGGCGCACGCCGGCCTCGGCGTCCTCGCGCATGAAGGCCAGCACCGAGGTGATCATCGCCTCCATCTGGTCCAGGTCCTGGCCGATCTCGCGGCGCAGGGCGGGCGAGGCGCGCTCCAGCCGGAAGCGCAGGCGGGCCAGGGGCGTGCGCAGGTCGTGCGAGATGGCCCCGATCATCGCGGTGCGGTCGGTGATGTAGCGGCTGAGGCGTCCCTGCATGGCGTTGAAGGCCCGGGCGGCGCGGCCGATCTCGGCGGGACCGTCGGCGACGATGACGGGCGAGGCGGGATCGCGGCCCAGCTGCTCGGCGGCGGCGGCGAAGCCGGCCAGGGGCGCGGCCAGGCGGCGGGCGAAGATCCAGCCCAGCGGCGCCACCACGGCCAGCGACAAGGCGAACCACATCAGCACCCGGCGCTGCCAGCTGTTGGGGAAGGCCTCGGGCCGGGGTCGCAGGGTCACCCACTGGTCGGGTCCCACCCGCAGGGCGGCCACGAAGTCGCCCTCGATGAACGGTGGTGGGGCCAGGCCGAACAGGTTGCGGGTCACGGGCGCGGTCAGGGGGCGACCGACCGTGACCTCGGGCTCGGGCCGGGGCGGGCTGGGGCGCGGAGCGGGCAGGGCGACGTGGGGGGCGGACCGCACCGGCTCGACCACCGGCGCGGCCGGGGCCAACGGCTGGGGCGGCGGCGGGGGTTTCAGGGTCGGCTCGCGCGCTGCGGCGTCGGCCACCGGGTCAAGGGGCGCGGTCGGCTGGGTCGGGTCGCGCAGCGAGTCGGGCAGGGTCATCGTCCGCTGGCGGAATGGCGCGGCGAACAGGGGATTGGTCGACCGATTGGCCTCGGCGGCGGCCGACGAGTAGCTGAAGATCCGCTGGCCATCGCCCGACCGGAAGCCGCGCGGATCGCCGCCGGCCCGCATCGCCGCGTCGGGAAAGCCCTGGCGCATGCCGGAGCCCATCGGTCCCCGACCGCCTCGCATGCCAACGCCGCCGGGGCCGGGGCCCGGCGGCAGGGTCTGGGCCTCGGCATAGGTCGTGAACAGCAGGGCCAGCGGCGGATGGCCGGGACGGCGGCTCTCCGCGCCCGCGAACGGCGGCGGGGCGTAGAACAGCAGGCGGACGTTCTCGCGCGGCGCGTTCAGCAGGCGGGCCAGGTCGGCGCTGGCCGGTTCGGAAGCCACCCAGCCGGGGCTCTGCAGGCTGGGCGGCTGGGTCTCGACGGTGCGGATCAGCGGCCGGTCGCCGTCGGCGTCCGGCACGGTCCCGCGCAGGCCGGCGGCGATGTCGGTCAGGCTGTGGTGCATCGGCGGGGCCGGCGGCAGCAGCAGGGTCAGCCCCAGGGTCACCGTCTGGGCCACGACCAGGGCGGCCAGCAGCAGGGCCAGGATTTGCACGGCGATCGGCGGGCTGGGCCACCGCTTCAGAAAGCCCCCCCGGGCTGTCATTCCGCCGTGACCTTGGCGTCCAGCATGTAGCCCATGCCCCGATAGGTGCGGATCAGCGGCTGGTCCGACTGGGCCTCGATCTTGCGGCGCAGGCGGCTGATGTGCAGGTCGACGCGGCGGCCCAGGTTCTCGACCGTCTCGCCGGCGATGATGGTCAGCAGTTCGTCGCGCGACACCACCGAGCGGGCGTGGTCGGCCAGGGTCGACAGGATCGTGAATTCGCCGGGCGTCAGCAGCAGCAGCACGCCGTTGGGCGCGGTCAGCTGGCGGGCGGCGACGTCCAGCTTGAAGCCGGCGAACAGGCGCACGTCGGTGCGCGGCCCCGCGCCCCCGGCCCGGCGGCGCAGCAGGGCCTTGACCCGGGCCAGCAGCTCGCGCGGCGGGATCGGCTTGACCACATAGTCGTCGGCGCCCAGCTCCAGCCCGACGATGCGGTCGACCGGATCGCCCAGGGCGCTGAGCAGCAGGATGGCCGGACCGTTGGTCCCCGAGACCTGGCGGCACAGCGACAGGCCGTTCTCGCCGGGCAGGTTGACGTCCAGCACCAGCACGTCGACGGGCCGCGTCTCCATCACCTCGCGGGCGGCGGCGACGTCGGCGGCCTGGCGCACGACATAGCCCTGGCCGCCCAGATAGCCGGCCATTTCCTGGCGCAGGACATCGTCGTCCTCGACTAGAAGAACCGTGGCGGTGTCGGAAAGCGCGGGTTGAGTCATGGCGGTCAGCATGCAGTCAAAATAAGGCGCGGCCGGGACCTTCGCCATGGGCGAAGCGTCGCGGTTGGGCCGTTTTTCAAAGTTTCGAAGGCCTGTTTCGATATAAATTTGTATCGCTCTGAAACATTACTGTAACCGATCGAAACATTACTGCTCATGTGTTGGGTTGGGGGCCGGTCAGATCACGGTCACGCCGTCGCCAGGGCCGCCACATAGGCCTCCATCATCCGCACCAGTTCGTCCTCGAGGAGGGCGGGGTCGAGGCCCAGGTCCGGCTCGGCCGCCGCCGCCCGCAGCAGGCCGATGACGGCGTGGGTCAGGACGAAGGCCGACTCGTTGGTCAGGGCGATCTCCAGCCGCGCCCTGCCGGCGATCGAGGCCAGAAAGGCCTGGTGATGGTGCGCCAGCATGCCGTCCTGGCTCTGCCGGAACAACGCGTCGAACAGCACCTGGCGGGTGGCGGGCGAGCCCTCGACGCCGTTCATCAGGGCCCGGACGATGGCCCGCACGCTGCCGATCTCCGGGCGGTCGATCAGGGTCTGGGCGATGGCGTCGCGCACCGCCGCCGCCCGGCGCTGGGCCACGGCGGCCAGGATGTCCTGTTTGCCGCCGAAATATTGGTAGAGCGTGCCAATGCTGACCCCGGCCCGCTCGGCGATGTGGTTGGTGGTCAGCCTGGTCGCGCCGTCGGCCTCGAGAAGTTGAAAGGTCGCGTCCAGGATGGCGTCGATCGTGCTCTCGGCCCGAGCCTGGCGCGGCGTTCTGCGTTGTCTTTCAGCCACTTGCGAGATCCTCGGCGACCCGTCGGCCCTTGCGGGGGAAGGCGAGTAGGAATGTGAGCAATGCTTACATAACCTTCAGGTCGACACCAGGATCCATCAGGGATCCCGAACAAGGAGCGCCCATGAGCCTCTCCATCGACCAGGTCCGCGCCAAGGTGGCGTCGCAGAAGACCCTGCTGCCGGCGCTGTACGGCGCGGTCGACTTCGACGCCACGCCCGAGCGCTTCACGGCCGATCCCGCCAAGGCGGTGGTGCGCGACCGCGCGCCGCTGGGCGTGGCCGTGACCCAGGACGATCTCGACCGCGTCCGCGCCTACACCATGCTGGGCGACATCGTCGCCGACGCCTACGCCGCCCTGATCCCGCAATACGGCTTTCGCCGGCTGATCGACATGCTGACCCTGGCCTGCGAACATGGGGTCGCGGCCGTGGCGGACGCGCCGCCGCAGCTGGCCGCCTTCCTCGCCGACATGGAGGCCACGCCCGACTGGGTCGACATGGACCTGGTGCGCGAGGGGGCGCGGCTGGACCTCAACGCCACGGCCCACCTGGCGCCGTTCGCGATCCGGGGCGCGTTCGTCGCCACCTTCCTCAACAAATACTCGGCCCTGCCCATGGCCCTGACCGGGACGCTCGGCAACGACACTGCCGCCCGCCGGGTCAACGAGACGGCGACCTTCTTCGCCACCACCGTGCTGCCCGGCGCGCTGGAGCGGTACGGCGCGGGGTTCAAGGCCGCCGCCATGGTGCGGCTGATGCATTCGATGGTGCGGTTCAACGCCATCCGCTCGGGGCGCTGGGACGTGTCGGTCTACGGCGTGCCGATCCCCCAGGTCGACCAGATGCCGGCCGGGCTGATCCCGGTGTTCCTGATGTCGTTCGCGATGATCCGAAAGGGCCGCCGCAACTTCACCCGCGAGGAGCGGGCCAAGGTCGAACTGGCGCGCTATCGCTGCTTCCTGCTGGGCCTGCCCCAGGACCTGCTGGCCGACACGCCCGAGGGCGTGGTGCGGATCATGACCGCCCGCAACTCCACCCTGCGCCAGGGCTTCGACGACGAGACCTGCGGCGCGCTGATCCGCGCCACCCTCGCCGCCTATCTGCCGCCCGACCGCTCGCCGGCCAACCGCCTGCACGACCGCATCGAGCGTCGCTTCGCCAAGGCCTTCTTCCTGCGCCACTTCATGAACGGCGACCAAGCGGCGGCGGCGCGGATGGGGATCGAGGTCGGAGCGGCCGACCGCCTGGTCTATGTGGCCGTGGCCCTGGCGGTGATCGGCCGGATGACGGCGTTCAAGGCGGCCGACAGGATCCCCGGCCTGCGCGAGGTCGCCGACGCGACGCTGGAGCGCCGGGTGCGCGCGCTGCTCGTGCGGTACGGGCATGCGGAGTACGTGACGGATGCGGCGCAGTACCGGCCGGCGCGGGCGGCGGCTTAGGTTCCCCTCAGTCCTGAACCCGTTCCACCCGCGTCGCGAAAATGTAGCCCACGTGGCGCACGGTGCGGATCAGGTGGGCGCCGCCCTCGATGCGGTCGAGCTTGCTGCGCAGGCGGCTGATGGCGACGTTGACCTGTTGCGGTGCCGGGCGCGAATGGGCGTCGGGCGGACCCTGTCGCAACTCGTCGCGGGTCAGCACCTGGTTGGGGCGGTCGACCAGGGCCCACAGAACCAGGAACTCGGCGGTCGACAGCGACACCGGGACGCCGCGCGGGTCGAACAGCTCCTGGGTGACGACGTTCAGTCGCCAGCCGTCGAAACCGTAGGCTTCGGGAGCCTCGCGGATATGTTCCTCGGGACGGATGTCGTCGTGGCGGCGCAGCACCGCCTTGACCCGGGCCAGCAACTCGCGCGGGCGGTAGGGTTTGACCACGTAGTCGTCGGCGCCCAGCTCCAGCCCGACCACCACGTCGCATTCCTCGCCGGAATCCGAGACCATCATGATCGCGGGCGGCGAGGGCAGGCTGAGCAGGCGCGAGCAGACCGACAGGCTCGAGGCGTCGGGCAGCATCATGTCCAGCATCACCAGATTGATCTGGGTCTCGCGCAGGATCTGCTCCATCTCGCGGAAGCTGCCGGCCTCCAGCGCGGTCAGGCCGTAGCCGCCGAGCAGGCCGCTCATGTCGTGGCGGGCGACGGGATCGCTGTCGAGGACCAGGATGCGCTTTTCCACGGAGCTCAGCATGTTCGCCCCTCCATTCGGACTCGTGGAATTTTCCCCGTCTCCCCCGCCCTCAGGTCGCGCGAAGCGCGCGCCTCAGGATGAACTCCGGCCGGGGCCCAGGTGAAGCCCACCAGTCGCTCCCGATAAATCTGGGTCCCGGCCTTCGCCGGGAAGGCGGAGATGGGGCGCTTCATGGGGGAGGAGGCAGCCATCTAGAACATCGCCCTTCCGGTCAGCCGAGCGGTGTACTTGGTCTGTTTGCGCGAGGCCTCGGCGCCGCCTTCGAAGGCGATGTAGGACAGGGCCGAGCCGGCCCGCAGGGCGAAGCCCAGGGTCACCGCGCCGTTCTTGTCGTCCGAGGCCGCCAGGGTGAAGGGCGTCCCGCCCGCGAAGTTGGCGACGGTGTCGCCCATGGCCCCGGCCAGGGTCTGGCGGTAGCCGACCCTCAGCTCGGGCCGCACCCACAGGTCCTTGCCGTACTGCTTGCCCAGGACCAGGCCGAAGTCGCCGCTGAGATTGTCGGCTTGGCGCGAGGCCACGGTCAGGTCGAAACCCGAGCCGCCGCCGTGCTCCTTGCGCTCGCCTTCCCACAGCCAGACATAGTCCAGCCGACCCTCGGGCCGCAGATAGACGTCGCCCAGCCGAGCCTCGTAGGCCAGCCCCGCGAAGGCGTTGGCGGTCATGCCGTTCCAGGCGGCGGTGTTGGTGACCTTGGCGTCGGCCACGCCGTCGCCGTCGATGTCGCCGGCCAGGAAGGCGCGGTCGCCGTTGAAGCGGCTGTAGCCCAGTCCGCCGCCGAGATTGAACCGCCAGCCACCAACCGAGCGGCGCCAATAGACCCCGGCCTGCAGGATCGAGGCGGTGGTCTTCTCGCCGGCCTTGGCCACGGTGTCGTGTTCTTCCAGGCTGACCGCCGCCAGGGTGACGCCCAGCGCCCCGCCGGCGTCGCCCATGGCCTCATAGCCGGCGACCATGCCCACGGCCTGGGTGTCGGAGCCTTGCGTGTCGCCGTCCTCGCGGCGGACCAGGGCGTTGATCTCCTGCACCCAGACGCTGTCGGGGCCGTAGCGGTCGCCGAGGTCGGGACGGTTGGCGGTGGCCGCCGAGATCTGCTGCTGCACGGTCTGCAGGGCCGAGAACAGGCCCTCGCCCTGGCTGGGCAGCATCTGGTCGTAGAGGTTGAAGAAGCCGTCGTGGGTGCTCTGGTTCAGGAAGGCGCTGGCGATCGTGGTGTTGTTGGACAGGGCCGCGAACACCGCGTCATAGGCGCTGGCCTCGCTGCGCGACATCGAGGCCTCGGCCGCCGTGCGCCGCCGCACGTCGATGTCGACGTCATTGCCCGAGGCGTAGGCGTTGGCGACGTACAGGTACGAGGTGTGGCCCAGCAGGTCCTGGTTGATCGTGCCGGCGGTCAGGTTGCCGGCCTGGATCACGGTGTAGGTCGCGGGCGCGGTCAGCAGGCTCTTGAAGGACAGGCCCAGGGTGGCGCCGGATTCGATCGTCGCGGTGTCGACCACCAGCTTGGTCTGGGTCTCCGCCGTGGGGTCGATCGTGAACAGCGTGGTGCTTTGGGCGCCCAGGGTCAGGCTGGTGGCCTTGATCGTCTCGGCGTTGGTGATGGCCAGGCTGCCGTTTCCGACCTTGATGTCCAGCAGGCCGTCGCTGTCGTGCAGGGCGCCGATCAGATAGCCGGTGCCGTCGATGGTCAGCTTGTCGGCCCCGTCGCCGAACCAGACATCGCCGATCAGGCCGCCGTTCAGGATCGACAGGGTGTCGGCGCCCGAGCCCAGGATCACGCGGCCGCGGATCAGCGGCTCGTCCGCGTCGTCCACGCCATCGCCGTCCGCGTCGGCGTCGGCCACGCCGTCGGCTCCGTCGTCGCCGTCGTTGACCCCGGTCTGGACGATGGTCACGCCGGTGGTGTTCTTCGACAGGTCGATGGCCGTGGCCATCCCGTGGATCACCTCGTTGCTGGCGTCGGTGTCGGCGTCGTCGGTGTCGTAGATGTCGTCGGTGGGGATCACATAGGCGGTGATCTTGCCGGTGTTGGTGATGGTCTTCAGCCCGCCGCTCTCGTCGATGATGGCCCAGGACGAGCCGCCCTCGCCCGAGACGGTGGCCGAGATCGTGCCGGCGTTGGTGACGCTGGTCATGCTGGCGCCGGCCGCGATGCTCAGGGCCTTGGCGGTGACGGCGGTGTCGCCCACGACCGAGGCGCTGAGTGAGCCGGTGTTCCACAGGGTGTCGGCCACGGCGCCGGCGTTCAGCTTCAGCCCCACCGCGTCGCCCTCGTAGGCGCTGGCGGTGATCACGTTGGTCAGCTTGACCCCGCCGGTGATGACCGTCGACAGCCCCGCGTCGCCGCCCAGCTGCACGCCGGTGGCGCTGATCCCGTCGTGGACGCCGGCCGCGGTCACCGTGCCCCGGATGATCAGGCCGTAGGCGCTGTCGCCCGTTCCCACCGCGCCCACGGTCACGGCCTGGGTGTTCGAGCCGATCAGCAAAGCCGGGGCCGAGCCGTAGGCGGTGACGGCGGCGGTGCCTTCGGCGCTGTCGGTGACGCCGTCGCCGTCCTCGTCGTCGGAGGTGTCGCTGTTGGTGTCGACGGGCGGGGCGTCCAGCAGCACGCCGCCGGCCACGTTGGCGGTGATCTTCACCGCCCCGCCGCCCTGCAGCAGGTCGTCGGCGTCCAGCTTGGCCTCTTCGGCCGGGTCGGTGTAGCGCGTGGTGACCCGGTAGCCCGTGGAATAGACCGAGCCCTGGATGACGACAGCCCCGCCGACGTCGCCGTCGACCGCCAGGCCGACGCTGCCGCCGCCCAGCACGCTGATCGAGCCGTTGGTGGTCAGGCCGCCGCTGATCGTCCCGGTGGTGCGGATACCGTAGCTGTTGTCGCCGGTGATGGTGATCGAGCCGCTGTTGAGCAGCGAACCCGTCAGGGGCGCTTCCAGGCTGATGCCCGACGAACTGTTGCCCTTGATGACGATCGAGCCGGTCGCGTCGTTGGTGATCGTTCCGACGAACGGATCGGTTCCGGTCACGCGGATACCGTACTTGCCGGCGCCCTTGGCGAACGGGCCGTCATAGTCGCCGTCACCGTCGTCGTCGGTGTAGGTGTAGTCCTCGCCCAGGTTGATCGCCGCGCTGTTGAGCAGCGTGCCCGTATGGCCCCCCAGCACCAGCACCCCGATCGAGTCGTCGACGCCCGTGCTGGTCAGGGTCCCCGTGTTGGTCAGGGTGTTGTTGCTGTCGAGCGTGGCGATCGCGCCGGCGCTGCTCAGGGTGATCGCGCCGTCGCTGGTGATCGTGACGTCGTCGGCGGTTCCGGACGCGGCCGTCGAGGTGGCGATCGGCGTGGTGCGCGAGCCGCTCGTCACCTGGGTTTCGGCGACGGCCTTTCCTCCACAGATCAGCAGGGGGGCCAGGGCGGCCGTGGCGAGAAGTTTGCGGGACATGAACGGCCTGTGATGCGTGCCGTTCTTGCCTAGAGCGCCGCCATGGCTGGCGGATGGCTACTGCGTATCGACGCCGATAAGCAGGGCCGTGCGAAACCGACGCAATGTTTCAGACGTGTGTCGGCCGATACGCGAGGCCTTCAGCCCTTGTCATTTCGGATGGGCGCGCGGTGTCGCCTCAGGCCCCGCAGCTTTCCCGCACGATCAGGTCGGTCGACAGGCGCTCGGGGCGGTGGTCGCCGTCGGCGTCCAGCACCCGGGCCACCAGCAGGCGGCCGGCCTTGTAGGTGTCCTGCTTGATGGTGCTGAGGGCGGGGGTGGACAGCCGGCTCAGCAGCATGTCGTCATAGCCGACCACCGAGACGTCTTCGGGCACCCGCATGCCGGCCCGGCGCAAGGCGCGGATGGCGCCCAGGGCGATCAGGTCGCTGGAGGCGAAGATGGCGTCGAAGGCCACCTTGCGGCGCACCAGGGTGTGGACGGCGGCCTCGGCCGATTCCAGCTCGAAATCGACGGGGCAGATCAGGGCCGGATCGGCCTCGAGCCCGCTTTCCTTGAGGGCCTCCAGATAGCCGGCCCGGCGCTGCATCGCCTCGGGCTCGGTCTCGCCGAGGAAGACGATGCGCTTGCGGCCCAGGCGCGCCAGATGCAGCGTCGCCCGCCGTCCGCCCAGCAGATTGTCCGAGCCGATCGAGCAGTATTTCTGTCCGGGCAGCTGGGCGCCCCAGACCGCGAAGCGCGCGTCGGCGCCGGCCAGCTGGTTGAACGCCTCGTGCAGATTGCTCTGGCCCAGGAAGATCACGCCGTTGGCGCGGCTGGTGGTGGTGACGGTCAGCAGGTCGTCATAGCTGGCCGGCGAGGTGTGGCTGACGGTGAAGTCGCAGCCCCGGTCGCGCGCCGCCTCGCCGATGCTGGCCAGCAGCTCCAGGAAGAACGGGTGCGACAGCGGCAGGGGGCGACCGTGGGTGCGCGGGGTGACGATGGCGATCGAGCCCTCCGACCCGATCGGCCCGGCCGGCATGTAGCGGCGAAATGGATAGTCGTGCGCCTTGGCCAGCGCCCAGATCCGCTGCTTGGTGCGGGTGCTGATGGACGGATGGTCGTTGAGCGCCCGCGACACGGTCGAGGCGGAAACGCCCGACAGCTTCGCCAGATCATCCAGCGTGGTGCTGTTGTTGCTACCGCTGCCCATTGCGTCCAGATACTGTCAGGAGAACCACGTTCTTCACCTTAATGCACTTCGAAGGGAAGGCTTTGCAAGGCAAGCGCCAAGACTTCGCCGGGCCGTTCCGGACCCGCGCCGCGTGACCAAGGCGCGCCTGTCTTTCTTCCAGATCTGGAACATGTGCTGCGGTCTGTTCGGGGTGCAGATCGTCTGGGGCCTGCAGAACGGCAACACCAGCCGAATCTTCCAGACCCTGGGCGCCGACGTCAACGAACTGGCCATTCTGTGGATCGCCGCCCCGGCCACGGGCCTGCTGGTCCAGCCGATCATCGGGCATCTGAGCGACCGCACTTGGGGGCGCCTGGGCCGGCGGCGGCCCTATCTGTTCTACGGCTCGATCCTGACGGCCGTGTCGTTGTTCCTGATGCCCAACGCCTCCAGCGTGCTGACCGCCAGCCTGATGCTGTGGGTGCTGAGCGCCTCGATCAACGTGGCCATGGAGCCGTTCCGGGCCTTCGTCGCCGACACCCTGCCGGAAGACCAGCGCACCACCGGCTTCGCCATGCAGGTGTTCTTCATCGGGGCGGGGGCGGTGTTCGCCTCGGCCCTGCCGTGGGTGCTGACCCACTGGTTCGGGGTCTCGGGCCAGGCCGCGCCGGGCCATCTGCCGCGCTCGGTCCACACCGCGTTCTACCTGGGCGGGGTCACCCTGCTGGCGGCGGTGATGTGGACGGTGTTCACCACCCGCGAGCATCCGCCCGAGACCCTGGCCGACGGCGCGCGCGTCCCGCCGGAGCACCGCAAGCCCAGCGCCGAGGGCGCGGCCCTGATGCTCAAGAGCGGAGCGCTGTGGACGATCGTCGGCCTGGTCGCCTGCGCCCTGGCCTTCATGAGCGACTGGGCGCGCGAGATCTATGTGCTGGCCGGCTTCGCCACCGCCTTCGGCGCCGCCCAGCTGGCCGCCACCTGGTTGCGCCGCCAGGGCCGCGCCTCGCTGGGCGTGCTGGAGGTGGTCGAGGACATGCTGCACATGCCGGGGGTGCTGATCCGCCTGGCGGTGGTGCAGTTCTTCACCTGGTTCGGACTGTTCGCCATGTGGATCTACACCACCCCGGCGGTGACCGCCCGGCACTATGGCGCGACCGATCCGGCCTCGGCGGCCTACAACCAGGGCGCCGACTGGGTGGGGGTGCTGTTCGCCGGCTACAACGGCGTGGCCGCCCTGATGGCCCTGCTGCTGCCGACCTTGGTCGGACGGATCGGCTTGCGCGCCAGCCACGCCCTGTGCCTGGCCCTGGGCGCGGTGGGCTTCCTGGGGTTCGTGCTGATCGACGATCCGGCCCTGCTGTGGCTGCCGATCGTCGGGATCGGGATCGCCTGGGCCTCGATCCTGTCGGCCCCCTACGCCATGCTGTCCAGCGCCGTGCCGCCGCACAAGATGGGCGTCTATATGGGCATCCATAACCTGTTCCTGGTGCTGCCCCAGCTGATCGCCGCCGTCGTGCTGGGTCCGCTGGTCGGACGTCTGTTCAAGGGGGAGGCGATCCTGGCCTTGGCCCTGGCGGCGGGGGCCTTCGCCCTGGCGGCGGTCAGCGCTTTGTTCATCCGTGATCCTGGCCGCGCGCCCGTCGAGCCGTCGCCCGCGTCCTGAGACAGGGTGGGGCAAAGCTTGCGTGCGCGTCGTTCGAATCGTCTGCACCCTCGTCTCCTTGTGGATTTGCGCAAGAATTGCGTAAACTGAAGGTCGCCGCAAGGTCTTGGATCGCGCTTTCGTCGTTTCAAAAATACAACAACCTATCATTTCGCCGGAAAGTTACCGGTAACTGTGTAAAATTTCGCAAAACAACGCTATTGCGCTCGACGCAAAAGAACGCAAGATTGCGCAAGTCGAGCGATTGACCGGTGCGCGAGAGCCTATCCGCGCCCTTGTCGAAGCGTTCGGCGCCGCAAATCTTGCGAGGGCCGACCCCGAGGGGGGAGGCGCTCGCGGCGGAACGGATAACGGCGAACGCCGCGACGAAGAGGAGGGGAGGGGATCAGGGGCCAGGCGCCCCGCGAGCGACTCGGTCGGGGGATCGGGCGCTCATCGTGTCGAAGCCGGCCGCGCGCCGCGCGACACCCAAGTCATCCAACGAAATTCACGGTTCGACGCGGTCCCGGGGGCAATCCGAGGGGCGCGGGCGAGGCCGAGAACGCAGGGGTCCCGCGACGCTCGGGGAAGGGCGGCGCGGCTTCATCAAAAAATCCCGCGCGACCAAGGCGCGGGCAAGAAAATCAGGGAGAACGGGATGAGCAAGTTCACTTTCAGCCGCGCCTTCGGCCATGGGGGGCACAAGGCCCTGCTGCGCGGCGGCGTTTCGCTGGTCGCGCTGGTCAGCGTCGGCGCCGCGATGGGCGCGGCCGCGCCGGCCTTCGCCCAGGAAAAGGACGCCGCCGCCACGGTCGACGAGGTCGTCGTCGTCGGCGTGCGCCGGTCGCTGGAAACCTCGCAGCAGATCAAGAAGAACGCCGACACCGTGGTCGACTCGATCACCGCCACCGACATCGGCGCCTTCCCCGACAAGTCGGTCGCCGAGGCGCTGCAGCGCGTGCCGGGCATCACGGTGTCCCGCCTGCAGTCCAGCGACGACAGCTCGCACTTCTCGGCCGAGCCGGCCGGGGTGCTGATCCGCGGCCTGACCCAGGTGCGCACCGAGTTCAACGGCCGCGACAGCTTCTCGGCCGACGCCGCGCGCGGCCTGAACTTCAACGACATCTCGCCCGAGCTGATGGCCGGCGTCGACAGCTACAAGAACCAGACGGCCGAGATGATCGAGGGCGGCATCGCCGGCACGGTAAACCTGCGCACCCGCCTGCCGTTCGACAGCAAGGACCAGGTGATCTCGCTGTCGGGCAAGGCCAACTACGGCGACCGCTCCGACAAGGTCACCTACGAATATTCCGGCATCATCAGCAAGAACTGGGACGTCGACTTCGGCCGCATCGGCATCATGGCCGACTACGCCTATTCCCACGTGCTGACCCAGACCGAAGGCGTGGTGATGCAGCGCATCGGCACGTTCTGCTCGGCCGGCTACAAGGATGGCGCCGGCAACGTCATCGTCAACGCCGACGGTTCGATCCCCTGTACGGCCAACCCCTACGGCGGCTCCAGCTGGGCCTACATGCCCGACCAGGTGAACTACTCGCAGGTCAAGTACGACCGGGTCCGCAAGGGCACGGCCCTGGCCTTCCAGTACGAGAACAACGACGCCACCGTCCGCTTTAAGGCCCAGTACAACGACTCCAAGTACAAGAACGCCTGGCTGGAGCGCAGCAGCAACATCGTGCTGTTCGGCCTGTGGGCCGCGCCGGCCTTCTCGCCGCAGACGACCGCCTATATCGCCCCGGCCCAGGGCTCGCCGGCCTTCACGTTCGGCGCCGACGGCATGCTGGAGTCGGGTGTCCTGACCCAGCCGACCGGCGACTGGGGCGTCAGCACCGCCGACAACATCAACCGCGGCTCGGCGGTGCCGGGCGTGCCCTTCGTCAACTACTGCGGCGCCGGCTCCAGCTGCGCCACGCAGCGCGAAGGCGTCTATGTCGAGAACCAGGCCCGCAACTTCGACCACAGCGAAGGCACGCGGGACTTCTCGGCCAATCTGCAGTGGGACGTGAACGACCGCCTGCACACCAATTTCGACGTCCAGTACATCAAGGCCAACACCGACAACTACGACATCCTGGTCGCCGACCGCACGATGGCCGACGCCCAGTACCGGACCAACAAGGACGGCACGCCGCAGATCACCCTGCAGCCGGGCTCGAACGTGAACTACGCGCCGGGCTTCCTGTCGAACCCGCACAACTACTTCCCGTTCTTCATCCAGGACCACTACGAGGACAACGACGCCAAGGAACTGGCCCTGCGCACCGACGCCGAGTACGAGTTCAACGACGGCGGCTGGCTGAGCTCGCTGAAGGTCGGGGTGCGCTACGCCGACCGCAAGCAGAAGGTCCGCTACACGACCTACAACTGGTCGCCGGTCGCGCCGCCCTGGGGCTGCAACGGCCCGGGCTTCAACGCCGACAACTCCACCCCGGCCCCCTATCCGGCCACCGCGCCGGGCGGCGCGGCGTGCAAGACCGGCAACTTCCAGGGCTACGGCGCCGGCATCTGGACCAGCACGACGCTGGACAACTTCTATGACGGCAAGGTCTTCCCGAACAACGCGCTGGTCTATCTGAGCGAGGCGACGCTGGCCGACCACGACGGCCTGATCAAGGCGCTGAGCGGGGCGACCACCAATTCGCCGATGGCCTGGACGCCGCTATGTCAGCGCACGACCAACACCGAGGGCTGCTTCATCGATCCGGAAATGGTCGACGTCGAGGAGAAGACCGAGGCGGCCTACGCGATGCTGAAGTTCGGCGGCGACGACAAGACGATCTTTGGCGGGATCACGGTGCAGGGCAATATCGGCGTGCGCTTCGTGCGGACCGAGACCACCAGCTCGGGCGGCGTCGCCTTCCCGAACAGCACTTGGTACACCACCGTCATGGCCACGCCCTGCGGCACGCCCCTGACCCAGGGCAATGTCGTCAACCCGGCCTGCTACGTGACGAACGCGCTGCGCGACTTCAGCCAGGCCGGCGGAACCGACAACGACTTCACGGGCAAGCACAACAACTGGCTGCCCAGCCTGAATGTTCGGTTCGGCATCGACGAGAAGAGCTACATCCGTTTCGCCGCCTCGCGGGCCCTGTCGCGTCCGGACTTCGGCCTGCTGCGCAACTACGTCTCCATCCAGGCCCCGGCCATCAACACCGGGCCGGACTCGCCCTATGTGATCTACAACTCGCCGACGGCGGCCCACACCGCCGCCAACGTCACCGGTTATAACTTCCAGTTCAACGCCGACTCCGGCTTTGGCGCGCTGCGGCCGATCACCGCCGACCAGTTCGACCTGGCCTTCGAGCACTACTTCACGCCCAGCAGCTCGTTCACCTTCGACGTCTTCTACAAGAAGCTGAACGGCTCCATCGCCTACGGCGAGTTCCTGCGCTCGTTCACCAACAACGGCTCGACCCAGAACGTGCTGGTGCGCGGCCCGCGTAACGGCAACGGCGGCGGCGAACTGACCGGCTTCGAAGTGGCCTACCAGACCTTCTTCGACTTCCTGCCCAGCCCGTGGGACGGCCTGGGCGTCCAGGCCAACTACACCCACACCAAGCAGGACGGGATCAACAACTCCAACCTCGCCACCCAGCCGGGCTACGCGGCCGGCGGCACCGTCGCCTTCGGCGGCGGCCTGCAGGTCAACGGGGCGGTCATGGACAGCCACCGCCTGGCGGGCATCTCCGACGACTCCTACAACCTGGTGGGCCTGTACGAGAAAGGCCCGATCGCCATGCGCCTGGCCTACAGCTGGCGCTCGTCGTTCCTGACCAACAACCTCGACTGCTGCATCGGCCTGCCGATCTATCAGAAGGGGACGGGCTTCCTGGACGGCTCGATCCGTTACCAGGTCACCGACAACATCGAAGTGTCGCTGGACGGCTCCAACCTCCTCGACACCAAGACGGTCTTCCAGCAGCAGGTCTTCGGCGACTCCGAGCTGACCCCCGGCGCCAAGCCGATGAAGATCGACTCGTCGTGGATCAAGAACGACCGCCGCGTCCAGCTCGGCATCCGCTTCAAGTACTAGTCCCGATCGGGGCCGCGCCGTCGCGTCTTTCGCGGCGGCGCGGGCTTCGGCGTAAACGGGAGGCCCGACCATGCAGACAGACAAAGCCCGGGAAGGTGGGGCGGCGGCCCTGAAGGTCGTGATCGTCGGCGGCGGCACGGCGGGCTGGATGTGCGCGGCCGGCCTGGCGCGGCTGCTGGATCCCAAGGCCTATAACGTCACCCTGGTCGAGTCCGACGAGATCGGCACGGTGGGGGTCGGCGAAGCCACCCTGCCGCACATCAAGACCTATAACGACCTTCTGGGGATCGACGAGGCCCAGTTCCTGCGCGAGACGCAGGGGACCATCAAGCTGGGCATCGAGTTCCGCGACTGGAACCAGGCCGGCGACCGCTACATCCACCCGTTCGGCACGTTCGGCGAGCCGTGGAACGGCGTCGACTTCCAGCATCACTGGACGCGGGCCAGGCTGGCCGGGCGCGAGGTCGCGCCGCTGCAGGCCTATTCCTACGCCGTGGCCGCGTGCCGGGCCAACGCCTTCGAATTTCCCAACCAGGGCGGCAAGTCGATCCGCTCGACCTATGCCTACGCCTACCATTTTGACGCCAGCCTCTATGCCGGCTTCCTGCGCCGCTGGGCCACCGCGCGGGGCGTGACGCGGATCGAGGGCCTGGTCGCCGACATCGCTCGCGACGGCGACAGCGGCCATGTCCGGAGCCTGATCCTGAAGTCGGGCGCGACGATCCGGGGCGACCTCTTCATCGACTGCACCGGTTTCCGCTCGCTGCTGCTGGGCGGCCAGATGGACGTGGCGTGGCAGGACTGGGGCCACTGGCTGCCCTGCGACCGCGCCCTGGCCGTGCCCTGCGCGACCGGCGGCGACGGCCTGACGCCCTACACCCGCGCGACGGCCGACACCGGCGGCTGGCGCTGGCGCATTCCTCTGCAGCACCGCACCGGCAACGGCTACGTGTTCTCCAGCGCCTTCCTGGACGAGGACCAGGCGCGCGAGGCCCTGCTGGCCAAGCTGGACGGCCAGGCGCTGGACGAGCCTCGGCTGCTGCGGTTCAAGGCCGGTCGGCGGGCCGTGGGGTGGCGCGGCAATGTCGTGGCCATGGGCCTGGCCAGCGGCTTCCTGGAGCCGCTGGAATCGACCAGCATCTATCTGATCCAGACCGCCGTGCTCGACCTGGTCAGGCTGATGCCGACGCCGATCTCGACCTTGGGCGAAGGCGAGCGCATGGACCCTCGGCTGATCGCCGAGTTCAACCGGCTGTTCGCGCTGCAGTACGACCGGATCCGTGATTTCCTGATCCTGCACTATCGCGCCAACAGCCGGTTCGGCCAGCCGCTGTGGGACCATGTGCGCACCATGGCCATCCCCGACAGCCTGGCCGCCAAGATCGCGCTGTTCGAGGCCCGCGGCGCCCTGCCGGACTACCAGTACGGTCTGTTCTCGCGCGACAGCTGGCTGTCGGTGCTGGAGGGGCAGGGGCTGACGCCCCGCGCCCATGACCGCCTGGCCGAGAGCCTGCCGCTCGACGGTCTCGAGGCGAAGCTCCGCGATCTGAAGACCCGCATCGACGGCAATGTCGCCACCATGACCGCGCATGCCGACTTCCTGGCCCGCTACGCGCCGGGCGAGACGGTCGCGGCGGCGCCCTTGGCGCGCGTGGCGTCATGAGCGGCGCGCCCAACAGCATCGTCCTAGTGGGGCGCGACGCGGCCCTGTGGCTGTCGGCCTGCGTGCTGCGCGCCGCCCTGCGCCCGGCCGGGGTGACGGTCACGGCCGTCGAGCTGCCCACCCGGCTGGGCGCGGCCGACGTCCACGCCAGCCTGCCGCCGCTGGAGGCCTTGCACGGCCTGCTGGGCCTGGACGAGGCGGCCCTGCTGCGCGCCACGCGCGGCGCCTTCTCGCTGGGCCAGAACTTCGTCGACGCCTCGGGCGCGACCCCGGCCTTTTTCCATGCTCACGGCGCCTATGGCGCGCCGATCGACGGCGGCGACTTCTTCCCGTTCTGGCTGAAGGCCCGGGGCCTGGGGCTGAACGTGGCGCTGGAGGACTTCTCGCTGACCGCCGCCGCCGCCCGCCAGGGCCGCATGCTGCTGCCCGACGAGGAGACCGAGGTCTTCGGCCGCACGGACTACGGCTACCACCTGCCGGCCCTGGCCTACGTCGCCAGCCTCAAGACCCTGGCCGTTCGCCTGGGCGTGGCGCGTCACCAGGCCCTGGCCGTCGCGCCGGCGCTGGATCCCGAGACCGGCGACATCGCCGCGCTCGACCTGGGCGAAGGCCGCCGCATCGCGGGCGATCTGTTCGTCGACGCGACGGGCGGCGAGGGCGCGCTGATGGCCGCCCTGGGCGTGGCCCGCGAGAGCTGGCGCGATCATTTCCCCGCCGACCGGATCCTGCGCGCCCAGGCGCCGCGCTTCGACTCCCTGCCGCCCTATGCCGACATCCGGGCCTGGGCGCGGGGCTGGATGGGGCTTTATCCCAGCCAGGCCGCGACCCACGTGATCCAGGTCTATGCTGGCGATCTGTGTGCGGACGACCAGGCCCTGGAGCTGGCGAACCGCATCACTGGCCAGCCCCTGTCCGACGCCGTCGTCTCGATCAGCGACCCCGGTCGCCGCGCCCAGGCCTGGGCCGGCAACTGCGTGGCGATCGGCGAGGCGGCCTGCGCCTTCGATCCGGTCCACGGCGTCGAGCTGCAGGTCGTGCAGCTGGGGCTGGTGCACCTGCTGTCGCTGTTCCCGGTCAGCGGCCAGTTCGGCGCCGAGCGCGCCGCCTACAACGCCGCCATGGCCGAGGTCTTCGAACGCCTGTGTGACTTCCAGTCGGCCCACTACGTCGCCAATCGCTACGCCAAGGCCCCGTTCTGGGATCGGGCTCGCGCGGCCAAGGTCTCCGACGTCCTGGCCCACAAGATCGCCACCTTCCAGGCGCGTGGCGAGATCCCGCCGTCCGAGCACGAGACCTTCGTCGCCGACAGCTGGCGGGCCCTGCTGACCGGCCACGGCCTGACGCCGGAGACCTACGCCCCGTCCATCGACCGCACGCCGCCCGAGACGGTGAAAGGCGAGTTCCGGCGCATCCTGTCGTTCATCAAGGACCAGGTGCTGAAGCAGCCGACCCACGATCTCTATCTGGAAAGCGTCTGCTGATGGACGGGAGCGGGATGATCGCGGACGACCGCCTCGACATCGACGCCCTGCCCAGGGTGGCGGCCGTCGGCCCGTGCTCGTCGGCCGCGTTCGAGGCCGTGGTCCAGGCCGAACAGCCGCTGGTGATCAAGGGGCTGCTCGACGCCTGGCCGGCCCTGGCCGCTGGCCGCCAATCGCCCGCCGCGCTGAACACCTATCTCAAGGCCATGGACACCGGCGCGCCGGCCCCGGTGATGGAGGCTCCGGCGGCCAGCGGCGGCCGCTTCGGCTATGGCGCCGACCTGCGCGAGTTCGCCTTCTCCAAGCGCCAGGCGGGGATCGGCGAGACCCTGGACCGCATCGCGCGCCTGCTGGGCGATCCGGACGCGCCGTTCGTCGCCATCCAGATGCTGCCCCTGGCCACGCACCTTCCGCAGTTCGTCCGCGACAACCCCATGCCGCTAATGCGGCCGCAAGTGACGCCGCGCTTGTGGGTGGGCGGCGCGGTGCGCACCCAGACCCACAACGATCGCGACCACAACCTGGCCTGCGTGATCGCCGGCCGTCGCCGGTTCATGCTGTTCCCGCCGACGCAGGTCGCCAACCTCTATGTCGGCCCGCTGGACAATCCGCCGCCGTTGTCGCTGGTCGATCCGGAAACTCCGGACCTGGCGCGCTTCCCGCGCTATCGCGAGGCCTACGCGGCCGCCCAGGTCGCTTGGCTGGAGCCCGGCGACGCGCTGTTCGTGCCGAAATACTGGTGGCACCACGTCACCTCGCTCGAACCCTACAACGCCATGGTCAACTGGTGGTGGGGCGACACGGGCGCGGGGCTGGAGCGGGCCAACGATGTCTTCCTGACCGCGCTGCTGGCCTTCAAGGACCTGCCGCCGGGCGAGCGCGCCTACTGGAAGGCGATGTTCGACGCCTACGTCTTCGCCGCCGACGGCGAGGCTGTGGCCCACATCCCGGAGGCCTTGAAGGGCGCGCTGGGCCCGATGACCCCGTCGTTCCGCGCCGCGCTAGGGCGCCAGTTGAAGATGGCCTTCCTGAAGGGCGGCGCATGACCGTGGCGCTCGCCGTTCCCCCCTTGCTGATCGGGCCCAGCATCCGCGTCCAGCTCCAGCGGATCGGCGCGGAGCAGCAGCCGCTGCTGGTCGTCGACGACGTGCTGGCCGACCCGGACGCCATGATCGACGCCGCCCGCGCGGCGGAATTCTACACGCCCGAGCACACCCACTATCCGGGGCTGAACGCGCCCCTGCCGGAGGCGTACTATCGCACCGTGGTCACCACCCTGCGCGGCCCGATCGAGGCCGCGTTCGGCCTGCCGGGCGAGGCGCTGCTGAAATATTTCGGCTTCTTCGCCCTGGCGACGACGCCGGCCGGCGAGGCCGAGCCGATCCAGAAGATTCCGCACCACGACTCGCCCGATCCGCATCGGCTGGCCATGGTCCACTATCTGGGCCGGGGCGAGCACGGCGGCACCGGCTTCTTCCGCCACAAGGCCACGGGGTTCGAGAGCGTCGACCACGACCGCCACGGCGCCTATGTCGACCTCGCCCAGGCCCAGCTGGCCGCGCGCGGCGCCGGCGCGCCCGCCTATGCCGGCGCCGACATGGCCGACTACGACCTGATCGGCCAGGCCGACGGGGTGTTCAACCGGCTGATCGTCTACCGCAACCACGTGCTGCACTCGGCCCTGCTGGGTCCTGAAGGCGGCGCGCGTCATCCCGCGGCCGGCCGCCTGACCGCCAACGGTTTCATCGAGGCGGTGACGCCCTGATGCGCCGCGCGTCCTTCCCCTTCGCCGCCCGATCACGGGCCGCGCCACGAGCCCTCCCCTGCGTCTCGGCTTTCTCCTGCGGAGCCGAGACGCGCTTTTTCATTCTGACGAAAGAGACCGTTCGATGATGTTGCGAACCCCGGCCCTGTTCGGCCTGCTGCTGAGCGCCCTGGCCGCCCCCGCCGTCGCGGCCGCCGCGGCCCAAGACGGTGGCCGCGAGTGCGCCCAGTCGCCCGGCAAGGTGATCGAGGTCTGTGTGTTCACCCAGGACGGCGGGGCCTTCTACGAGGTGTCGCGCGGCGGCAAGCTGGTCCTGGCCCCCGCGCCCCTGGGCCTGACCTTCGCCGGCGAACCGGCCGCCCGGATCACCGCCCTGACGGCCGCCAAGCGCGCCGCCTCGGACACGACCTGGGAGCAGCCCTGGGGCGAGCAGCGGGTGATCCGCGACAACCATTCGGAGCTGACCGTCTCGCTGGCCGGCGACACGGCGCTGAGCAAGACCTTCGAGGTGACCTTCCGGCTGTTCGACGACGGCCTGGGCTTCCGCTACGCCTATGGCGCCATTCCGGCCGGGCAAAACGTCGCCGTCACCGACGAGCGCACGGCCTTCAAGCCGATCGGAGCCTATGACGCCTGGTGGTACGAGGGTTTCGGCCAGGAGCGCGACGAGTACCTCTACAAGCAGACCGACGCGCGCCGGATCACCGTGGCCGAGACGCCGCTGACCCTGCGCCGGTCGGACAGCAAGCTCTATCTGTCGTTCCACGAGGCGGCCCTGGTCGACTTCCCCAGCATGCTGTTGGCCGGCGACGGGGCGGGAACCTACAAAGCCAAGCTGATGCCGTGGCAGGACGGAACGCTGGCGAAGAAGACCGGTCCCTTCACCACGCCCTGGCGCACGGTGCTGATCGGCGAGACGGCCGGCGCCCTGGCCGACAGCCGCATCGAGCTGAACCTCAACGAGCCCAGCAAGATCGCCGACACCTCGTGGATCAAGCCGGGCAAGTATGTCGGGATCTGGTGGGAGATGCACCTGGAGCGGTCCACCTGGGGCAGCGGTCCCAAGCATGGGGCCAACACCGAGAACACCAAGCGCTACATGGACTTCGCGGCCAAGTACGGCTTCGACGGCGTGCTGGTGGAAGGCTGGAACGAGGGCTGGGACGGCGACTGGATCAGCCACGGCGAGACCTTCAGCTTCACCAAGGCCTATCCGGACTTCGACCTGAAGGCGGTCACCGACTACGGCAAGTCCAAGGGCGTCAGGCTGATCGGTCACAACGAGACGGCCGGAGCGGTGCCCAACTACGAGGCCCAGCTGGAAGACGCCATGACGCTGTACGAGAGCGTCGGCATCTCGCAGGTGAAGACCGGCTATGTGCGCCACAGCGGCACGATCGTCGATCAGGCGGGCGAGCAGCAGTGGTTCGCCGGCCAGTACATGGTGCGCCACAACCTGCACGTCGCCCAGGTGGCGGCCGAGCATCACATCTCGATCGACGCCCACGAGCCGGTCAAGGACACCGGCCTGCGCCGCACCTGGCCTAACATGCTGAGCCGCGAGGGCGCGCGGGGTCAGGAGTTCAACGCCTGGGGCGACCCCACCAACCCGCCCGAGCACACGGTGATCCTGCCGTTCACCCGCATGCTGGGCGGGCCGATGGACTTCACGCCGGGGATCTTCGACGTGGTGCACGGCAAGACCGTGCTGACCCGCCGCGGCCAGTCGACCCTGGCGGTGCAGCTGGCGCTGTACGTGGTGCTGTACAGTCCCATCCAGATGGCGGCCGACCTGCCGGAGAACTACGAGGCCCGGCCCGACGCCTTCCAGTTCATCCGGGACGTGCCCACCGACTGGGAGACGTCCAAAACCCTGCAGGGCGAAATCGGCGACTACGTGGTGGTGGCCCGCCAGCCGCGCGGCGGCAAGGACTGGTACCTGGGCGCCCTGACCGACGAGACGGCCCGCAAGCTGACCCAGAAGCTGGACTTCCTGGCCCCGGGCAAGCGCTACGAGGCCCAGATCTACGCCGATGGTCCGGGCGCGAACTACATCACCAACACCACGCCGCTGACGGTGTCGAAGAAGATGGTGACCAGCAAGGATTCGCTGGAGTTCGACATGGCTCCGGGCGGTGGGACGGCGGTGCGGTTCAAGGCGCTGGATTAGATCTAAATCCGCTCATCCCGGCGAACGCCGGGACCCAGATGGAATGGCTTTGAGGCTGACGCCAAGAGTTCCGAGCCTCTCCAATCAGCCACACCGCTAAGGGATCTGGGTCCCGGCATTCGCCGGGATGAGCGGTGGTTTGGGGCTGAAAACGGTTGTCATCCCGGACCAGCGCGTAGCGCGCCGATCCGGGACCGACCCGAAGCGCTGAGTTCACGCGTCGGTCCCGGGTCTTCGCTGCGCTACGCCCGGGATGACAGTGTTGGGTAGGCTCACCCCGCCGTCGCGTTCACCGTCGCCGCCTTCAGCCCCGCCGCCGAGGCCGTCACGCGCAGCTCGCCGGCCTGGCCGCGCCGTGTGCGGACGATCGCCTGGCATAGGCCGTTGAACGCCTTACGCTGGCTGGCCACGTCGGCCTCGTGGCTGGTCGGGTTGCCGTTGCCGACACCGATCACCTGGCCCGGGCCTGTCACCGCGAAGGTCACGAGATCGTCGGCGCGGGGTACGGGGCGGCCCTTGGCGTCCAGCACCTCGACCTTGAGGATCGCCACGTCCTGGCCGTCGGCGGCCAGGCGCGAACGGTCGGTGGTGAGGCGCAGGCTGGCGGCCGGACCGGCCGTCTCGCGGCGTTCACGCAGGATGACCTTGCCGCCCTTGTAGCCGTGGGCCTCGATCACGCCCGGCGCGTAGGGGACGGACCACTCGACGTGGTGGTTGGCGACCACGTCGCGCACGCCCTGGCTCTTGCCGTTCAGGAACAGCTCGACCTTGTCGCAGTTGCTGTGCGCCCAGACCGCGATCGGCTGGCCCTCGCGGCCCTCCCAGTTCCAGTGCGGCAACAGGTGCAGCAGCGGCTCGGGCCGCCACCAGGCGCAGTAGTAATAGTAGTTGTCCTTCGGGAAGCCGCAGGTGTCGAGCGCGCCGAAGTGCGAGCTGATGCTGGGCCACTTGTTGAAAGGCGTCGGCTCGCCGCGATAGTCGAAGCCGGTCCAGATGAAGCCGCCGGCCATCCACGGACGGTCGGCCGCGTGGCTCCACCACTTCTCGGCCGTGGTCGCCCACCAGGGGTGCTCGGTGTCGTAGGCCGGCACGTACAGCTTGGCGTCGTCGCGGGCGTATTCGCCGCGCGTGGCCACGGTGCTGGCGCTCTCGGTGCCGATGACCGGCACGTTCGGGAAGCGGGCGTGGAAGTCGTCCATCTTCTCGTGGCGATAATTGAAGCCCTGGACGTCGATGACGGCGCTGATGCCCTCGCCGAAGCCGGAGTCCATGGCCGCGATGACCAGGCGGGTCGGGTCGAGGCGATTGACCAGCCGCTTCATGGTGGTCGCCACCTTGGCGCCGCGCGCCGTGCCCTGCTGCGGTTCCTCGTTGCCGATCGACCACAGGATCACCGACGCGTGGTTGCGGTCGCGGCGGACCATGCGCTCCAGCTCGTCCAGCGAGGTGGAGTCGCTGGACATCCGGCGGGTTTCGTCGATCACCACCATGCCCAGGCGGTCGCAGGCGTCCAGCAGTTCGACCGTGGGCGGATTGTGCGAGGCGCGATAGGCGTTGCAGCCCATGCTCTTCAGCTGCTCCAGCCGCCAGACCTGCAGGGCGTCGGGGATGGCCGCCCCGACGCCGGCGTGGTCCTGGTGGTTGCAGGTTCCCTTCAGCTTCACCGGCTGGCCGTTCAGCAGGAAGCCCTTGGCGCCGCTGAATTCCAGTGAGCGCACGCCGAAGCAGGTGACATAGCGGTCGACCACGGCGCCGCCGACCTTCACCTCGGTGACCAGGCTGTAGAGGTGCGGGTTTTCCAGCGACCACAGGACGGGGCTGGCCAGCGACACGGTCAGCGACAGCGACTGGCGCTCCCAGGCCGGCAGGCGGCCCGCCGCCGGGGCGGGGGCCAGCACCGGCTTGCCGGCCGCGTCGAGCACGGTGTGGGCGACCTCGTAGTCGGCCCGGGCGTCGCCCTCGTTGACTAGGTCCGTATCGATCGACAACGTCCCGTCGACCTTGGCGCGGACGAACACGCCCCATTGCGGCACGTGCACCGGCGCGGTCTTGACCAGCCAGACGTGGCGATAGAGCCCCGCGCCCTCGTAGAACCAGCCCTCGCCCAAGCTGGCGTCGACTCGGACTACCAGGCTGTTGTCGGCGCCGAGATTGGCGATGTCGGTGATGTCGACGCGGAACGGGCTGTAGCCGCTGTCCTCGCGCTCGAGGATGTAGCCGTTGACGATGACCGTGGCGTCGCGGAAGGCGCCGTCGAACTCAATCGACAGCCGCTTGCCGGCGTCGGCGGCGGGCAGGGCGAAAGTCTTGCGGTACCAACCGACGCTGGTCTCGGGGAACTCGCGGCCCAGGGGCTTGTAGCCGTGGGCGGCGCGCAGGTCCTCGTCGTCGGGCTTGCCGGACGGGACATAGGCGGGGTTGTCGACGAACGGCAGCTCCACGCCCCAGTCGTGGGGCAGGGTCACCGGCGCCCAGGCGCTGGCGTCGAAGGCGGGGTCGGACAGCTGGCTGACCTGCCAGTTGGCGGCGGTCGCGCCGGCCTTGGCGAAGGTGCGCTGGTTGGCCCCGAAGCCGAAGTCGCGGGCCGGGTCCTGGGCGTGGCCCAGCTTGAAGCGCCAGTCGAAGTCCAGCGACAGGCGCTCGCGCGGGGCCAGGTCGATGGCGGGAAGCGGGGCGAGCGCGTCGGAGGTCTTGGCCTTGGGCGCGGCGGCGCGGGCGGCAGACGCGGCGCTGACAAGGGCGGCGGCGCCGGCGGTGGCGGCCAAAGCTTGGCGGCGGCTGAAATCGACCATGGGTCCCTCACGCGGAAAGCAAAAAAAGGGGGAGGAAGCGGGCTGCGCTTCCTCCCCAGCACGCAGGATCATCGGGGAGGAGTGATGAATCCAGCTTGGCGGTGCAGGACCGCCGCCGCCACCCCTCGCAGGAAGAGAGGTGGCGGAAAGGGTTAGAACTTCACGGTCACGTCCATCATGTAGCGACGGCCGTAGAGGTCGTAGCGGCCCAGACGGTCGGGCGTGTTGTCGCGATACATCCGCAGGCGCTCGTTGGTCAGGTTGTTGACCTGGAAGCGCACGCCGACGGCCTTGGTGACCTGGTAGGACGTGCTGAAGTCGAGGGTCTTTTCCGACTCCAGGGTCTGCAGGTCCGCGCCGCTCCAGCCGTAAATCACGGTCATCGGGCTGTGGTACTTGTAGCCCAGGCGAGCCTCGATCGGGCCGTTGGCGTACCACAGGTCCAGGGTGACGGTGTTCTTGGCCAGACCCGTCAGGGACAGCGGCTTGGTGACCGGCTGGAACTCCTTCAGGTTGGAGTCGACATAGGCGTAGTTCGAATAGACGCCGAACTTGCTGAGCGGACCCGGCAGGAAGAAGAACGGCGTCTGGAAGGTCAGTTCCAGGCCCTGGATGTAGCCGCCGCCGCCGTTGACCGGGCTCGACACCGCGTAGGTGATCCCGTTGTAGGTCTCGGGCGTCTGCTTCCAGCCGATATAGGTGTCGACGTCCTTGTAGTAGTAGGACGCGGCGATCAGGCTTTCGGGGCGGAAGTACCACTCGGCAGAGGCGTCGAACTGGATCGCCTTGAACGGCTTCAGGTCGGGATTGCCGGCAGAGCCGGTATAGGGCGACCAGGTGGTCAGGGTGCGGCTGGCGCGCAGCTCGTCCAGCGGCGGACGGGCCACCACCTGGGCCAGGCCGAAGCGCAGCACCCGGCCCTGGTCGAAGTCCAGCTTGACGTTCGCGCTGGGCAGCACGTCGGTATAGTCGTTGCCGACCGAGACGGCCGAGAAGGTCGCCAGGCCCGGGTTCTGGCGATAGCCGTCGCTGTCGGTCTTGGTGCTGACCACGCGCACGCCGACATTGCCGGTCATCCAGGCGCCGGCCACGCTGTCGGCGGCGAAGTTCAGCTTGCCATAGGCCTCGGCCACCTTCTCGTGGACGCGCCAGCGCTGGGCCAGGTTGTCGGCGGCGTTGGCGTAGTCGAAGCCGTGGTCGCCGTAGGCGGCCTTGGCGATGGCGTCCAGGTCGCCCGTCAGGATGGCGGGCACGTTGAAGCTGCTGATGTTGTACGAGGTGAACAGGCTGGCGGGCAGGGTGACCGACTGCAGGCAGTTGCCCCACTCGTCCTTCACGGCCGGATCGTTGACCGCCAGGTTGCCCGGGTTGGGGCAGGTCGCCCAGCTGGACTGGTCGTGGTCCTTGACCCGGTCGGAATAGCGCGCGCCGAACTGGAAGCTCTTGAACGCGCCGCCGCTGAAGTCGCGGGTGAAGTCCAGGGCGCCGGCGACCAGTTCGTCGTTCAGGTGCTCCAGGCCGTCGTTCTGGCCGCCGCGATAGCTGGGGGCCACCTGGGCCAGCTTGGTGGGGTCTTCGGTGGTGGTGACGCTGGGCTTGACGCCGGCGCGGGTGTCATAGGTCAGCGAGGCCGGATAGACCTCGGTGCGCACGGCTCGCCAGTTGTTGGTCCGCTCGGCGTTCGAATAGGAGACGTCGCCGGCCACGGTCCAGGCGTCGTTGGTCCACTTGCCGTTCAGCCCGCCGGCCCACAGCTTCTTGTCCTCGGTATAGCGCGCGATCACCGAGGTGACGGCGGCGTAGGGCAGGGTGGCGGCGACCACGTCGCCATTGATCAGGGTGTAGTGGGCGGCCGGGTTGTTGTAGTCGCCCCAGTTGCCGTTGTTCCAGTTGCCCATGTTCTGGGCGTAGATCTGCTGGTCCTGGTTTTCCGTGATCTTGATGTCGGAATAGAGGACGTCGGCCTTCAGCTCGAAGTGGTCGGTCGGCTTCCATTGCAGGCCGGTCGACACGCCGTTGCGCTTCTGGTCGATCTTCTTGATCTCCAGCTGCATGCCCCACGGGGTGGGATCGACCTTGCCGTCGCCGTTCAGGTCGCCGCTGTAGTCGCTGGCGCCCTCGGGCTGGCGCATGACCGAGTCGTTGTAGCCCCAGCCCTGGAACGAGGTGTAGCCGTTCTTCTGCTTCTGGCTGGTCAGACCCAGGACGAAGGCCAGGTCGTCGTTCAGCTTGTGCACCCACGAGCCCGAGGCGCGGTAGCCGGTCTGGCCGTAGTTGGGGATGTCCTTGCCGCCGTCGTAATAGACGGGGCCGGCGCGCACGACGAATTCGGGGCCGCGATAGTCGAGCGGGGCGATGGTGTCGATGTTGATCGTCGCGGCCACGCCGCCGGCGATCAGGTCGGCCGACTGCGACTTGTAGACCTGCACGCCCTGGACGACTTCCGAGGGGTAGATTTCCCAGCGGACGTTGCGGTCGGGTTCGGTCGAGGCGACTTCGCGGCCGTTGACGGTGCCCAGCACCAGGCGGGCGCCCAGGCCGCGCACGACGGCCTGGCTGTCGTTGCCGCGGTCGCGGGTGGCGTTGACGCCGGGCAGGCGGGCGATCGACTCGGCGATCGTCACGTCGGGCAGCACGCCGATGTCCTTGGCCGAGATGGCCTCGACCACCTTGTCGGAGCCGCGCTTGACGTCCAGGGCCTCGCGCAGGCTCTTGCGCACGCCGGTGACGACGACTTCGTCGACCTGGGCGGACTCGGCTTGGGCGGCGGGCGCGGGTGTGCTTTGCGCATGGGCGCTGGCCGCGGCGGCCATCAGGGCCAGACCGCTGGCGGCGGCGAGTAGCTTGTAGTGAGACATCCTATGTTCCCCCAGGGACGACGGCGCCGCGTTCTTGAGAAGACGCGGCTGCTCTGTGTTGTGATCTGTTTGGCTCGTCGGCGCGAAAAAGAGCGGCCGACCGAGGTGGGCGCGTGGACCGCGCCGGCGCGCTTCTGACGAGCGCTCACGTCCCGGCGTCTGGCGCCGAGCGAGAACCGCTATTTATCATATCAATCACACATGGCAAGCCTTGGCCGTGGGAGCGCCTAAATTCAGCGTTTCACCGTGTCGGAAAGAACCCGCCTGCTTCGTCCTTGGTTATGTTGATGTCAGGAAATGGAGGCCGCCCCCAATGGACGCCCGAACCGAGACCCTCACCTCCGCCGCCGAGCTCGCCGCGCGCGGGCCGGTGCGGTTTCCCAACGAAAGCCCCGAATACCGCGCCGCCCGCACGGCCCTGCTAGCCGAGGAGCTGGAGCTGCGCCGCCATCTCGAGCGCGTGGCCGAGCAGCGCCGCGCCCTGCCGCCGGGCGGACCGGTGACCGGCGACTACCAGTTCCAGGGCGAGGAGGGCGTCGTCGACTTCGCCGGCCTGTTCCGCGACAAGGAAACCCTGGGCGTCTACAGCTACATGTTCGGTCCGCAGCGCGCGCGGCCCTGTCCGATGTGCACGGCCCTGCTGGGTCCGCTGGACGCCAACGCCGCCGACCTCGACCAGCGCATGTCGCTGGCGGTGGTGGCCCGCTCGCCGCTCGACAAGCTGCTGGCCTTCAAGGCCGAGCGCGGCTGGCGCAATCTGCGGCTCTACACCGACCTGAACGGTAACTATTCCCGGGACTATTTCGGGGTGCTGCCGAACGGCGACGAGATCCCGGCCTACAATGTCTTCTCCCGCCGCGATGGGACCGTCCGCCACTTCTGGTCCGGCGAGATGACCGGCGACAGCGCCGACCCCGGCCAGGACCCGCGCGGCGCGCCGGACCTGGTGCCGCTGTGGAACTTCTTGGACATGACCCCGGAAGGGCGCGGCGGGGATTGGTATCCGAGCTTGGATTACAAATAGGAGGCTTTCGAGCGCCCCACGAAACCCTCTCTCTAAGAGAGAGGGGCTTGATGTTTACTCCTCCACCCGCACCACGCTGGCCTTTTGCCCCACCGTCGCCGTCACCGCCGGTGCGTCGGCCACAGCCGCCGCCGTTGGAGCCGTGGCCATCGTCACCGACGTGCCCGGTATCAGCCGCGTGCGGTAGACGAAGGCGTCGCCCTCGCGGGTCATCGGGCGGGGCCCGACGCCGCCCAGGAAGTCGCCGTCGATGAAGGCGGTGGTTCCCGTCGCCTTGGCCTTGAACGTCACCTCGACCGGCAGGACGTAGGCGTGCTTGAGCCAGCCTTCGGCGCTGCCGTTGTCCTGGCCCTTGAAGTCGAACACCGCCGCGTTTTCCCAGTTGGAGCCCTTGCCCCAGCGGGTGCCGCAGGTCTTGGTCGAGAGCCAGGCCGGCTCCCAGTAGAAGACGCCCGTACCGCCGCTGGCCAGGACCAGCTGGGTCAGGTCGACCAGGTATTTCTTCTGCCCGTCCGGGGTGGCCGGATAGCCGGCGATCAGCGAGTCCTCGCCCAGCAGATTGGGCGACGTGTCGGCGTTCTCGGTGGTGAACGGATAGGCCGTCTCGACCACCAGAACGTCGGCCGCATAACTATGGCGCAGGCGGTTGATGGTCTGCCCCAACTGGGCCATCGAGCGCTTGGACCACTTGGAATAGTAGCTGAGGCCGATGATGTCGTAGTCGGTGACGCCGGCCTTGGTCGCCGCCTCGAACCACGGCTCGGCGTTCTCGGGCTGGGCGATGTGCAGCATGATCCGGGGCCGGGTCCCGGTCTCGCGGCCGACGTCGCGCACGGCCTTGATGCCGGCGTTGAACAGCAGGGCGTTGCGGTCCCAGTGGATGGGTTCCTTGGCCTTGGCCAGGCTGGAGACGATCTCGCCGTTGGTCTCGTTGCCGACCTGGACGAGGTCGGGCGTCAGGCCCTCCTTGTTCAGCTCGATCAGGGTGTCGTGGGTGAAGGCGTACAGCGCCTTGGCCTGATCGGGTGTCGACAGCTTGGCCCAGGCCTTGGGGGCCAACTGCTTGTCGCCGTCGGCCCAGTCGTCGGAATAGTGGAAGTCCAGCAGCACCTGCATGCCGGCCGACTTGGCGCGGCGGATGCTGCGTTTCACGTCCGCGAGGTTGGAATACTTGGTCCAGTCCGGATCGTTCCAGATGCGGATCCGCGCCACGTTGGCGCCGGCCGACTTGAAGAACGGGTACTGGTCCACGGTATTGCCGCCGGACCTATAGACCGCGCCGCAGTCGTCCATCTCGTTGGCGTAGGAGATGTCGACGCCGAGATAGATCGGCGGTTCGGCGGCCTGGGCCGCGGTGAGGCTGATCAGGCTGGCGGCGAGAGCCAGGGTGAAGCGGCGTTTGCCCCGCATGACGTTTCCTTCCGACGACGCGCCCTCGTTGGGGCGCGGGGAAGGTTGCCGCATTAGTATTATAAATCAAGCGCGGAGTTCGAAGGTTTGGCCCAAAGCCTCCCCCTGTGGGGGGAGGTGTCGGCCGCAGGCCGACGGAGGGGGGAGCGATCGGGTGGTAGCTGCTACCCGGGTCGACGACCCTAAAACTCCCCCCACCGATCGCTTCGCGATCGCCTCCCCCACAGGGGGAGGCTTTAGAATTTGGCGAGATCTACAGCTCCACCCCGCTGAACGTCCGTTGCTCCTCGACGTCGAGTTCCGGGCGCTGGACCACGCCGTCGGTCCAGATCGGCCGCGCCGGCCGGGCTTCGGCGACGCTCCGCATCGCCAGCCCGTCGTGGGCGAAGTCGTCGACCTCGATCACCGCCGCCACGGCCTTGTCGGCCGCTTCCAGCGCCGCGATCTCGTCGGCCGAGACCGAGCCGCCCTCGACCCCGTCCTTCCAGTTCCGGATCTTCTGGGCGCGCAGGCGGTCGTGGATGGGCTGGGTGGCGACCACCCGTTCGAAGGCGTCGATCAACTGGCCCACGGCCTCGTCATGGCCGCCCACATAGACGTTCTCGATCAGTCGGTCACGGGTGGCCGAGGGGGCCAGCAGCAGTTCGGCGCAGGCGGTGGTCACCCGGTCAGACGGTCCCCGGCGACGCGGCCCCAGCGGCAGGATCGCCGCCCGCAGCAGCCAGCCGGCCAGTTGGTTGGGCAGGTTGGCGAACACCTCGTCGAAGCGCTGCTCGATCGTGGCGAAGCCCGTGTCCATGCACCATTGCAGCAGCGGGAAATCGGCGTCCTGGCGGCCCTCGTCCTCCCAGCGCTTCAGGGCGCCCGACAGGAAATAGAGCTCGGCCAGGATGTCGCCCAGGCGGCCCGACAGCATCTCCTTGCGCTTCAGCGCGCCGCCCAGGGTCAGCAGGGCGATGTCGGAGGTCAGGGCGAAGGCGGCGCTGTAGCGGCCCATCTTGCGATAGAAGGGACTGGCCCGACCGGCCTGCGGCGCCGGGGCGAAGGCCCCGCCGGTCCAGCTACGGCCCCAAGCCCGCAAGCCGGTGCGCACCGCGTGGGCCACGTGCTTCCAGAACACCGCGTCGAAGTCGGCCAGGCCCTTGGCGCGGTCCGCCTCGCCGATGGCCAGGATCTCCTGCAGCATGAACGGATGGGCCCGGATCGCGCCCTGGCCGAACACCATCAGGCTGCGGGTCAGGATGTTGGCGCCCTCGACCGTGATGCCCACCGGAATGGCCCGGTACTGCGAGCCCATGTAGTTGCGCGGTCCCTCGATCACCGCCTTGCCGCCGTGCACGTCCATGGCGTCGTTGATCACCACCCGCATCCGCTCGGTGGCGCCCGACTTCAGCAGGGCCGAGATCACCGACGGATGGTGGCCCAGGTCCAGGCCCGTGCAGGTCAGGCGGCGCGCGCCGTCCAGCAGGTAGGCGTTGCCGGCGATGCGGGCCAGGCGCTCCTGCACGCCCTCGAACTTGCCGATCGGCACGTGGAACTGGCTGCGGATGCGGGCGTAGGCGCCGGTGGTCATGGCGCTGAACGCCGCCGCCGCGCCCGACATGGCCGGCAGCGAGATCCCGCGCCCGGCCGCCAGGGCGGTCATCAGCATCATCCAGCCCTGGCCCACGCGCTCGGCCCCGCCGATCACCAGGTCCATCGGAATGAAGACGTCCTTGCCCCAGTTGGGACCGTTCTGGAACGTCTGGAAGGCGGGCAGGTGGCGGCGGCCGATCTCGACTCCGGCCGTATCGGTCGGCACCAGGGCGCAGGTGATGCCGATGTCCTCGACGTCGCCCAGCAGGTGGTCGGGGTCCTTCAGCTTGAAGGCCAGGCCCAGCACCGTGCAGACCGGGCCCAGGGTGATGTAGCGCTTGTGCCAGTTCAGCTTGATGCCCAGCACCTCCTTGCCCTGCCACTGGCCGCGACAGACCACGCCCTCGTCGACCATGGCCCCGGCGTCCGATCCCGCCTCGGGGCTGGTGAGACCAAACGCCGGCACCTCGCGGCCATCGGCCAGGCGCGGCAGCCAGTGATCGCGCTGCGCCTGCGTGCCGAACTTCATGATCAGCTCGCCAGGGCCGAGGCTGTTGGGCACCATCGCCGTCACCGCCGCCGAGGCCGAGCGGGTGGCGATCTTGCGGACGATCTCGGCGTGACCGAAGGCGCTGAAACCCAGGCCGCCGTATTCCTTCGGGATGATCATCCCGAAGAACTTGTTGGTCTTCAGATAGGCCCAGGTCTCCGGCGACAGGTCGCGGGTCTCCCAGGTCATCTGCCAGTCGTTGACCATGGCGCACAGCGTGTTGACCGGCCCGTCGATGAAGGCCTGCTCGTCGGGGCGCAGCTTGGCGGCCGGGAAGGCCAGCAGTTTGTTCCAGTCCGGATCGCCCGTGAACAGGGCCGCGTCCCACCAGGTGTCGCCGGCGTCGATCGCCTCACGTTCGGTCTGGGACAGGGCCGGCATCACGCCGCGCGCCCATTGGAGGATCGGCCGGGTGATCAGGTCCCGACGGAGATTGAAGCTGGTCATGACGCCACCATTGCAATGCGATGGACATCAAACGCCCAGCGGCCGCTACGGCTCCGGCGGGCGGCTGGCCGTGTGGAGCGAGATCGATCCGGTCGGGGTCGGGATCACCCGCCGCTCCTCGATCGCCGCGAAGCCGGCCTGGGCCATCAGCGACGGCAACACGCCCTTGGCGTTGGGCTCGGTCAGGGCGAAACCGTCGGTCATCTGCACGGTGCGAAACAGCAGCCGCATCAGGGCCGTGCGTTGCAGGCCGTAGTCGGCGACCCCCATCGCGCCGCCCGGCTTCAGCGCCGTGTGCATGGCGTCGAGGATGGCCTGCTTCATCGGCAGGGGACACTGGTGCAGCACCAGGCTGGAGACCACCTTGTCCGCCGATCCCGCCGGCGCGACGTCGGCCAGCCGGTCGCCCATGGCCTGGCGCCATTCGATCTCGACCCCGGCCTTGAGCGCCTTGGCGGCGGCCAGGGCCAGGATGGCGGGGTCGGGGTCGACGCCGATGATCCGCGCGCCGGGGCAGGCGGTCTTCAGCATCACCGCGAAGGCCCCGGTGCCGCAGCCGACGTCGAGGATCGTCTCGCCGGGCCGGGGCGCGACCTGGGCCAGCAACGCCGCGCGCCATACCCGCTCGCGGGACACCAGGGCGACGACGTGGTCGTAGAGCCCGGTCAGCTCGGGACGGCCCAGGGCCGGGACATAGGGACGGGTATCGGGGGAGCGGGTGTCGGTCATGGGGTGAGGATGACGGCCGGCGGACGAAGGCGCTTGAACGTAGCGGCTAGAGCGGGATCTGCGTCGCCGTCACGCCGAACATCGCCTTCAGCGTCCGGGCGAAATGGGCGGCGTCGGCGAAGCCGGCGGCGTGGGCCGCGGTGGTCACGTCGTCGCCCCGCGTCAGGGCCGCGACGGCCTGCTCGACGCGTCGCCACAGCAGGTAGCGCCGGAACGGCAGGCCCATGGCCTCGACGAACAGGTGGCGATAGCGCTCGGGCGACAGGTCGGCCGCCCGCGCCGCCGTGGCCAGGGGCACCGGGCCGTCGACGAGGCGCGAGTCGACCACGACCAGGGAGCGCTGGAGGCTGTCGGGCAGCGGCGGCGGGCGGGGCGCGTCGGGATCGGTCAGCACCCGTCGCCAGGCCTGCAGGCGCGGATTGGGCGAACTCAGGATCACCAGGTCCGGCAGCGGTCGCAGTTTCGCCAGCCTGGCGACGGCCTCGGCGCTGGGGGCCACGGCCTCGATATAGACCTGCCGCGCCTGGTCGTGCGGCTCCAGTCGGTGCAGCACCAGGGGGTCGATCAGCACCGCCCGGGCGGTGTGCGGCCGGCCCAGGCCGTCGTGGACGCTGACCGGCGTCTCGGCCAGCACCAGCTGGGCGGCCAGGTGGCGGTGCGGAACGCTGTGGCCGATCGAGCCGGACCACACCGCCCAGCGGTCGCCCAGGTCCAGCTGGCCTTGCCAGGGTCGATCGGTCACGCCGGGGTCCTCGCGCTTCGCCGCGCCCTCACACCTAGGCTCCTGAGCGCCGTCGGCAAGAGGGCGGCGGCCTGTCAGCAAACCGACACACGATGCGGCTAGTTCAGCGCCTTAAGGAATCCTGGCGACGCGATGAGGGGGCGGGACGTCTTCCATGGCTTGGCTACGCGACATCGACCGCTGGTTCGCCGCCAGCGTCCTGCCCTACGCGGCCAACTACCGGGCCTATGCCCGCAAGCTGGTGGGCGACGAGGGCGACGCCGAGGACCTGGTGCAGGAGGCTTACGCCAAGGTGCTGGGCGTCGTCGAATGGCGGCGGCTGGAGGCGCCCGAGCGGTTTGTGATGACCATCATCCGCAACCTGGCCTTCGAACGTTTCCGCCGCGCCAAGGTGGTGGCCATCCGTCAGATCGGGGTGCTGGAGATGGACGCTCTGCCCGACCCCGCGCCGGACGCCTATGCCGTGACCAGCGCCCGCCAGGAGCTGGACCTGGTGCTGGCGGCCCTGGAGCGCCTGCCCGTCCAGTGCCGAAAAGTGCTGACCTTGCGAAAAATGCACGGCCTGTCGCCTGGACAGATAGCGGTCAGGTTGAACTTGTCCGTCTCTACAGTTGAGAAACACCTGGCCAAGGGCCTGAAGCTCTTGACCAAGGCCCTGGCCGCGGGCGATGGCCGCAGTATCGAGAAACGATCGAGTTCATGGCCAAGCCGGGCGATCAAGACAGAGACGCATTGATCGCCGAGGCTTCGCTGTGGCTGGCGCGGCTCGACGCGGGCCGCGCTTCCGAACAGGATCTGGACGCCTGGCGCGAGGCCGATCCGCGCCGCGCCGCCGCCTTCGCCGAGGTGGCCAGCGCCTGGACCCGGCTGGACGCCCTGCGCGGCGCCGACGACATCGCCGTTCCCAAGCCCAGCCGCCGCGCCTGGCTGGCCAGCGGCGGCGCGGCCCTGGCGGCCAGCGTTGTCGGCGGCGCCTGGCTGGGCCGCGACGTCCTCCTGCGCGACCGCGTGGTCACCGGGGTGGGCGAGCGCCGGACCCTGGCCTTGCCCGACGGCAGCTCGGTCGAGCTCAACACCGACACCGAGGTCTTCTGGCGGTTCGACCGCAAGCGCCGGCGGCTGTGGCTGTCGCGCGGCGAGGCGGCGCTGATGGTTGTCCACGACAGCCTGCGGCCGTTCGAGCTGTTCACTTCGCAAGGCTTGGCCCGCTTGGCCGCTGGCCAGTTCAACGCCCGCCTGCGGCCGGCGGGCCTCGATCTGATCGTGTTGGCCGGCCGGGCGGCGGTGGAGACCGCCTCGGGCGTGGCCCAGGCCCAGGTGACTGGCCCGGCCGACGCCCGCCAGGCCTTGGAGGTCACGCCTCACCACATCGACGTGGTCGCCACGCCCGAGGCCGACGTCCAGGCGGTCCAGGCGTGGCGGCGCGGCGAGATCGTCTTCGAGGGCCAGGCCTTGTCGGCCGCTGTCGAGGAATACAACCGTTACCTGACCCGCAAGCTGGTGATCGGCGACGACAAGGCCGGGAGCTTGCGCCTGGGCGGCCGCTTTCTGACCGGCGATCCCGACAGCTTCCTGGACGCCCTGCGCACGACCTTCGGTGTACGGATCATCGAGGACGGACCGTCGCGAATTCTTCTTAAATCTCGATAGGGGTTTTGCCCCGCTCCCCCGTCTTGCCGTTCGAGACGCCGATCACGGCGATCAACGAGATGGGGGCATTCCTATGATCAAGACCTTGGGCCTGCGCATCGGCGCCTGCGCCTTGCTGGCCACCACGGCCCTGGTTTCCGTCGTCCCGGCGGCGGCCCAGGCGCAAGCCGCCGCGCGCGTGACCTTCGACATCCCGGCCGGCGACACCGCCAGCGCCCTGAACGCCTTCTCGCGCCAGGCCGGCGTGCAGCTGATGTTCCCCTACGACGTTGCCGCCCGCCACCGCACGGCGGGGCTGAAAGGCGCCTATGGCCGCGAGGAGGCCCTGCGCCGGCTGATCGAGGGCGGCGAGCTGGAGATCGCCTCGGCCAACGCCCAGGTCATCACCCTGCGCGAAAAGGGTTCGGCCCCTTTGGCAAACGCGCCGGCTGACATGGTCGGCGAGATCATCGTCACCTCGCGCGCCGGCTCGGACGCCCGCACGCGGCTGGAGACCAGCTACGCCGTCACCACCATGAGCGCCGAGTCGCTGCGCCTGCGCTCGCCGATGGGCGTGGCCGACGCGCTGAAGGCCGTGCCCGGCTTCTGGGTCGAGGCCTCGGGCGGCGAGGCCAGCGCCAACATCCGCGCCCGCGGCATCCCGCAGGAAGGCTTCTCGGCCATCGCCTTGCAGGAAGACGGCGCGCCGATCCAGCACGACGGCGGCCTGGGCTATCTGAACGCCGACCAGTCGTTCCGCCTGGACGAGACCATCGACCGCATCGAGGTGGTGCGCGGCGGTCCCTCGTCGATCTTCGCCTCCTACGCCCCCGGCGGCACGGTCAACTTCATCACCCGCAAGGGCGGCGACACGCCCGAAGGCATCGCCAAGGTCCAGGTCAGCGACTACGGCACCAAGCGCGTCGACCTGTTCTACGGCGGCCCGGTCGGCGGCGGCTGGCACGCCTCGGTCGGCGGCTTCTGGCGCGAGGAAGACGGCATCCGCGACCCGGGCTTCGACGCCAACAAGGGCTATCAGTGGCGCGTCGAGGCCGGCCGCGAGTTCGAGCGCGGCAGCATCGAGTTCAACCTCAAGCACCTGGACGACAACGTCATCCTGTTCGCGGGCGTGCCGCTGAAGTTCAACGCCGCCGGCGACCCCAGCGCCGCCCCCGGCTTCGACCCGCTGACCGGCACCCTGGCCGGCCCGGAGACCGCCCACCTGACCCTGCGCGGCCCGACCGGTCCGTTCGACTGGGACCTGACGCGCGGCACCGAGGTCGAGCTGACCCAGGCCACGGCGGTGTTCAAGTACGAGCCGTTCGACGGCTGGAACTTCCAGGACACGCTGCGCTACCGCACCTCGGAATCCAAGCGCATCGGCCTGTTCCCCAACACTCCGGTGCTGGGTTCGGATCGCATCAAGCAGTACCGCGCCGCCCTGCTGGCCGCCACGCCGGGCGCCACCGACGTGCAGCTGCGCTACACGACCAGCGGCGAGGTGTTCAACACCGCCGGCGCCGGCCAGAACGGCAACGGCCTGGTGATCGACGGCTCGCTCCGCTACGTCTCGGTGCCGCTGGACGAGCTGATCAACGACGCCCGCTTCCTGCACAAGTTCGAGGTGGCCGGCCAGACCCACGACGTGGCGTTCGGCGTCTACAACGCCCACGTCGAAGAGGCTTTCAACCGCTACTCGGCCAACGCCCTGCTGGACGTGCGGAGCAACGCTCGCCGCCTGGACCTGGTGGCCGTCGACGCGACCGGCAAGGTGCTGTCCAGCCTGACCGAGAACGGCATCAGCCGCTACGGCGCCGAGTTCGCCAACGGCGACGGCAAGTCCAACACCGTGGCCCTCTACCTGACCGACGAGTGGAGCATCACGCCGAAACTGCGCGTCGACGCCGGCGTGCGCTGGGAGAAGATCGAGTTCGAGGGCCGCAGCGAGCGCTCGGCGACCATCAACCTTGGCCAATCGCCGACGGCGGCCGACGACACCGTGCTGGCGGGCACGGGCGTCTATGACCGCCTGGACCGCAAGTTCCAGCACGCCGGCTGGACGATCGGCGTCGACTACAAGTTCACCGGCGAGATGGGCATGTTCGGCCGCTACACCTCGGCCTTCCGCCTGCCCTCGCTGGGCGACTACATCACCAACGCCACCAATTCGACGGGCATGGTCCAGACCATGGACCTGTCGGAGCTGGGCTTCAAATGGGTGACCCCGAAGGTCGAGCTCTACGCCACGGCCTTCCAGACCACCTATGACAACCTCGGCTTCGGCAGCCTGGTGTTCAATCCGACCACCGGCGCCTACGTCAACCAGACCAGCATGACCGACACCAAGACCCTGGGCCTGGAGCTGGAAGGCGTGGTGCGACCGGTCTCGTGGTTCGACCTGCGCTTCAGCGCCACGATCCAGAACCCCGAGTTCGGCGACTATAAGTTCGAAGAGGCCTGCACGGTCGCCGCCTCGGATCCGACCTGCCAGGTCAAGCCGCCGGCCGGCACGGCCAGCCGCACCCGCGACTTCACCGGCAACCAGCTGATCCGCGTGCCCAAGACCTCGTTCCGCCTGACGCCGGGCGTGAACCTGCTGGACAGCAGGCTGCGCCTGGAGACGACCGTCGAGCGCTACGACGACCGCTATTCGGACGCCGCCAACACCTCGAAACTGCCGGCCTACACCTTGGTGGGCGCCACGATCCGCTACAACATCACCGACGCCCTGACGGTCTATGGCTACGGCAACAACCTGTTCAACGAGCTGGGCCTGACCGAAGGCAATCCCCGCGCCGGCCAGATCATCAGCGGCGAGGCCGGGGCGCTGTACGGCGTCGGCCGTCCGGAGTTCGGCCGCTCGTTCCGCGCGGCGCTGATGTACCGGTTCTAGTCTTCTTCCCTGACATCCCCTCGACTGGGCGGCCGGCTGCAACCGGCCGCCCGCCTTTTTAGGAGCCGAGCATGGTCCGTTGGCTGGCGCTGATCTTCCTCCTTTTGGCCACGCCCGCCGGGGCCGCTGAAGCGGGTAAGCCCGACCTCGTCCTGACCGGCCAGGTGCTGGGCGCCGACCACCAGACCTACAAGCCGGTGACCTTCGACGTGCCCGACGGCGTCACCCGCCTGACCGTCGAGGTCGACTACGCCCGCGACCAGAAGACCGTCGTCGACCTGGGCCTGCTGGACCCCGTGCGGTTCCGCGGCTGGAGCGGCGGCAACAAGAAGCGCTTCACGATCTCGGCCGAGGAGGCCACGCCCAGCTATTTGCCCGGCCCGTTGCCGGCCGGCCGCTGGACCCTGCTGCTGGGTGTGCCCAACGCGCGGCCGGGCTCGTCGGCGGCCTACGAGGCCAGGATCACCTTCGAGCGTCGGCCCGGCGTGACGAGCTTCGCGCCCGCGCCGCTGAAGGCCGCGCCCGGCTGGTATCGCGGCGACCTGCACATGCACACCGCCCATAGCGACGGTTCCTGCCTGGCCCAGTCCGGCGCCCGCGCCCCGTGCCCGGTCTATCGCACGGCGCAGGCGGCCCAGGCCCGGGGCCTGGATTTCATCGCCATCACCGACCACAACACCACCAGCCACTACGAGGCCATGGCCGAGCTGCAGCCGGCCTTCGACCAGCTGCTGCTGATCCCCGGCCGGGAGGTCACCACCTTCCAGGGCCACGCCAACGTCTTCGGACCCACGGCCTTCATCGACTTCCGCCTGGGCGACCCGGCCGTGCCGACGATCAAGGCTCTGCAGGATGCGGTGGCGGCGGCCGGCGGGGTGTTTTCGATCAACCATCCCAGCTCTCCCTCGGGCGAGCAGTGCATGGGCTGTGGCTGGACCGTTCCGAACACGGACTATGACCAGGTGCAGTCGATCGAGGTCGCCAACGGCGGCTCGCAGCGCGCCCAGGGCGGCCGGGCCGAGGGACCTCTGTTCGGCGTGCCCTTCTGGGAGGCTCAACTGAACGCCGGCCACCGCATCACCGCCGTCGGCGGCAGCGACAACCACGACGCCGGCCTGCCCCCCGAAACCCCCGGCGCCATCGGCCGCCCGACCACGGTGGTCCACGCCGAGGAACTGTCGACGGCGGGGATTCTGGCGGGCGTTCGCGCGGGCCGGGTGTTCATCGACCTGGACGGGACCAAGGATCGGCTGCTGGACCTGAGCGCCAAGTCAAAGTCCGGCCAGGCGGTCATGGGCGGCGTCCTGACCGCGCGTCCCGGCGAGGCGGTGGCCTTCACGGCCTCGCTGGCCGGCGGTGACCTGTCGGGGCTGGAGGTGATCCGGGATGGCGTGAAGTTGGCGGTGGCTGTCGGGCCGACCGGCGGGTTCACGGTGAAGATGGGCGGCAAGGCGTCATGGGTGCGGTTGAACCTGCGTGACGCCCAAGGGCGACTGCTGCTGATCGGCAACCCGATCTATCTGCGGCCTATCCACTGAAAACCCGCTCATCCCGGCGAATGCCGGGACCCAGATCCTATAGCTGAGTGGCTGATTGGAAGGGCTCTGCGCGTCTGGCGTCAGGCCCAGCGTTATTCCATCTGGGTCCCGGCATTCGCCGGGATGAGCGGCTCTAAACCTAGGTGACTTCCCCCGTCAGCTCCCGCCGCGCCTTGTCCAGCTCCTCCGCATACCGCCGCGTCGCGTAGGCCTCGGACAAGATCCCGATCACCGCGTGGTTGGCGTCGACCACGGCCAGCTCGTCCGCCTGGGTGTGGTCGAAGGCGCGCATGACGTCCTTGATCGACTGGTCGGGCAGCAGGGCGGTGTCGGCGTAGAGGGCCAGGGTCGCCACGGTCATCTCGCTGTCGTCGGGATGGGCGTAGGCCAGGGCCGTGCGGACGATGCCGGCGTAGCGGCCGGCGGCGTCCAGGATCACCACCCGCTTGGTCGAGCCCAGCGGGTAGCGGCGACGGAACTCGGCCAGGGTGGCCTCGCCCTGCACGGTCTTGACGTCCTTGCGCATCATCCGCCCGGCGGTCAGGGGGCGCATCCAGGATACGTCGTGGGCGCTGCGGATGGTCTCGCCGCGCAGGTGCAGCCGCCAGGTCGAGAACGAATAGCCGAAGGTCTCGCGCACCAGGGCGCTGGCGATCAGCGAGGCCACCAGGGCGGCGGCGGCCACGGTGAAGTCGCCGGTCGCCTCCAGCACCAGGAAGGACATGGTGAAGGGGCCGCCGACGACCGCCACCCCGAACGCCCCCAGTCCGACCAGGGCCGCCACCGTCGGGTCCAGCGACGGCAACCAGGGCACGAACACGGTCAGGGCCGCGAAGATCTGGCCGACCAGCACGCCCAGGAACAGCGAGGCGAAGAACAGGCCGCCCCGGAAGCCGAAGCTCAGCGACACCACGCTGGCCAGGGCCTTCATGGCCAGCAGGATCACCAGCATCTTCAGGCCCAGGTCCGCCGTCAGGTTGACGTGCAGCGCGCCGTGGCCGGCCGACAGGGTCTGGGGCGTGATCATGGCCATGACCGCCAGGGCCGCGCCCCCCACCATCGGACGCAGGGTCTTGGGCAGTTTCGACTTGCCCACCCAACGGTCGGCCGTGGCCACCAGCCGCATCAGGGCGATACCGGCGAAGGCGCAGATCACGCCCAGCAGGGCGTAGAGGCCGTAGTCGAACCACGACTGCACGGCCGGGGTCGAGGTCTTCAGCAGATAGGGCAGGCCGCCCATCCGCCCGGCCACCAGCACCGCGGCCAGGGCGGCGGCGGCCACGGGGGCCAGGTTGGCGACGGTGTAGGCGCCGATGACGATCTCGAACGCGTAGAAGGCCCCCGTCAGCGGCGCGCCGAAGGCCGCGGCGATGGCCGCTCCGGCCCCGGCGCCCACCAGGGTGCGCATGTCGGCTCGGCGCAGGTTCAGCCTCTGGCCGGCGAACGAGGCGATGGCCGCCCCGGCCTGGGCGTAGGCGGCCTCCAGCCCGACCGACGCCCCGACGCCGTTCGACAGCATGGTCTGGCTACAGATGAAGGCGCTGTCGCGGATCGACAGGTGGCCGCCGTGCAGGGCGTTGGCCTCGACCGGGTCGACAGCGGGCTTGGGGCGGTATTTCAGCCAGGCCCAGGTGGCGAGGCCCAGCACCAGGCCGCCCAGCGGGATGGCCAGGGTCCGCCACGGAGCGATGACGCTCTGGGCGCTGAGCCGCTCGTCCATGTCGATGGCGAACAGCAGCACCTGCAGGCCGTGGGCCAGCTTGGCCTGCAGCACCGCCAGGGCCCCGGCCCCCGCTCCGATCAGGGTGGCCACCGCGATCAGCCACAGCTCGCTGGACCGGATCCGCCGCCGCAGCCAGCTTAGCCAGCGCACGGAGGTGGAGGTCGGGAGGGAAAGCTGCATGACGCTGGGGTTCCACGAGGCCTGGCCATCTTACGGCCTGGGCCAAGCGAGGCAACGCGCGTCGAATGGGTCCGGAATCGGCAAAGGGCGATGCTTTCGTTCGCTTCACGCGGCCTGGTTAGGCCTAGCGTCGGCGCAATCACAAAGGGAGCTCGCCGTGGAAACCTGGTTGCCGTCACTGCTGACCGAAACACCGGAACTGGGTTTCGACCTGGCCATCAAGCTGTCGCGGGTGGCGGTCAAGAAGACCCAGCCCGACGAGCAGATCCGCCTGCGCCTGCGCGAGGTCTACGAAAAGGACGCCGACGCGCTGATCGCCTCGTCCCAGGTGGTGGCGATCAACTTCCAGACCGTGGCGGCCGCCAACGGCTATTGGCGGACCTGACGGCTCTCGTGAGCCAGCAGCCAGCGCTTGCGCTCGATCCCGCCGCCATAGCCGGTCAGCGCGCCGTCGGCGCCGATCACCCGGTGGCAGGGTACGACGATGGCGATTGGGTTGGCGCCGTTGGCCGCGCCGACGGCGCGCACCGCCGAGGGGCGGCCTAGCCGCTCGGCCAGGCGGGCGTAGGTCGTGGCCTGGCCCAGCGGGATCTCGACGAGGGCGTTCCACATCTGGTGCTGGAAGGCTGTACCGCCGATCGTCCAGGGCACGGCCTTCAACGCCGCGAGTTCCCCGGCGAAATAGGCGGCCAGCCCGTCGCGCACCGCCGTCGGCGCGGGACTGGCTTCCACGGTCTGGCCGCGATGGTGCAGATGCAGAGCCCGGGCCAGGCGCTGGGGCTGGTCGTGGAACTCCAGCACCCGCAGCCGACCCTGGACGTCGGTGACCACGTCGATCTCGCCGATGGGCGTGTTCAGGGTGTCGAGCGTCAGAACCTCAGGCCGCACGCTTCACCTTCCGCACCGGCGGCGCGCCCTCGTCGGCCAGCGAAGCCCATAGGTGCAGGGCCGCATACGCTCGCCACGGCCGCCAGGCCTCGGCTCTCGCCAGCAGTTGATCCGTTGTCGGACGAACACCGTCGGCGTCGGCCAGGGCGCGCATCAGGGCGACGTCGGCGGCCGGGAAGGCGTCGGGCTCACGCAGCTGGCGCATGGCGATGTACTGGGCCGTCCATTCGCCGATGCCGGGCAGGGCGCGCAGGCGGGCGACCATTTCCGTCAGGCTGGCGTTCGGGGCCAACAGGTTCGGATCGGCGGCGAGGGCGGCGGCCATGCCCGACAGGCAGCGGATGCGGGCGCCGGGCATCTTCAGGCCGGAAAGATCGGCGGCGGCCAGGCGCTGGGCGGTTGGAAAGGCGTGGGTCAGGCCCGGCTCGGCGAAGGGCTCCGGCAGCGGCTCGCCGTATGCGGCGGTCAGGTCGCCAGCCAGCTTGCGGGCCTGGACGACGGTGATCTGCTGGCCCAGGATCGCCCGCACCGCCAGCTCGAACCCGTCCCAGGCGCCGGGCACCCGTAGGCCGGGGCGCAGGGCCACCATCCGCGCCAGGTCCGGATCGCCCGACAGCACCTCGCCGATGCCGACCGGGTCGGCCGACAGGTCGAACACCCCCCGCACCCGGGCCAGGATGCGGGGCAGGGCCGAGGGCTTGGGGAACCGCACCGCCACGCTCAGCCGGTCGCCGCCGATCGGCGTCACGGCGATGGTCCCGGCCGCGCCGTCCAGGGCGATGACCCGGCGGTAGACGTCGTTGTCCACCGCCTCGACGCCGGGGATCGCCCGCATCGCCAGGAAGGCCAGCATGCCGTCCCAGTCATAGGGCGGGCGGTAGCGCAGGGTCAGGGCGATGGCCTCGCCGGCCGGCGCGGCCCCATGGGAAGAGGCAATGGCCTTCCTGCGGCGCAGGGCGGCGGGCGGCCGGTCGTAGAGCTGCTGGAAGGTCTCGTTGAAGCGCCGCACGCTGCCGAAGCCGGCGGCCAGGGCCACCTCGCCCATCGGCAGATCGGTCTCGTGGATCAGCTGCTTGGCCAACAGCACCCGCCGGGTCTGGGCCACCCCGACCGGCGTCGCGCCCAGGTGTTGCAGGAACAGCCGCCGCAGCTGCCGCCCGCCGACGCCGACCCGTTCGGCCAGGGTCTCCACGTCTCCGTCATCAAGGGCGCCCGCCTCGATCAGCGCCAGGGCGCGCGAGACGGTGTTGGACGCCCCGTTCCAGGCCCCCAACTGCGGCGAGGTTTCGGGCCGGCAGCGCAGGCAGGCGCGATAGCCGGCCTCCTGGGCCGAGGCGGCGGTGGCGTGGAAGGTGACGTTCTGGCGCAGCGGCGTGCGGGCCGGGCAGACCGGCCGGCAGTAGATACCCTTCGTCTTCACGGCCACGAACAGCCGCCCGTCGAAACGGGCGTCTCGGGTCTGGATGGCGCGGTAGCAAACGTCGGGATCGAGGTCCATGCGCCCGATCATAGCCCCGGACGGGGCGTCGTCTCGCGGTTTTCGGACGTCGTCATGGCGCGGCGAGGGCCAAGGTTTCGCGATTTTGGGGTGCTGTGAGTGGACATCTATTTAAGTGTCTACTATCCGACATTTCACTAAATAATGATCTGAAGTCGACATATGGCTGATATGTAGAACTTTGGTGCGACAAAACGCGCGCTTAAAACCGTCGAATACTCGGACCTTAACGTCCTGGTGAGCATGAAGATTAGGGCGTGATCAACCGCGACGATCGCCCAATAGGCCTCAAGTTCGGTCTGGGGCCATCATCATGAAGTATCCTGTTCTTTGGGCGACGAGCGCGCTGATCGCCGTCGTCGCCGTTTCCGGTTTTGCCGTCGCCCGCCAGGAGCGCAGCGCGCCCGGGGTCAGCCTGGCCCGCGACGTGGTGGCCGCGGCCAGCGCCTTCGAAACCTACACGCGCGGGGCCGGGACGATTTCGGCGGGGTTCAGCAACGGCGACACCGTCGCCGAGGCCCTGGCCAAGGGGGCGGCGTATCAGCCGGAGCAGCTGGACGCCGGCATGATCGCCTATGGCGCGATCGCGGCGCTGCAGGAGGAGGCCTTCATCGCCGGCGTCCGCCAGGCCGCGCGGGAAATGCCGCCCGAGACACTGATCGCGCGCCTGGAGGCGAATCCCGAGAGCGTCATCGAGATCGACGGCGTCGGGGCCGCCGCCAGTCGGGCCCAGGCGGCCCTGCGGGGGCGCGGCGCGCCGCTGGGCGTGACGGGCAAGGCGGTCAAGCAGGCGGCCTACGACGTCCAGCGCCAGGACTGGTCCAAGGGCCCGATCGCCGACAACGCCGGCCGCCTGGCCAAGGTCAAGGCGATGTCGGCGGTCTTCTTCACGCCCGGCGAGGACGACGCCGGCCGACTGATCCAGGCGGCGACCGCGCCGCGCGAGACGGGCGGCGCCTCTGGTTTCGGCGGGGGCGGCGAGGGCGGGGCGGCCTTCACTCCGGTGACCGTGCGCGCCGCGGCCCTGGCGGCCCTGGCCGTGCTGGGCGCGGCCGGCGACGAGGACGTGGCCAAGCTGGATGTCGTCATGCACGAGAAGAAGAGCGGCTACTGCATGAAGATGGCCAAGCTGAATCTCTACCAGTGCCTGGCCGTGGCCGGTCCGCACTACGAGGACGTCTTCTGCCTGGGCCAGCACGCCCTGATCGACACCGCCCAGTGCGTCAACGACGCGGCCGGCGGGGCCAGCGCTCCGGCCCTGCCGGCGGCGGCGCCGGTCTCGCGGCCGAAGCCGGGCTTCATGATCCCGGTGGGCGGTACGAATGTGGCGGCGATGTCGCCGATCCCGGTCCCGTAGGCGCGCTCTACCAGACTATGAAGTCCTTGTGGTCGTAACCTCTGGCGCCCGCCACGGCGACCGAGCCGTTGGTTGGCCCATTGTTGCCGCGGGTGTTGCCCTCGTAGGTGGAGAAGGAGTCGTCGCCGGCCACGTTCACCACGCCGACATGCGTCCAGTCGGTGGGCGTGGCCCGGATGAGAAAGAAGCTGCCCGGCACGATGGCGGACTTCTTGAACGCGCCGCTGGCGACGTCCGCGCCGCTGACGAATTTCCCGATGTGCTTGGCCCGGTCGGCCAGCGCGTCGCAACCTTGCGACGACGCGATCGGCTGTTGGACGCCCAGGGCCGTGGCCGCCTGTTCGAGGGCGAAACAGGCGAAGCCCGCGCACCACAGGGCGGGCTTGCCCTCCCAGCCCATATAGGCGCGAACCCACGGACCCCGATTGTCGCCCCCGGCCTCGCCCGGCGACTGCGCCACGTGTTGCGCCGCGTGGGCGACGATCAGCTGCGTCAGTGAGCCTCCGTTGGGCGGGAGCAGCTGGATCGCATGGTCCAGCGGGCCGGTCAGGGCTTGATGCGTGGCGAGATCCACCACGCCGGTCGGCTGGAGGCCGAACTTGGTCTGGAAGGCCTTGACCTGGAGCAGGGTGGCGGGACCGAAATCCTCGTCGATCTCCAGCCCGAAGCGATGAAGGGAGAGCCACTCCTGGACGCGCTTGGCCTGAAAGCCCTTGGCGCCCTTTTGGACCGGACCGTTGAAAGCCAGTTCAGCCGTCACGCGGTTTGGCGAGTACTGTGACATGGCTGAGCCCCCGATTTCTCCAGGTTGATTTTACCCTGTAACTATCGCAAAAAGATAGTTAAATCTGGAGCTCCCCGAACGGTCGAGCGGGGCGGCGAAGATCGCCGGCGGTTTACATCCGCCGCTTTGGTCCCTAGAGAGCTGCGCCATGTCCGTCGCGATGACCAAAGCCATTATTATTCGCAAAACGACCCGCTCGTGCGGGGCGTGTGCGGGTATGCGCGAGGTCTAGAGCGCGACACCCCGGACAGCAGCCCCGCCGATGCGCGGGGCCTGTCCACACCGGCAGACATCCCCGCGCCTCCGCATCTTCAGGAGACGCAAGATCATGACTTCGGCCTTTTCCACTTCCAATCCGCCTCATGTGGGCGTCGTCGGCGCGACCGGTCTGGTCGGTGAGATGATGCGCGCGCTGCTGGCCGAGCGGAACTTCCCGCTGGCCTCGCTGCGCCTGTTCGCCTCGGCGCGCTCGGCCGGGACCAGGCTGGCCTGGGGCGACCAGGAGATCGTGGTCGAGGACGCCGCCACCGCCGATTATGCCGGCCTGGACATCGTGTTCTTCTCGGCCGGCGGCGACACCGCGCGGGCCCTCGCGCCCAAGGTCGCGGCGGCCGGCGCGATCGTCATCGACAACTCCTCGGCTTGGCGCGATGACCCGGACGTGCCGCTGGTGGTGGCCGAGGTGAACCCCCACGCCCTGGCCTCGATCCCCAAGGGCATCGTCGCCAATCCCAACTGCACGACCATGGCGGCCATGCCGGCCCTCAAGCCCCTGCACGAAGCCGCCGGTCTCAAGCGCCTGGTGGTCAGCACCTACCAGGCGGTGTCGGGCGGTGGGGTGGCCGGGATCGAGGAGCTGGACGAGCAGGTCCGCGCCGTCGCCCAGGACGCCGCCGGCCTGGCCCGCGACGGCCAGGCCGTGACCTTCCCGGCGCCCCGCAAGTGGGTCGCGCCGATCGCCTTCAACGTAGTGCCGCTGAACTACAAGCTGGGCGTGGACGGCTATACCGAGGAGGAGGCCAAGCTGCGCGACGAGAGCCGCAAGATCCTGGAAATCCCCGACCTGCCGGTGTCGGGCACCTGCGTGCGGGTGCCGGTGTTCACGGGCCACTCGCTGTCGATCAACGCCGCGTTCGAGCGGCCGATCTCGGTGGCCCAGGCGCTGGAGCTGCTGGGCCAGGCGCCGGGCGTGGTGCTGACCGAGGCGCCCAACCCGCTGGCGGCGGCGGGCCAGGATCCGGTGTTCGTCGGCCGCGTGCGGTCCGACCCGACAGTGGAGCACGGGCTGGCGCTGTTCGTCAGCGGCGACAACCTGCGCAAGGGCGCGGCGCTGAACGCGGTGCAGATCGCCGAGGTGCTGGTCGGCCGATAGACGTGGCGTGGGGCGGCTCATGGAAAGCCGCCCCACCGGCTAAGCTTGAAAAGTGTCGACAACGCGACATTTGTTCATATACATGAAAATTGTTATCCATATACTGTAATTGTCAAGCTTATTTCCATATTCGTCGAAGTTAATTGGTAAAATAAGTGAACTTATTAACTCGATTTTCAGCGAATATTGCGGAATGCTCAACTTGAGGGACGTTCAGGAGGGCCGGTTTCGGTCCTGGGGCTATCAAGATGAGACAACCTGTCTTTTGGGCGACGAGCACGCTCGTCGCCGTGGTCGCCGTGTCCGGCTTCGCGGTCGCTCGTCAGGAGCGGAGCGAACCCGGCGTCAGCCTGGCCCGCGACGTCGTCGCCGCCGCCAGCGCCTTCGAAACCTACACCCGCGGGGCCGGCGGCATTCAGGCGACCTTCGCGGACGGCGGGGGTGTCGCCGACGCCCTGGCCAAGGGTTCGGCCTATCGCGCCGAGCAACTGGACGCCGGCATGATCGCCTACGGGGCCATCGCGGCCTTGCAGGAGCAGGCCTTCATCGACGGCGTCCGCCAGGCCACGCGCGACACGCCGCCCGAGGTGCTGATCGCTCGGCTGCGGGATGATCCTGAAAGCGTGACCGAGATCGAGGGCGTCGGCGCCGCCGCCAGCCGGGCCCAGGCGGCCCTGCTCAAGCGCGGCGCGCCGCTGGACGCCGCCGGCCGGGCGGTCAAGCAGGCGGCCTACGATGTTCAGCGCGATGACTGGTCGCGCGGTCCCATCGTCGACGGGGCCGGCCGCCTGGCCCGGATCAAGGCGATGTCGGAGACCTTCTTCAATCCCGGCGAGGAGGACGCGGGCCGGCTGATCCAGGCGGCGACCGCGCCGCGCGAGGGTCGAGGCGGAGACTTCGGCGGGTTCGGCGAGGGCGGGGCGGCTTTCACGCCGGTGACCGTGCGGGCCACGGCCCTGGCCGCCCTGGCCCTGCTGGGCGCGGCCGACGACGACCATGTCGACGGCTTGGACAAGATCATGCGCGAGGAGACGAGCGCCAAATGCATGACGATGGCCAAGCTGAATCTCTACCAGTGCCTGGCCGTGGCCGGTCCGCAGTACGAGGACGTCTTCTGCCTGGGTCAGCACGCCCTGAGCGACACCGCCCAGTGCGTCAACGACGCGGCCGGCGCGCCTCGCGCCCCGGCGGCCTCGCCGGTCATGGCGGCGGCGGCCTCGCGCCCGGCTCGTGGGGTGCTGATCCCGGTGGGCGGCGTGAACGCGCCCGGCACGGACGTGGCGGCGATGTCGCCCGTTCCGGAAGAGATTCCGGGGCTGGCCGACTATCGTCCGGGTTCGACCTATTCGAAGGTGGGGCAAAGCCGTCTGCAGCCGGCCCAGCGTCGATGGTGACCGGCCGCCCCGGTCGCGGTTGATCGCGGGTGACTGAAAAGGCCTCCCGGATCGCTCCGGGAGGCCTTCGTCTCAGGGAAGCAGCCCCGCCGTCCGATAGGCGGCGATGGTGCGGTCGTAGATCGCCACGTCGCCGCCGCCGCGCGCCATCAGCTGGGCGCCGTTGACGGCCGACAGCACCGCCAGGGCCTTCGCGTCCGCGTCGGGGCCCGTCAGGCCCAGCACCTGCGTCAGCCAGGCGACGTTGAGGGCGACGAACTTGTCGACCTCGACCAGCACCTCGGCGGGCAGGTCGGTCTTTTCGGCGGCCATGATCCCGACCAGGCACATGCGGTTGTCGTTGAGCAGGGCGGCGCGGAACACGCCCGTATAGTGGCTGATGCGTTCGGACGCGTCGGGCGTGGCGGCCAGGACGCGCTCGAGGCCCGCGGCCGCCGTCTCGGTGTAGCGCTTGGCCAGGGCCGCGCCCAGGTCGCCCTTGGTCGGGAAGTGGTAGTGGATGCTGGCGCTCTTGATCCCGACCGTCTTGGCCAGTTCGCGGAAGCTCAGGGCGTTGTAGCCACGGGCCTGCACCACGGCCTGCCCCGCGTCCATGATCGCCTGTCGCGTGTCGATCTTCGTCTCGGGGGGCACCGGCGTCTCCTTACCTATCTACCGATAGATAATCGTTGACGGCGCGCCGCGAAAGGGCTTTACGGATTTCGTCTACCTATCGATAGGTAGAATCAACGAAGAGGCAGCCGCCATGAAAATCCACGACTTCGCCATCGGGCCCAATCCGGCCCGCGTTCGCATCGCCCTGGCCGAGAAGGGTCTGGCCGACGCCGTCACCTTCGTGCCGGTCGACCTGCCCGGCGCCGAGCACAAGCAGCCGGCTTTCCTGGCGAAGAACCCGACGGGCACGGTGCCGGTGTTGGAGCTGGACGACGGCCTCTTCATCTCCGAATGCACGGCCATCACCGAGTACCTCGACAATCTCGACGGCAACCCGACGCTGACCGGCAAGACGCCACGCGAGAAGGCGGTGATCCACATGATGCAGAAGCGGGCCGAGTCCGAGCTGATCGACGCGGTCGGGATCTATTTCCACCACGCCACGCCGGGCCTGGGCGAGAAGCTGCTGCCCCACAAGAGCCCCGACTGGGACGGTCGCCAGGCCTGGGGCGAGCGCTCGCGCGACAAGGCGGTGGCCGGCATGCGCTATTTCGACGGCGTGCTGCGCGAGCGGGATTACGTGGCCGGCGAGACCTTCTCGATGGCCGACATCACGGTCTGGGGCGGCCTGGCCTTCGCTGACTTCGCCCGCATCGCCATCCCCGAGGACTGCACGGCCCTGACGGCGTGGCGGGCGCGCGTGGCGGAACGGCCCAGCGTGAAGTCGCCAGCGTAATAGCCGCCGCTGGACGTCCAAAGAAAAGGCCTCCCGGATCGCTCCGGGAGGCCTTCCTCATTCCACGGACGAAAAACCCTACCGGATCCCGGCCACTTCGCGGGCCCGCTCGCGCTCGGCCTTCTGCTGGTAGGCCAGGTCGCCGTACTTGCCGTACTCCATCCGGGCGATGGTGCGCTGGTGCACCTCGTCCGGACCGTCGGCCAGGCGCAGGGTGCGGATGCCGGCATAGGCTTTCGCCAGGCCGAAGTCGGTGGTGACGCCGCCGCCGCCGTGGGCCTGGATGGCGTCGTCGATGATCTTCAGGGCCAGGCGCGGGGCCGCCACCTTGATCATCGCGATCTCCAGGCGGGCAGACTTGTTGCCGGCCTTGTCCATCATGTCGGCGGCCTTCAGGCACAGCAGGCGGCACATCTCGATGTCGATGCGGGCGTCGGCGACGCGCTCTTCCCAGACGGACTGGTCGGAGATGTACTTGCCGAACGCCTTGCGGCTCATCAGGCGCTTGCACATCTTCTCCAGCGCGACCTCGGCCGTGCCGATGGTGCGCATGCAATGGTGGATGCGGCCGGGGCCCAGGCGGCCCTGGGCGATCTCGAAGCCGCGGCCTTCGCCCAGCAGCAGGGCGTCCTCGACCGGCACGCGCACGTCCTTGAGGATCACCTCGGCGTGGCCGTGCGGAGCGTCGTCATAGCCGAACACCGGCAGCATGCGGACGATCTCGATGCCGGGGCTGTCCATCGGCACCAGAACCTGGCTCTGTTGCTGGTGGCGGCTGGCGTTGTCCGGATCGGTCTTGCCCATGACGATGGCGACCTTGCAGCGCGGATCGCCGACGCCCGAGCTCCACCACTTGCGGCCGTTGATCATATAGTGATCGCCGTCGCGCTCGATGCGGGTCTCGATGTTGGTGGCGTCCGAGCTGGCCACGGCCGGTTCGGTCATCAGGAAGGCGCTGCGGATCTCGCCGTTCATCAGCGGGCGCAGCCAGCGCTCCTTCTGCTCAAGCGTGCCGTAGCGCATCAGCACTTCCATGTTGCCGGTGTCGGGCGCCGAGCAGTTGAACACCTCCGAAGCGAAGCCGATCTTGCCCAGCTGTTCGGCGATCAGGCTGTATTCGAGGTTGGTCAGTTGCACGCCTTCGAAGACGAAGGTGTCGTCGACGTGGGTCTGGCCGCTGTGGGGCGGCATGAAGAAGTTCCACAGGCCGGCCGCCTTGGCCTTGGCCTTTAGTTCCTCGACGACTTGGACGACCTTCCAGCGCTCGGCCCCGAGCACGTTCATCTCGGCCTCGTAGCGCGGGACGGCCGGAACGATGTGCTCTTCCATGAACGCGGTGACGCGGTCGAGGAACTGCCGCTGCGTGGGGGAGATATCGAAATCCATGGCGCTTCCCGATTCCGTTTCTTGTGATCTCAAACACTTGTTTGAAATCGTTCTAGCACCGAATTGACGCGGACGGCAAGGGCGTGTCGTGCTCGACCATGCCGGGGTGAAAGATTGTGCCGACCGCTTCCGCCGTGTCGGTTTTGCCCATGCGGCAAGCCGTTGAAAAGCTTGGCCGTGGCGAAATGGCGCGGTCCTTGCTGGCGCGCGATGGAGCCGGAAAGCACCGGCCAGGAGGCCCGCCATGAAGATCGAATCCCGCGCCGCCTATGCGCCGCCGCTTCCCGCGCCGACCGGAGCGACGATGGGGGCGGCGAGCGACGCCGCGGTCCCGGCCTTCGATCCGACCAGCGCCACCCGCCAGGACATGCGCGACTGGGTCAACGGCCAGGTCCGTTCCGGCGCGATGTCGCTGCGCGACAGCACCGCCCTGGTCAGCCTGAGCGTGAGCCTGCCGGGCGCCGCCGACGACCAGCAGGCCGACTTCGTCGATCTGGCCCGCCAGGCCCAGGGCGGGGCGGCCTATCGCGGCGACGCCAACGACGTGGCCCGCATGGGCTGGGCGTTGGACCGGCTGGAAGGCCTGGACGTGCGCGCCTAGCCTCCGCGCCGGGGCGCATCGCCGTGTTCGGCGTCGCCGCCCGACGAGGGCGGGATCAGGGCCAGGAAGTTGCGGCCCAGGGGCGAGAGGTCTTCGCGGCGAGTGGCCAGGGCCAGGCCGACGCGCGGCGCCAGGCCGTCGATCGGCCGATAGACCACGCCTCGCACCGCCAGCTGGGCGATCGAGGCCGGCACCAGAGCCACGCCCAGGCCCGCGGCGACCAGGTTGATCATCGCGCCGATCTGCGGCGTCTCCTGGCCCAGTGTCGGCTCGAAACCCTCGCGCCGGCAGGCCTCGAGCAGCAGGTTCAGGAAGGTCTGGCCCAGGGCGCGCGAGAAGATCACGAACGGCTCGCGCCGCAGCGCGGCCAGCGCGATGCGGGCCTGACCGGCCAGGGCGTGTCCGGCGGGCAGGGCCAGGATCAGCGGCTCGTCGCCCAGAGACAGCAGGTCCAGGCTGGTGTCGGGAACATTGCTGGGGCGGACGAAGGCGGCGTCCAGTTCGGCGCGGATCAGCCGCTCGGCCAGGCGCGTGGAGGTGCCTTCCTCGACCATCAGGCTGGCCTCGGGATACTTCCAATGGAACAGGGCGAAGGCCTCGGTGACCGCCGGGTGGAAATTGGCCGACGAGGTGAAGCCCACCCGCAGCGCGCCCTGCTGGCCCCCGCCGGCCCGCTGGGCGGCGCGCTTGGCCCCGTCGGCCAGGGCCAGCACCTGCCGCGCTCCGCCGATGAAGGCTTGGCCCGCCTCGGTCAGGATCGCGCCGTGCGGCCGCCGGTGAAACAGCGGGTAGCCGATCTCGTCCTCCAGGTCGCGGATCTGCTGGCTGAGCGGCGGCTGGCCGATGCCGATCCGGGCGGCGGCGCGCGTGAAGTTCTGTTCCTCGGCGACGGCGAGGAAGTAGCGGAGGTGGCGAAGTTCCATGCGGTGTCTGGGCGCTCGGGCAGGGCGCCGGAGCGCTGGGCGGTGAAGGTTGGGCGAGGTGCGAAAATCAGAGCGGAGGGACGCTCTTGGCGGCCCCGGCGTGTGGAACGAGTTTGGACGCCAGCTTCCACAAGGTGACGGCCAGGGCCATCAGGCCGACTGGAATGATGGCCAGCAGCCAGACCACGACAATGGCCATCAACTGCAACGCCGAGGTGAAGACCACCAGCGCCTTGTTTTCCGGCTTAAGGGCGTTCGATCGAGCTGAACGACTGGGCACGAGACGCGTCTCTTTACTGAGGCCGTACCGCTCAAGCGACGCCTTGGGCTACGTCGATCGGAAGCCGACGCGACGTGAGTGGGACGGTCATTAAAATGAATGCGAATCCTGAGATTCCCAAACGTAAAACTATGTAAAATCGAATTCGGTTGCAATTATGTTTTATTGAAAACGCTACGTTGCTGTAAACGTGGCCGTTTTCATGGTAAATTTAATATTACTGTGGGTATTTACTGCTGATATATGTTTTAGATATCGGTCTATATCTTGAATGAATACTGAAATTCGAACCTGATTCGTCTCTTGACCCGGCCGTTTCGAAGCGAGTCGCGCGGCGCGGCGAAGGCCCCGGCCAAGGTGCTTGCGTAAAGGGCGAGGGCGGTATGAAGGTCGCCCCGATCTCCGCCCGATCTTGCGCCCGGCCGCCGGGCGGGGTCATCCTGCCGCCCATGAACATCCAGATTCGCCCCCTCGAAGGCCGCTACGTGCGGCTCGAACCGATCACGCCAGAGCTGCGCGCCGAGCTGAAGGGCGCGATCGACTGCGATCCCGCCAGTTGGGAGATCATGTCGACCAACGGCTGCGGCGAGGGCTTCGCCGACTGGTGGGGCGCGCTGAAGGGCGAGACCGAGCGCGGCGAACGGATCGGCTTCGCCATCCGCCGACTGTCCGACAACAAGGTGGTCGGCACGTCCAGCTATCTGAACATCCGCAAGCTGCACAAGGGCCTGGAAGTCGGTTCGACCTTCCTGCACCCCGACGCCCGCTCGGGCCCGATCAACCCGGAGTCCAAGCTGCTGATGCTGGGCCACGCCTTCGACGCCGGCGCGATCCGTGTGGAGTTCATGATCGACGTGCGCAACGGCCGCAGCCAGGCCGCCGTCGAGAAGCTGGGCGCCGACAAGGACGGCGTGCTGCGCAATCACAAGATCACCTGGACCGGCCACGTGCGCGACACCGCCGTGTTCTCGATCACCGACGCCGACTGGCCGGGCGTCAAGCAGCGCCTGGATTTCCGCCTGCAGGAAGCGTTCGTCTAGGCGCTGTGGGCGTTCGCTCGTCGCCGAGGAGTCGCCCTCGGCCTTCGACAAGCTCAAGATGAGGGCTACGTTTTAGGGCGGTTGAGCTCGAATGCCTCATCCTGAACTTGTCGAAGGACGAGGCATTCGCGCGCCAGCGAGGCGGGCGGCTACGGGCTCGTATCCACCGGTTGGGGCCATTTCTTCCAGCAAACCTGCGCCCAATTGTCACGGTTTTGCGAAGAACGCTGATCTTTGAGGTAAAGATGGCGTTAGCTATCCCTACGTAAAGATTTCGCCAAGCTTTCGCGCGTAGTTTCCGGTCCCATGACGGCAATAGCGTGCTTGAGAATTCTGGTCGCCGGGACCGCCGAGGCGGGTCGGAGCCTCCCGGTCTCCCAGGTGGAAGCCGCCGCCGACCTGTATCTGAAGCACCGCTGGAAGGCCCCGCGCCGCTACGGCGCCGTGGCGCCGCTGGCCTTCGTGCTGGCCGACACCAAGGCCGGGAGCCTGGATCCCGTTGAGATGCAGACCCTGGCCGTCGAGCTTGAGGCGGGCCTGTTTCCCGGTCGCGAAGCCGGCCAGGTGTGCCTGCTGACCTTCGAGGGCGACGAGAAGGCCGTCCTGCAGTTCGCCAGCCTGTCGCAAGCCTCGCTGGCCAGCCTGATCGCCGGCCGGGGCTATGCCGGTCCGGCCGGCCACGTCCAGGTGATCACCGCCGAGGAAATCCGAGCCGTCCCCAGCAAGCCCAGCGAGGCCGTGGTCGACGAGGTGCTGCACGCCGCCCTGGCCCAGACGGAGACGCCCCAGAGCGCCGCCCCCGCGCCGCCGGCCGCCGAGCCGGTCGTCGAGGCCGCCGTCGAACCGGCCGCCGAACCCGCTTCCGCCCCCGCCGCGGCCCCTTCGGCGCCCGCGCCCGCCGCCGCGTCCAAGCCTGCGCCGGCCAAGGCCGCCCCGGCCCCAGAGAAGCCCAAGCCGCCGCCGCCGCCCGCCACGGGCTGGTGGGGCCTGTACCATCCGCCGTCGGAATCCTTCGTTGGCGCGGTGATCGGCCTGCGTTCCGACCTGATGGGGCCGCGCCCCACCGAGGACGCACCCTTGCTGAGCCGCGACCTCAACTGCCTGAACGACGCCCAGGCGACCTTCGCCAAGGCCGACGACGCGGGCATGCTGTTCGTGCCGTTCAGCTTCTGGAACCTGACTAGCCCGGCCTCGCAGGAGGCCTACAAGCGCCGGCTGTCGCGCTATCCGATGGCCATGCAGGCCCGCCTGGGCGCGACGATCTACGACACCCCGCGCGAGCCCTCGCTGGGCACGCTGGGCCAGATCCGCCAGTTCTTGGCGCCGCACTTCGCCTTCATCGACCTGAACATCACCGAGCCGAACTTCCCGGTCGGCACCCTGCCAGGCGACCTGGCCACCAGCATCACCCTGTCGCTGCCCGACGACGACCTGCGGACCCGGATCGAGGCGATCGGCCAGTTCGCCTCGGCCCAGGGGGCCTATCGGGCCAAGGGCGTTCGCCAGGGCGTTACCGGCCTGCGCGACGCCAAGGAACTGGAAGCCTGCCGCGCCGCCGGCCTGCGCTTCGTCTCCGGTCCGGCGATCACCGACCTGATGGCCAGCCCGATCGGCGCCGCCCCGGCCCGCGAGCTGCCGCTGAAGGTGGCGTAGCCCGCCAACCGCGCGCCCGTCGTAAAGACTGGATTTGCCAAGCAATGCAAATCACCTTGGGTAGGTGGCAGGCATGGGCGGGGCGAGACGATGATCGGCGTGAAACGACTGGCGGGCGCGGCCTTGAGCGTGCTGCTGCTGAGCGGCGCGGCGCATGCCGCCCCCAAAGCGGCCCCGACCCCCGAGGCGCGCACCGCCGCCCGCTTCGACGCCATCGTCAAGGACCGCGCCCAACTGCGGCTGTTCCTGCGGGCCATGCCCAAGGGCGGCGACCTGCACAATCACCTGTCCGGCGCGGCCTATGCCGAGGACTTCCTGGCCTGGGCCGACGAGGGCGGGCTGTGCGTGACCACCGACGTCCTGCCGTCCATCGTCGCCGGCCCCTGCGACGCGCCGGGCAAGGTCCCGGCCAAGGGCTTGGCCGCGGCCAACACGGCCCTCTACAACCGGGCGATCAATTCGCTCTCGATGAGAAGTTACAATCCCGGCGCCGACGGGGCCATGGCCTCGGGCCACGACCAGTTCTTCGCCACCTTCAACCGGTTCGGGGCGGCGGGCGACGGCAAGCTTGGCCCCATGCTGGCGGTGGTCCGGGACTACGCGGCCGGTGACACCGTGGGCTATGTCGAGACCTCGGTGAATCCCACGGCGATGGGCGACCTGGCCTGGTCGTTCAAGGACACGCCCTGGACCGGCGATTTCGCCGGCGCCCTGGCGGCGATCCAGCCCAAGCTGCCGGCCATGGTCGCCCAGGCCCGCCAGGAGTTCGACGCCGCCGAGGCGGACGCCGATCGTCGCCAGGGGTGCCTGGCCCAAAAGCCGCGCACCGGACCCTGCGCGGTGGTGCTGGGCTATCAGGGCTTCGCGGTGCGCATCCTGCCGCGATCGGTGGTCTTCGCCCAACTGGCCTCGGCCTTTGCTTTGGCTGAGGGCGATCCGCGCTTCGTCGGCGTCAATATCGTCGCGCCCGAGGACCACCCGGTCTCGCTGGCCGACTACGACCTGCACATGCGGATGATCCAGTTCCTGCACGCCCAGTATCCGAACGTGAAGCTGTCGCTGCACGCCGGCGAGCTGACCCTGGGCCTGGTCACCCCGCGCGAGTTGCGCTTCCATGTCCGAGAGGCGGTCGAGACAGCCGGCGCCAACCGTATCGGCCACGGCGTCGACATCGCCTACGAGGACGGCGCCCACGATCTTTTGGCTCGAATGGCCCGTGACGGGATCGCGGTCGAGATCAACCTGACCAGCAACGACGTCATCCTGGGGGTGAAGGGCGCCGACCATCCGCTGGCCCTCTACCGCAAGGCTGGCGTGCCGTTCGTTCTGTCCACGGACGATGAGGGCGTCTCGCGCATCGACCTGACCAACGAGTATCTGCGCGCCGTCGTCGAGCAGGGCCTGACCTATGCCGACCTCAAGGCCGCCGCCCGCGCCAGCCTGGAATACAGCTTCCTGCCCGGTCCCAGCCTGTGGGCCTCGCCCCGCGCGCCGGTCGCCGCCTGCGCCAAGGCCGGCCCGGCCTGCGACACGTTCCTGGCGGGCAGCCGCAAGGCCACGGCCCAGTGGCGGCTGGAGCGGGAGTTCCAGGCGTTCGAGGCGAGTCCCCGTTAAGCCGCTCATCCCGGCGAATGCCGGGACCCCGATCCCGTAGCGGGGTGGTTGATTGGAGAAACGCAGAGCTTTTGGCGTCAGCCTCAAAGCCATGCCATCTGGGTCCCGGCATTCGCCGGGATGAGCGGATTTTAGAGCCTCACCCCTCCGCCTCATCCTCCCAGGTGATCACCACGCTGTCGGCCGACTTGTCGGCCGGGCCGTGGAACACCGCCTCGATGTTGTTGCCGTCCGGATCGTAGGCGAAGGCGGCGTAGTAGCCGGGGTGGTAGGGCCGCAGGCCGGGCGCGCCGTTGTCGCGTCCGCCATTGGCCAGGGCCGCGGCGTGGAAGCGCTGGACCGTCGCCTCGTCCCAGGCCTGGAAGGCCAGATGCACGTGGCTGCCGGGCTCGCCGACATCCACCCACAGCTCGTCGGCGAAGAAGTAGTCGCCGCCGTCGGGATGGCTGCCCTCGACGACGGGCACGCCGACGGCCTCGAGCACGGCCTTGTAGAACCGTTTCATCGCCGGCAGGTCGTGCGTGCGCAGGTGGATATGATCGATCAGGCGGCCGCGGTGGAGTTGCATGGGGTGTGCTCCGGGACGGGGTTCCGGAAACAACGTAGACGGCGGCGGCCCGGTTTCTGTCAGCAGGGAGCGCGATCGGCGGACGCGTGGACAAGCCGGCGGCGGTTTCGTAAGCCCTGTCGGAGGTCGTGGGGGCGTCGGATGCATATCGGAATGTTCATCGCGCCGGCGTTGCTGGTGCTGGGGCTGTTCTGGCAGCTGGTGGGCAAGCCGGCCCTGGAGCGCCAGGAAGCCGAGGAGGCCGCGGCCAAGGCCAAGCGCCGGGAGAACGCCGCGCTGAGGGCCAGGCTCGACGAGCTGTCGGCCCTGCGCGACGCCGCCAAGGCCGAGCGCGAACGGCCCGATCCCACGCCGGAGGAAATCGCCGAGATGCGCCGGGAACTGTTGGCCTACGGTCGTCCGGCGGCCCTGCTGCAGCGCCGCTGGCCGCCGGCCGCGCGGGGAACCATCCTGCGCAGCTATTTCGGCGGCCTGCCGCGCCTGGCGCCCGACCAGGCCTGGCCGGTGGGCGAGGACGGCCAGGCCCTGACCTTCCTCTGCCAGATCGACGTCGCCGACCTGCCCGCCCCGGTCGCCGCCGTGGCCGAAGGGCTGGACGGAACCCTGCTGTTCTTCTCCCACACCAATTTCGAGGGCGTCGGCGAGCCGCAAAGCGCGGTGCTGCATCGGCCCGGGCGCGGCGACGCCTTCGACGAGCGCGCCGCGCCCGCGACCCTGATGCCGGCCGGCGGCTGGCGCGAAGCCCAGCTCTATCCCTGGCTGGACGGCGACGAGGAGGGCGCGCGAGGCGACCTGCGCCAGGCCATGACCTTCGCGCCGTTCACGTCCTATGCCGACACCCAGGGCGACGCGGTGGCCCTGTGGAACACCCGGACCGCGCACCAGATGGCCTATCAGGCCCTGCAGATGGAGGCGTTCCGCGCGGCCCTGCCGCCGCCGGTCCCCAAGCCGTCGACCCACGCGCGGACCTGGCCGCGCGACGACGCGGCCTGGCCGGCGGCCTGGGTCGTCGTGACCCATGCCTGTCGGGGCCTGGTCGAGTTGGCGAAAAAGCTGAGCGCCGAGCAGCGGCAAGTGTTCGCGCCGGGGATGGAGGCCGAGGCGGACGCCTGGATCTCGGAAGCGCGGGCGCGGCCGTGGCAGGCCCCGCCGGCCGACCGCCACGCCGCCTTCCGCGCCTGGTGGACGGCGACCCGGGCGCGGCTGACCCAGAAGGTCGGGGAGGAGCGGGCGCCCCTGTTCGAGCGGGAGTTCGACGCGCGCGAGCAATTGGCGACGGACCTGGCCGTCGGCCTCTGCGGCCTGGCCGACCAGCCGCCGGCCACGGCCCTGCGCGATGCGCCATGGTTCTGGAGCGAGGGGGCGGCCCACGAGTCGTTGCCCGTGATTCGCAGCTCGTTCCCCAAGCACCAGGTGTTTGGCTACGGCCTGTCGGTGCAGGGCGCCGTCGGCGACCACTGGGACGACCTGTTGCTGTTGCAGATCGCGTGCAACGACGAGCTGGCCTGGGCCAAGGACTGCGGCTACGGCGTGCTGCAGTTCTGGATCTCGCCCGAGGCCCTGGCCGAGCGCCGGTTCTCCGACGTGGCCGTGACTTTCGAGACCGATTAGGGCGGACAGGACCAGGGCGAGACAGGCTGGAGGCCGCATCCGACGCGCGGATGCGGCTCAGTCGACCCGTGGAACGGTCGGCTTACAGGGCGCTGGAAGCGACCTTTTGCGGGCCGTTGGCCTGGGCGGCGGCGCGGTCGACCGCGTCGCGGACGCAGGCGGTGTAGGTGTAGCCGGCCAGGGCCGTGCCGCGGACTTCGTCGGCGCAGGCCTGCGAGGCGGCCTTGGCGATGTCGGCGCGCAGTTCGGCCGGGGCCTTGCCGGAGGTCTTGACGCGGACTTCGCCGGCGTTGGCCGAAGCGGAGGCGAACAGGGCGATGGCCGAGGCGGCCAGGAGAGCGGTGCGGATCATGGGAGGGGCTCCAAGTTCGAGGTTGGGTTCAACCCGTGTGGCTGCGTTTCCTTGGCGCGAAGCGCCGGTTGGTCCCGGCTGCCTCACTTGAGATCCTATATAAATGAGACCATCTCCACTTTCAATAACCTAGGTTAGTATTTTTTGTCGCACCCTCGCCGCACCCTCGCCGTACCCCGGGCGCCCGCCAGCGGCGGCGGCTTCCAGCCGGAGCTGGGCCGATGGGCGTCACGATTGGTTGGACATCGCCAAGGCGGTGTTCCGGGCCGCTTGGCCGATATGCAGTGGATTTACGCATGGGCGGCGCCAAATCTCAGCGGATTGCGAACCTGGAGTTCGCCGGCGACGCGTTGAAGGTGGGACCATGCACGATAAGCCCAATGAGTTTGAAGCGCATGATTTCTTCCGCAGCGACCGGTTCATCGAGGATCCGTACGGCTATTTCGACTACCTGAGGCAGCAGTCTCCGGTGGTGCGCGAGCCCCATCAGGGCATCGTCATGGTCACGGGCTACAACGAAGCGCTCGAGGTCTATAACGACCCGGCGCGCTTCTCCTCCTGCATGTCGACGACAGGGCCGTTCGCGGGGTGCCCCATTCCGCTGGCGGGGCACGAAAACGAAGACATTTCCGAACTGATCGAAGCCTATCGCGACCAGACGCCGTTCAGCGATCAGCTGCCCACGATGGACCCGCCGACCCACACCGCCCATCGGGCGTTGCTGATGTCGCTGATCACCCCGAAGCGCCTCAAGGAAAACGAGGACTTCATGTGGAAGCTGGCCGACGAGCAGATCGACACGTTCATCGCTCGTGGCGAGTGCGAGTTCATGGACGCCTTCGCCCAGCCGTTCGCCGTCCTCGTCGTCTCCGACCTGCTAGGCGTGCCGCCGGAGGACCGGACGGAGTTCCGCAAGCACCTGATCCGGGTGGAGCGGGAGAGCGGCGGCGCCGTGGTCGGCGGCACGGACGGCGAAGTCAATCACGGGCCGCTGACCTTCCTGTACGACAAGTTCTCGAACTATATCGAGGATCGCAGGCGCAATCCGACGGATGACATCCTGACGGGCCTCGCCGCCGCCACCTTCCCCGGCGGCGCGGTGCCGGAACCGATGGACGTCGCCCGGATCGCCGCCAATCTGTTCGCCGCCGGCCAGGAAACCACGGTGCGGTTGCTCAGCTACGCGTTCAAGGTGATCGGCGAACGCCCCGATCTCCAGAAGCGCCTTCGCGAGGATCGCGGCCTCATTCCCAATTTCGTCGAGGAATGCCTGCGGATCGAAGGCCCCGTGAAAGGCGACTTCCGCCTGGCGAAGAAGCCGTCGACCGTCGGCGGCGTCGAGATCCCCGCCGGCGCCTTCCTCTATATCTCCAACAGCGCCGCCAACCGGGACGCCCGCAAGTTCGAAAATCCCGGCGACTTCGAGCTGGACCGGAAGAACGCCCGCCTGCACGTGGCGTTCGGCGCCGGCCGCCATGCCTGTCCCGGCGCGCCGCTGGCGCGGGCCGAAGCGGTGGTCAGCCTCAACCGCATGTTCGACCGGACCAGCGACATCCGCATCAACGAAAAGGTCCACGGGCCGGCCGACGCGCGACGCTATGGCTATCTGCCGACTTTCATCCTGCGCGGGCTGACGCACATCGCCCTGGAGTTCGATCCGGTGGAGGCTGGTTCGCGGTGAAGGTTCATATCAATCAGGATGTGTGCGCCGGCTTCGGGATCTGCGTCGGGGTCTGCCCCGAGGTGTTCGAACTGCACGACGACGGCTACGCCACCGTGCTGGTCGACGAGGTGCCGCCGGACCTCCAGGACCTGGTGCGCACGGCGGAAAGCCAGTGCCCGGCGCGAGCGATTTCCGTGAGCGACGACGCTTCCAGCTGACCGCATAACGCCCCTGATCCTTCTCCCCTCGCGGGAGAAGGTGGCCTGCGAAGCAGGTCGGATGAGGGGGCTCTCAAACGATAGAAGTGGACTCTGAGAGCAGTTCTGAAACGCGACCTTCGGCACAGGAATCCAGGCGCCTAGAAAATGCTCTCCTTAGCGCGGCGGAACTTTGGTGCCTTGACGGTTAGGCTGAGAGGTTCGCCATCATTGTCGGCATGAAGCCTGGCACGATAACCACCGGTCGTTTTGATCGCCGTTTCGCGCAGGCCGTTGAAAGGCCGATTGGGCGTATGGTGCAGAAATACAGGTGCCATCCGATGCCGGTACGCCTCATAGTCCATCACTTGCAGCTCTTGGGCCGTAAGGTGCGAACGCGCCACTAGGCCGGGACGGAGTAGCCGCACGAGCGGACCAGGGTCCATCATGAACCCGATCCGCTCGAGGGTAATGAGGATGACGGCAAAGTCGGCGGCAGCCATTGCCGGAAAGCCAGTCGATGCCTCGGCACCTCTGTCGGGTTTCTTGTGCACGTAGCGGACCGGTAGGCCCAGAATCTGCGCCAGATCTTTGAACTTAACGTCACTGATCAAATCGAGCCGCCCATCCATAAAAGTCGGAAGATCTTGGATGTCCCAGCTATAGGCCCAGCCTGCGGCGGCGATCTCTTCGGACCAGGCCTGAATCTTCTGTGGGTAGGTTCGGACCGGCTCGGCCTGACTGAGGCCGTGCCAGATAGCTTTGATGACGGCGGGGGCGGCGGCGATGTTCATGCTGTGCTCCAACGAAGGACGGTTGCAGGTACGCTGACACTGTCGTCACGACGGCGGGGCCGCACGAATCTCGAAGACTGAGGAGACCATTGGTCATGGGATCAGGGAAGGGCTTCCTCACAGGCTTGCTCGGGATGCTTCGCCACTAGCCGCGACTGTCAACGCCCCTGAAAGACCTCGTCTGGACGGGCTGCGCAGTCGTCTGCAAAATTCAGGCGCGTCGCTTGAAAGGCTAGACGGTGCGGACGCGACTTCCCCTACCGCCTCCCAAACAGCCTCTCGATATCCGCCAGCTTTAGTTCCACATAAGTCGGCCGCCCGTGGTTGCACTGGCCCGAATGCGGCGTCGCCTCCATCTCTCGCAGCAGGGCGTTCATCTCCGCCCCATTGAGCCGGCGCCCCGCCCGCACGCTGCCGTGGCAGGCCATGGTGGAGCAGACCTCTTCCAGGCGCTCCTTCAGGGCCAGGGCCTGGCCGTTCTCGGCCAGGTCGTCGGCGATGTCGCGGACCAGGCCCGCGGCGTCGGTCTTGCCCAGCAGGGCGGGGGTCTCGCGGACCAGGACCGCGCCGGGGCCGAAGCTTTCCAGGACCAGGCCCAGGGCCGCCAGCTCCTCTGAGCGGGCGACGACGCGCTCGGCCTCGGCGGGGTCCAGCTCGACCACCTCGGGCAGCAGCAGGGCTTGGCGGGCGACGCCGCCGGCCGCCATCTCGCCCTTCATCCGCTCATAGACCAGGCGCTCGTGGGCGGCGTGCTGGTCGACGATGACCACGCCGTCGCGGGTCTGGGCGACGATATAGGTCTCGTGCACCTGGGCCCGGGCCGCGCCCAGCGGGAAATCGACGGGGTCGAAGACCGGGGCGGGGCCTTCGCTGAAGCCGCCGGGGTAGGCGATGGTCGGCGGCGCGTCGTACTCGCCGAACGCCGCCTCGCGCACGGCCTCGGCCACGCCGTAGTCGCCGTCGGAGGAACCCGGCTCGACCCGCGCCGAGACGTCCGAGAGGCCCGGCAGCACCTGGGGCGAAGGCCGCGTCCAGCCGCCGTCCTGCCAGGCCGAGAAGCCGGCGGCCGAGGGGCCCGGCCGGTAGTGGGAATAGCCTCCGCCCTGGCCCCCCGCCGGGAAGGAGCCTGGCGGGACCATGGTCTGGGCCCGGATGGCGTCCAGCGCCGACGCGGCCGTGGTGGTCGAGGCGCGGTGGCCGGCCCCGGCCAGGGCGTGGCGCAGGGCCCCGACGATCAGGCCGCGCACCAGGGCCGGGTCGCGGAACCGCACCTCGGCCTTGGCCGGGTGGACGTTGACGTCGACCTCGGCGGTGTCGAGGCTGATATAGAGGGCGGCGGTCGGGTGGCGGTCGCGCGCGAGAAAGTCGGCATAGGCCGCGCGCAGGGCGCCTTGCAGCAGCCGGTCGCGCACCGGCCGGCCGTTGACGAACAGGTACTGGTGGGCGGCGTTGCCCCGGTTGTAGGTGGGCAGGCCGGCGAAACCCGTCAGGCGCACGCCGTCGCGGGTCTGGTCGATCTCGATGGCGTTGTCCTGGAAGTCACGGCCCAGCACGGCCGACAGGCGCGCCAGACGGCCTTGCGGACCGGGATGCTCGGGCGGCAGGCGGATCACCCGGCGGCCGTCGATGTCCAGCGAGAAGCCGACGCTCTCGTTGGCCATGGCCTGGCGCTTGATCTCCTCGGTGATCGCCAGGGCCTCGGCGCGCTCGGACTTCATGAACTTCAGCCGGGCGGGGGTGGCGTAGAACAGGTCGCGCACCTCGATCCGCGCCCCGTGGTCGCCGGCGAAGGCGGCGGGGGCCACATCGCCGACGCTGCCGCCCTCGACCAGGATCGACCAGGCGTCGCCCTGGCCCTTGGCGCGCGAGGCGATCGACAGGCGGGCGACCGAGCCGATCGACGGCAGGGCCTCGCCCCGGAAGCCCATGGTGTGGATGCGCAACAGGTCCCACAGGCCGTCGGCGTCGGGGGCCAGCTTGGAGGTGGCGTGGCGCTCGATGGCCACCGGCAGCTCCTCGGCCGAGAGGCCGCAACCGTCGTCGGCCACCAGGATGCGGGTCAGGCCGCCGCCGTGGGCCTCGACCTCGATCCGCGTGGCGCCGGCGTCGATGGCGTTGTCGACCAGCTCCTTGATAGCGCTGGCGGGACGCTCCACGACCTCGCCGGCGGCGATGCGGTTGACGGTCTCGGGCGGCAGGCGGCGGATGGGCATCGTGGCGGACTTTCGGGCGCGGACCGGGAAAGGACCCGCATTGCGGCATGGTAATTTGACCGGCCCGGCTTGGGCCCTTCCAAGTGTGGAAGACCAATCATCCTAGATCGATTCCGCCACGGGCTGGAGAAGCACAGATAGTGACGCGCGTTCGTTTCGCTCCCCATCCTTGTCATCGCCGCTGCGCGGCGGCCGGGATGACAGCGCTGGGCTTGATGTTCTTCGGCTCGACCGCCCTGGCCCAGCAGGCCGTCGACGCTTCCGGGCCGATCGATCTGCGCAAGGTCGATCCCGAGGCCAATCTGGTCGAGGAACTGGTGGTCAACGCCCGCCTGCCGGGCCCGGCCTGGTGGAAGGTCAGCGACGCCGACACCACGGTCTATGTGCTGGGCGTGCCGAGCATGGTTCCCACCGACCTGAAGGTCGACGACTCGGTGTTCAGGCGGCGGGTGGACGGCGCCAACGTGCTGATCATGGGCCAGGAGGCCGAGGTCAGCGTGGTGCGCGTCGTCGGACTGGCGGTGGGCGGCAAGCGGTTGTTCATCAGCGACAAGCCGATGCGTCAGACCCTGCCGCCGGACCTGCGCGCGCGGCTGGAGGCGCGGCTGGCGGTGATGAAGGAAAAGCCCGACAGCATGGACGAGATCAAGCCGGCCTTCGCCGGCTTCCTGGTGGCCAACGCGGGGGAGGGCGGCGACGTCACCATCAGCGTGGGCGGGGTGACCAGCAGGATCCGCGAGATCGCGAAGGGCAAGGATCTTGAGAAGCGGCCGCGCATCGAGGACCTGCCGGGCTACAGTCTGGTCGGGGCGGTCAAGAGTCTGGCCACCGCGCCCCAGCCGCTGCAGGAGCTGTGCCTGGACGCGGGCTTGCGCCAGGCCGAGAGCGGCCAGGGCGGGATCAAGGTCACGGCCGAGCGCTGGGCGCGCGGCGAGGTGCGCGAGGTGGTCTCGGCCGACCGCGGCTTCCAGCGCTGCCTGGCCTCGACCCCGGCCATCGCCGGTCAGCTGCGCGACGGGCAGGCCGATGCGGTCAAGGCGATCACGGCGGCGCTGAAGACGCCCGGCAAGGCGGTGGCGGTGATCGAGCTGCGGTCGCTGTTGGCCGAGGGTGGAGTGTTGGAGCAGCTGCGGGCCAAGGGGTTCACGGTGACGACGCCGGGAGAGTGACCCGAAGCGCTTTTCCTCGCGGGCGGCGCTGTCCCTCCCCCTTGTGGGGAGGGTGGCCTCGCGACGCGAGGTCGGGTGGGGTCTGATGAGTCAGCAGGCCCCACCCACCAGCTTCGCTGGTCCCCCCTCCCCATAAAGGGGAGGGACGGCGGCTGGGCGGAAGTGCGAGAAGGTCTTCGATGGTTCGGGAGACTCGGCATGCGGCGACTGGCGATTCTGGCGACGGCCGCCGCCCTCTTCACCACCCCCGCCCACGCCCAGACCGCCCCCGGCCTCGACGACCCCGAGGCCAATGTCGTCGAGGCCCTGGTGGTGGCGGCCAAGCTGCCCGGTCCGGCCTGGTGGAAGATCTCCGACGGCGACACCACGATCTACATGCTGGGCGTTCTGCAGGCCCTGCCGCAGGGCCAGGCCTGGGACACCAGCGTGCTGGACCACCGGCTGGACGGCGCCTTCGCGGTGATCCTGCCGCCCGAGGGCCGGGCGGGGATCGGCGACCTGCCGGCCGCCCTGGCCCTGCGCGGCAAGCTGAAGGCCGACGCGCCGCTGGACGCCTCGGTCGGCGACCTGGGTCCCAAGCTGGCCCGCGCCCGCGCGACCCTCGGCAAGAAGCCCGACGCCTACAACGGCTGGAACCCGCTGGGGGCGGGGATCATGATGGCCGGCGACTATCGCAAGTCGGTGCGGCTGGAGCCGGCCGAGCCGGAGCGCGCCATCGGTCGCCTGGCCCGCAAGCACGGGCTCAAGCCGAAGCCGGCCGCGACCTACAAGGTCATGCCGCTGGTCAAGACGGCGGTGCGCGAGCACTCGCGCGAGGCCGGGCTGATCTGCCTGGAGGGCGTGCTCGACGAGATCAACGCTGGGCCGGAGGCGGCGCGGGCGGCCGCCCGGGCCTGGACGCGCGGCGACGTGCGCGGCGCGATCGCGGGGCCTCGGAACTTCCAGCGCTGCCTGCTGGCGTTGCCGGGCATGGCCGACCTCGAGCGCCGGGGCACGCAGGACGAGGTCGAGGCCTTGGCGGCGGCGATGAAGACGCCGGGGCACGCGGTGGCGGTCTACGGGATCCGCAGCCTGGTGGCGCGGGGCGGTGTGCTGGATCTGATGCGGGCGCGGGGGTTTGTGGTGTCGACGCCGGAATGAGGCGCACCGACTTGCCCCCACCTGACCGCTTCGCGGTCTGTCCGCCCCCATAGGGGGCGGAGGCTTCAGGCGCGGCGCGCCTCTTCCCCCTCCGGGGGAAGACGACCGCGAAGCGGTCCGTAGGGGGCAAGTGTTCGCCGCACGAAAAAGGCCCAGAAGTTTCCTTCCGGGCCTTTCGAAATCTCAGCGGATCAAGTCCGGCCCTACAGGCCCGGCAGCTTGATCTTGCTTTCCTTTTCCCGGGTGATGACGATCGTGCCGTTGCCGGTCAGGGCCTTCAGGCGGGCCTCTTCGGTGGCGGCGTCGACCGGGGCGGCGTCGGTGGCGCCGGTTTCCGAGGCGGTCGGGGCGGCGGTCTTGTCGCCCTTCTTCCAGAACATCACCTTCTGCGAGAAGCTTTCGTCCTTGTGGGCCAGGTCGCCGTTCTCGTCGTCGACGACGAAGCGGATCAGCGGGTCGGCCTTCTCGACGCCGGCCTTGGCGACCAGCAGCTTTTCGCCGTCCGAACGGCCGGCGGCGTTGCTCTGGCCGATCAGGGCCTGACGCGCGGCGCTTTCAGGCTGCAGTTCCTGCGGGCGCGGCTCGCCGGGCGCCGGCGGGCGCAGGCTGTAGTCGGGCGGCACCACCAGCGGCGCCTTGGTGACGACGCGGAATTCGTCTGGAACAACCTTGCTCATGCCCAGCGCCTTGGACGTGGACTGGCAACCGGCGAGGCCCATGGCGGCCACGGAGGCCAAGACGCCCAGGGTCGCGACCCGATAGAAACTCATGAAACCTGCTCCAGCGGCCCCCCGGGCCGATATTTCGGACGCTCTCGATACGACATCCGAGGCCGGGCGCCAATCTTCCTTGAGATCGTGGCTACGTTGAGGCCGTTCTGTCGCGCTACAGCCCGTGACCGTCTGGATTGGCGAGGTTTTTTTCTTCCGAGAGGAAGCTGTCCAGCAGCAGCAGGCACACCCCGACGCTGATCGCCGAGTCGGCGACGTTGAACACCCAGGGGAAGTGCAGGCGCGAGACGTCGATGAAGTCGACGACATAGCCGTAGCGGACGCGGTCGATCAGGTTGTTGCCGAACGCCCCGCCGATGATCAGGCCGATGCCGCCGGCCATCAGCGGCTTGACCGCTTTGCGCGCCCAGACGGCCAAGCCCACCACCACGACGGCCGAGAACAGGGTCAGCAGCCAGCGGGAAAGCTCCGAGCCCCGGAACAGGCCAAAGCTCATGCCCAGGTTATGGACCAGGGTCAGGTAGAAGGGGCCGACCACGTGCTGGCTGGCGCCGGGCGCGGTTCCCAGAGTGGAAAGGATCCAGGCCTTGCTGATCTGGTCCAGCACGATGGTGATCGCGGCGATCAGATAGGCGGTCCAGCCGAGGCGGGTGATTTTCATGTCAGTCTCTGATCTTCCTTCTCCCCTTGCGGGAGAAGGTGGCCTGCGAAGCAGGTCGGATGAGGGGTTTCACCGGCCGCGCCGTGCGACCCCTCATCCGTCGCTGCGCGACACCTTCTCCCGCAAGGGGAGAAGGAAGCAAACACCTTAAGTGTGTTGCGCGTCCCACCACGCCACCGCTTCGGCGTCGCGCAGGCTAAGCTCCGGATAGCGGGGGTCGGTTCCCACCTCCGGCAGGATGCGCCACGAGCGGGCGCACTTCTTGCCGTCGGCCAGCGGGACCTCGACGGCCACGCCCTTGACCTCGTCCAGCGCGAACGCGCCCGCCGCCTCGTCGGCGACCAGGGTCGCGGCGCTGGTGCGGAACACCTCGGCGGCGTCCAGGCCGTCGAAGGCGGCCAGCAGGTCGGCGTCGGCGATGTGGACGACCGGCGCGGCCTCGAGCGCCGAGCCTATCCGCTTGTCGCGGCGCTCGACCTCCAGGGCCGAGGTGACCACCGAGGTCACGGTCTCGACCTTGGCCCAGCGCGCGGCCTCGGCGTCGTTGCGCCAGGCGGCCGGGGTCTCCGGCATCACCCGCAGCACGTTGCTGCCGGCGTCGGGGAAGCGCGTCGTCCAGGCCTCTTCCATCGTGAAGCTGGTCAGGGGCGACAGCCACACCGTCAGGCGCTCGAACACATAGTCCAGCACCGTGCGATAGGCCCGGCGGCGCAGGGCCGTGGGCGCGTCGCAATAGAGGCTGTCCTTGCGGATGTCGAAGAACAGGCTGGACAGGTCGCCCTGGCAGAAGTCGATCAGCGGCCGGATCACGTCGCTGAAGCGATAGGCCTCGTAGGCGGCCTTCACTTGGCCATCCAGCTCCCACAGGCGGTGCAGGATGTACTTCTCCAGCGGCGGGAAGTCGGCGTAGCCGGTGACCCGTTCGGCCTCGTCGAAGCCGGCCAGGGCGCCCAGCAGGTAGCGGGTGGTGTTGCGCAGCTTGCGATAGGCGTCGGTGGTGGTGGCCAGGATCGTCTTGCCGATCCGCTGGTCCTCCGAATAGTCGACCATCGCCGCCCACAGCCGCAGGATCTCGGCGCCGCTTTCCTTGGTGATGGTCTGGGGCTCGACGGTGTTGCCCTTGGACTTGGACATCTTCTCGCCGTTCTCGTCCTGGGTGAACCCGTGGGTCAGGACGCCCTTGTACGGCGCGCGGCCGCGCGTGCCGCAGCTCTCCAGCAGCGACGACTGGAACCAGCCACGGTGCTGGTCGGAGCCTTCCAGGTACAGATCGGCCGGGGAGCGGCTGTCGTTGCGGCCTTCCAGGGTGAAGGCGTGGGTCGAGCCGCTGTCGAACCAGACGTCGAGGATGTCGATGACCTTCTCGAACTGGGCCGGATCGCGGTCGCCCAGGAAGTGGCTGTCGGGCAGCTCGAACCAGGCGTCGCTGCCGCCGTCCTGGATGGCGTCCAGGATGCGGCGGTTGACCGCCTCGTCCATCAGCGGAACGCCCGTCTCCTTGTCGACGAACATGGCCAGGGGCGTGCCCCAGGCGCGCTGGCGGCTGATCAGCCAATCCGGACGCGTCTCGACCATGGCCCCGATGCGGTTGCGGCCGGCGTCGGGGTGGAAGGCGGTGTCGGCGATGGCCTGGACCGCCACCTCGCGCAGGGTCTTGCCGCCCAGCGAGGGCACGGCCTGGTCCATGCGGATGAACCATTGCGGGGTGTTGCGGAAGATCACCGGGGCCTTGGAGCGCCAGCTGTGCGGATAGCTGTGCTCGACGCGGCCGCGCGCCAAGAGGTTGCCGGCCTCGATCAGCTTGTCCATCACCGCGCCGTTGGCGGCCCCGAACTTGCCGGCCTTCTTGCCCTCGGTCTCGATGACCTTCAGGCCCGCGAACAGCGGCACGTGCGGGAAATAGGCGCCGTCGGGATCGACGGTGTCGGGGATGGAGTCCAGCGCGTAGCCGCTCTTCAGCCAGACCAGATAGTCGTCGGCGCCGTGGCCCGGGGCGGTGTGGACGAAGCCGGTGCCGGCGTCGTCGGTCACGTGGTCGCCGGCCAGCAGGGGGACGTCGAAGCCGTAACCTTCATCGAATTGGGCGAGGGGGTGGGCGCAGATCAGGCCGGTCGGATCGACCGGCTCGGCCCGGCGCCACGACGCGACCTTGGCGGCCTTGCGCACGTCCTCGGCCAGCTTGTCGGCGACGATCAGGCGATCGCCGACCTTGGACCACGGGGCGAACTCCAGGTTCTCCTCCATGGCCTCGACCTCGTAGAGGCCATACTCGACCTTGGGGTTGAAGCTGATCGCCCGGTTGGCCGGGATGGTCCACGGGGTGGTGGTCCAGATCACGACGCTGGCGTCGTTGGGCGGCAGGCGGAAGACGTTGTCGCCGGCCGCGTTGCCCGACACGGCGTAGCGGTCCTCGTCATAGGCCTTGACCGGGAACTTTACCCAGACGGTCGGGCTGACGTGGTCGTGGTACTCGATCTCGGCGTCGGCCAGGGCCGTGCGCTCGACCGGGCTCCACATCACGGGCTTGGAGCCGCGATAGAGCTGGCCGCTGGTGGCGAACTTGTGGAACTCGGCGACGATCGTCGCCTCGCTGCCGTAGTCCATGGTGGCGTAGCGGTTCCACCAGTCGCCCAGCACGCCCAGGCGCTGGAACTCGACCTTCTGGGCCTCGATCCAGCCGGCGGCGTATTCGCGGCAGCGCTTGCGGAACTCGGCGGCGGGCACCTCGTCCTTGCGGCGGCCCTTGGCGCGGAACTCTTCCTCGATCTTCCATTCGATCGGCAGGCCGTGGCAGTCCCAGCCGGGCACGTAGTCGACGTCGTAGCCCAGGGCGAAGCGGCTGCGGACCACGAAGTCCTTCAGCGTCTTGTTCAGGGCGTGGCCGATGTGGATCGCGCCATTGGCGTAGGGCGGGCCGTCGTGCAGCACGAACAGCGGGGCGCCGGCGGCCTGGCGCGCGGCGCGCACCGCGCCGTACAGGCCCTTGTCGGACAGGGCCGCCCAGCCTTCCAGGATCTCGGGTTCCTTTTTGGGCAGGCCGCCGCGCATCGGGAACGGGGTGTCGGGAAGGAAGACGGTTTCGCGGTAGTCGCGGGCGGTCGTGGCGTCGTCGGCCATGGCATGGCTATCCAGCTTGGAGGTGTTCGGAAGAAGTTGCGGGGTCGTCGTCCCGGCGCGCGCTGGAGCTACCGTCCGGCGGCGTCACGCCGGGCGGTTAATTCGCGGGGTTTTCCGAACGAAAGGCATGGGCGGGGGATAGCAGAGGTGACGGGGAGGGGCAAACGGGCTCTCACCATCTTCCAGGCTCAACAAGGGTTGTCATTCCGGACAAGCGCTACGCGCTTCCGGGATGACACCTTTGGGGAAACGAAAAAGCCCGAAAGGCCCTACCGCCGCGCCAGCCCGTCCAGCATCCACAGCGCCGCCAGGGTGCCGAACAGCACCGCCAGGGCCGAGAGAAGGAACATGCGCAGGCCCTGGGCTAGGGCGACGCTGAGGGTGGTGAGGGCGGCGACGGCCCAGGCGGAGGCCAGGATCTTGCCTTCCAGCGAGGTCAGGGACGGTTTGGGCGGCAACAGCAGGCGCGCCGCGCGCCAGGTCTTTCGCCGCAGATGTCTTACCCGCACCTCGGTCCGCACCTGACGACTCCTCTTGAACTGACGTCAAAAGTGTAGGGAGCGTCTTTGCTTGCGTCTACGGAGAAAAAGCAATGTTATCCGTATTTTCCCAAGTTTTGGATGCGGTATTGCACGCTGTGTCGGCAAGTCGACGATGTTTAACCACGCTTGCGGGCGCGCGGGGTAATCGTCACCGTCATCAGCTTGCCCTGGCGGATCAGGACGAAGGGCGCGGCCCTGTCGATGCTGTGGTTGTCGAGCGCGCGCAGCAGGTCGTCCAGGCCGGTCAGCGGCGCGCCGCCGGCGCTGATCAGCAGGTCGCCCTCGCGCACCCCGGCCTTGGCGGCGGGGCCGCCTGGATCGACCTGGGCGACGAACACCGCATAGCCCTGGGTGACGCCGGTGGCGCGGGCCAGGCCGGGCGGGATCGGGGCCTGCTGGGCGACCAGGCCGATCGAGCCGCGCCGCACGTGGCCATGGGCGATCAGCTCGGCGATCACGAAGCTGGCGGTGTTGGAGGCCACGGCGAAGCACAGGCCCTGGAAGCCGGCGATCACCGCGGTGGCGATGCCCACCACCTCGCCGGACGAGCTGACCAGCGGCCCGCCGCTGTTGCCCGGATTGAGGGCGGCGTCGGTCTGGATCAGGTCCTCGATCAGCCGGCCGCGCTCGCCGCGCAGGGACCGGCCCATGGCCGAGACCACGCCGGTGGTCACCGTCGCCTCGAAGCCCAGCGGGGCGCCGATGGCGATCACCAGCTGGCCGCGCCGCAGGGCCTTGGAGTTGCCCAGCTTGGCCACGGGCAGGTCCAGGCGCGGATCTAGCTGCAGCAGGGCGAGATCGGTGTCGGGATCGTCGCCCACGCAGCGCGCCGTGACGCTGCGGCCCTCGGCGGTGATGACCACGAAGCGGCTGGCGCCCTGCACCACGTGGCTGTTGGTCAGGATCAGGCCGTTGGCGGCGATGGCGAAGCCCGAGCCGACGCCCTGGATGCGCGGGTCCTCCATCATCGGATGGATGCGCACGACGCTGGGACCGACCACCTCGACGGCGCGGACCACGGCGTTGGAATAGGCGTCCAGCAGGCTGTCTTCCGACGGCGGGACCACGCAGTACGGGGCCTCGCCGGGGTCGAACACGAAGGTGGCGCCCCCGGCTTCAGAGTCCGGATAGGCGAGAATCTCGTGCCCACGCGAGGCCTTGGGCCGTCGCGCCTTGGCGAACATCTCGTATTTGCGCGCTTTCAACACCCGGCCCCCGCCCCGTTGGTAAGGCAAAGGTTAACGGGAAGAACGCGGGTTGGCGAGTCGGGTTGGAGCGGGGACGCCCCCTCCGTCATGTCGCGTATCCGCGCCATGCCACCTCCCCCGTTTCACGGGTGAGGAGGAAGCCGAACCGCCCCTCTCCTCACCCGTGAAACGGGGGAGGTGGCGCGAGGCGTAGCCTCGTGACGGAGGGGGCGTCCCGTGAGCCCTAAAACGCCGGCGCCACGATCGCCCGGGCCGCCTGCTCATCCCGCAGGATCTGCTCGACCATCAGCTCGATGCTGTCGAACTTCAGTTCCGGGCGCAGGAAGGCGATCAGGTCGGTTTCGATGACTTGGCCATAGAGGTCTTCGTCGAAGTCGAACAGCCAGGTCTCCAGCCGGGTCTCGACCTCGCCGGTGGTGGGGTTGTTGCCCAGATTGGCCACGCCCGGCACTTCGCGGCCGTCGGGCAGGCGGGTGCGGGTGGCGTAGACGCCCAGGCGCGGCACCACATAGTCCTCGACCTCGACATTGGCCGTGGGGAAGCCCAGCGTCCGGCCCAGCTGCTGGCCGCGGCGGACCACGCCCTCGATGGCGAACGGCCGGCCCAGGATCCGCGCCGCGCCTTCGGGATGCCCCTCGCGCAGGGCGTCGCGCACGCCGGTGGACGAGAACTTCTCGCCGTCGCGGTTGGCGACCGGCTCGGCGGTCGAGACCGAGAAGCCGTATTCCGCGCCATAGGCCTTCATCAGCTCGGCGCTGCCGGTGCGGCCCCGGCCAAACGAGATGTCGAAGCCCACGGCGACGTGTTTCACCCCCAATCCCTGACCATTGGGGCCGCCGACCAGCACCTTCTCGACGAACTCGCGGTCGTTGAAGCTGGCCATCTCGAAGTCGAACGGCAGCAGGTACAGCAGGTCCACGCCCAGGGCCTCCAGCGCGCGGGCCTGCTGGTTGTGGGTCATCAGCTTGAAGGCTGGCTCGCTGGGCCGGAACAGGCGGCGCGGGTGCGGATCGAAGGTGACCACGCCCAGCGGGGCCTTGGCGTCCTGGGCGGCTTTGGCGGCCTGGGCGATCACCTGCTGGTGGCCGCGATGCACGCCGTCGAAATTGCCCAGGGCCACGCAGGCGCCGCGCTCGCTGTCGGACAGGTTCTTCCAGCCGTGGATCGTCTTCAGGCCCATGCGGACTTCCTTATGCGGCTTTTCGGGGGACCATGACCACGGCCTCGCCGTCGACCACGGTCTTGCCGCCCACCAGGCAGGCGGTGGCCAGGGTGACGCGGGCCCTGGCCTCATCGATGGCCGTGACGGTGACGCGGGCGGTGACCTCGGCGCCGATCTTCACCGGACGCTTGAAGGCCAGGGATTGCGACAGATAGACCGCGCCGGGGCCGGGCAGGGACGTGCCCAGCACCGCCGAGATGTAGCCGGCCGACAGCATGCCGTGGGCGATGCGCTCGCCAAACGGCGTGGTGGCGGCGTAGTCGGCGTCCAGGTGCACGGGATTGGTGTCGCCCGTCACGTCGGCGAAGGCGACGATGTCGGTTTCAGCCACGGTGCGGACCAGTTCGGCCGACTGGCCGACGCTGAGATCCTCGAGAAACAGTCCCGGCATTACGCCCCTCTTGGTCTTGTCATTCGAGCTGACCTTATCGACCGGCCGCGGCCCTACCAAACCAGATCGCCCATGGCGTGGGTGGCGCCCACCCGCTCGGCGGCCAGCAGGCCCTCGACCTTGGTCGGGTCCAGGCGGCCGTCCGGGCCGACGGCGTGCTCGCCGTGGATGCCCTTGGCGATGAACAGGCAGGCCAGGCCCTGGTCGTGGGCGCCCTTGACGTCGGTGATCACGCCGTCGCCGATGCACAGCACCCGCGAGCGGTCGACCGGCTTGCCCAGCAGGGTCTCGGCCTCGGCCAGGGCCAGGTCGTAGATCGGCGCATAAGGCTTGCCGGCCATCAGCACCTGGCCGCCCAGGGTCTCGTAGAGGTCGGCCAGCGAGCCGCCGCAATAGATCAGGCGCGAGCCGCGCTGCACCACCCGGTCGGGATTGGCGCAGATCAGCGTCAGGCCGCGTCCGGCGGCGATGGCCAGGTGGTCGGCGTAGTCGTCGGGGACCTCGTTCTCGTCGTCGACCATGCCGGTGACGGCGACGAAGGCCGCGGCCTCGGGACCGGCGGTCTCCAGGCCCAGGCCCTCATAGAGCGTCATGTCGCGCTCGGGGCCGACGATCCAGGCCGGGCCGGGCGCGCGCTCGTGCAGCAGCACGCGGGTGGCGTCGCCCGAGGTGACGAAGGCGCTCCAGGCCTCGCGCGGCACGCCCAGCCGATCCAGCTGTTCGATCACGTGGACGGCTGGCCGGGGCGAGTTGGAGATCAGCACCACCGGCCCATGGTTGGCCCGCCAGTTCACCAGGGCCTGGCAGGCCTCCGGGAAGCTCTCGACCCCGTTGTGGATCACGCCCCAGACGTCGCACAGCAGCACGTCATAGCGGTCGGTGAGGGTGGAGAGGCCAGTGGGCAGATCGGTCATGGACAGGGGCGGTACCGGGCGGAGACGAACGCGTCAACGCCAGCGGATGTAGGGAGTCGCGGCGCCCAAAGCCAGGCTGTGGCGGGGCGATGGACCGGGGGCTGGCAGTCGCGCGCCGCCCTGTCACCCCATTTTCTCAAGTGCGACACTATGTCCGCGAAAATTTACAGTTGTTGGTGGGGGCTTCAGGAACAGAGTTATCCGATTAGAGCTTCGTCTGAGATGTCGTTATGTCTATTAACCGACTTAATCTCCGGTAAACCCCTACCGTCTATCCAGCCGCTCGAACGAGAGGGCGGATGGTCCGCCCAGCGTTCACAGTACGGGTTGGGGATTCTAAAGTGCGTAATTTCAAGGTTAAGCTCGCCGTGGGTTGCTCGGCGATGGTTCTGGCGTTCGGCGCTGCTCAAGCGTTCGCCGACGACACCGTTCTGGGCACCGGCGCGAGCGCCACGGGCGGCAATTCGACGGCGATCGGCTCGAACGCCAACGCCACGGGCGGCGGCTATGGCGTCGCGCTCGGCGCCGACACCGTCGCCAGCGGCGACCACGCCATCGCCCAGGGCCACTCGACCCAGGCGACCGGCAACGACAGCATCGCCATCGGCGCCCACGACACCGCCAGCGGCCAGTCCTCGACCGTGATCGGCAGCCGCTCCAGCGTGACCGGCGACCGCAGCACCGTGCTGGGCGCCAACTCGTCGGCCGCCGGCACGAACAGCGTCGTGCTGGGCGCCAACTCCAGCACCGCCGAGAACAACGTCGTCTCGGTGGGGTCGGCCAGCAATCAGCGCCGGGTCACCAACCTGGCCGACGGCACGAACGCCAATGACGCGGTGAACCTGGGCCAACTGCAGAACGCCACCGGCGGTCTGCTGGACACGGCCAACGCCTATGCCGACACGGCCGCGACCCAGGCCCTGGCCACGTCCAAGACCTATACCGACACCAAGGCCGCCGCGACGCTGACCGCCGCCAACGCCTATACCGACTGGAAGGTCGACGGCTTCACCAGCCAGTTCGACAACCGCCTGAACAAGGTGTCCGACCGCCTGGACGGCGTGGGCGCGATGAGCTCGGCCATGGCGATGATGGCCGGCAACAGCGCCGGCGCGGCGGCGGGCCTGACCAACCGCCTGTCGATGGCGGTCGGCGGCTATCGCGGCCAGGCGGCCATCGCGGCCGGCTACACCCACAGCACCCGCGCGATCAGCGTCAACCTGGGCGTCTCGGCCACCGGTCGCGACGTGATGAGCGGCGGCAGCCTCGGCTTCGCCTGGTAGGGTTCAGGCCTTCGCACGATGGAAAGCCCCGGAGCCTGCTCCGGGGCTTTTTGTTTGATGGGAGATCCGGGGCGCCCGTCCTTCTCCCCTTGCGGGAGAAGGTGGCCTGCGAAGCAGATCGGATAAGGGGTTGAAAGCCCCGTCCGGATAATTCTGAGAGACCCCTCACCCGACCCCACTCCGTGGGGCCACCCTCTCCCGCAAGGGGAGAGGGATCAGGTCCGGTTCGGGGGCAAGTTCCCCTACGGCTTGAACCCCCCGTCCATCCACTGCTGGTACAGCTCGACCTGGTCGTCCTCCCAGTACGGACCGCCCATCGGCATGCGGGGCTCGGCGCCGTCCGGGCGGACGAAGTCGAACACCATCCGGCCGTGGGCGTGGTCGTCATAGCCCTCGCCGGCGGCGGGGTCGGACATCCAGCCGTAGTCGTCCAGCTTCACGCCCTTGCGCTTCATGCAGGCCAGGTCGCGGGCGTCGAACATCGGCCGGATCTGGGTGGCGAAAGACACCATCGTGCTTGCTCCTTCTGTCGACGGGCTCACCAGTTGAAGCCCTGGTCTTCCCGGGCCTCCTTGATCTGGTCCTGGAACTCCATGTCGAACGACCAGGCGAACTCGGCCGGGAAGTTGGCGCGGCGCAGGGCGCGGCCGTACTGCGGATATTCGGCGGCCATCGAGGCGGTGTAGGTGTCGTTGAACCGCACCTTGCGGTTCTGGAGCGTGTTCCAGGTCAGCGGATACTGGTGGCAGCCGATGCAGTTGGTGCGGCCGTTGCCGGTGTGGTGCTCCAGGTTCGGATTGCTGCACCAAGTGGTGACCTTGTCGTAGGGCGCGGGGTTCCGCTGTTCGGCCGTCCCGTCGTACGAAGCCTTGATCGCCGCGGCCAGGCCCGGCTGGCCGCTTTCATACGGACCCCACGGCTTGGGATCGGTCTCGTTGAAGGCGGTGGTGATGCACATCTTGTAGTGCGACCAGACCCCGCCGTTGAACTTGGCCAGGGCGGCCGGACGGTCCTGGCCGAAGTCCTCGTCGGGCTTGGGGCTCCACCACAGCGAAATCCAGATCCACTGGCGGGTGTCCTTGGTCGAGAAGTGGATCGACTTCAGGCCGAACAGTTTTCCGTCCGTGGTCTGCACCGTGTAGATGCCGTCGGGCGTCACCGGCTCCAGGGTGGGCTTGGGCCAGCTGCCGCCCTTCAGCACGGCGGTGATCGCCGGGGCGTCGGTGGCGTGGGCGCTGACCCGGGGATTGGCGCCGTCGATCTCGTCCCAGCTGGTCTTGACCATCACCGCGCTGCGCGGGAATTCGTCGACGCAGGGCGAGAACTGGCTGGCGCTGGGCGGCGGCTGGTTCCAGGGGATCTTGGCCGAGCAGGTCTCCACGCCCTGGGCCTGGGCCAGCACGTGCTCGACGAACGAGGGGCTGAACAGGGTGAAGCCCTGGCCCAGCTCCTCCTCGGGCGCGCCGCGATCGAAGCCCTCGGACTGCTTGAGCACCTGGGTCAGGTTGGCCGAGACCAGGCTGCGGACCAGGTTCTTGTTCTCGCCGCCTTGGGCCATCACCTCGTGGGCGATCTCGTCGCGGGTCTTCTTGCAGGCCGTATCGGCCTTGCAGGCGGCGACCTGGGCGATGAACAGCTTGATCTTCTGGTCGACCTCGGGATTGGCGCTCATGCCCTCGTACCAAGTGTGCCACAGGGGCACGTCGTAGGTCTTGCCGTCCAGGGTCAGCTTCTGGGGCTCCAGCAGGGCCTCGACGATCTGCCAGCCCACCTTGCGGCGTTCGGCCATCGAGCCTTCCAGCCGGGCGAACAGCACCTGGGGATCCTCGGCGACGGGGGTGTAGTCCTTGCCGCGCCCGATCAGTAGCCGCCCCTGCGGCGAGGCCTCGCCGGCCTGTGGGTTCAGGCCCTTGGCCGACAGGAACTGGACTGGGCCGCCGGTGGCTGGCGGCGGGGTTTGCGTGGCTTGCGGCTGGCACGCCGCCAGCCCGGCGCCGGTCAGGGCCAGCGTGGCCAACAGGGGCAGGAGGTGTCTCGAAGCCGGGATCTTGGACGCAAGGAACATGGGGGCTTTCCTCGTTCGTGGCGGACTTCAGCCGCCTTGCCAGGTTTGGATCAGTCGCAGGTGGTCGGGGGTCAGCAGGGCGCCGGAATTGACGCCGGGACCGACGGCGGGCGGGGTGGCGTCGGCCTCGTAGCCGTGCACGGCCACGACGGTCGGGGCGGCGACGTCGCCGATCCAGACCGGGCCGCCGCTCTGGCCGTCGGTGGTGTCGATCTCGTAGTAGAGCCGGCCGTCCAGGCTGGTGCGCACCGCGCCCTTGGCCACCAGCAGGTGCTCGTAGCTGCCGGCGTATTCCGGATAGCCGGAGACCACGGCGGTGGTCCGGGCCAGGGCGGCGGGATCCAGCGCATCGTACTTCATCCAGCCCACCCGCTCGCCGACCGGATCGTCCAGGTGGATGGCGCCGATGTCGTGGGCCCGCTCACGGCCTTGCAGCCAGGTGGGGGCGCAGTCAAAGCGCGTGGAGACGACCGCCCCGAACGGCTGCTTGTTCCAGCTCTGGCCCGCGATCACCGTGACCTGGCGGGCCCAGCCGCCGCCTGAAGCGAAAGCATCGTTGTGCAGGCAGTGGCCGGCGGTGATCACGGTCCTGGGGCCAGCCAGCCAGCCGGTGCCGTTGAACACGCCGCGCGCGGTCTCGATCCGCAGGGCGCAGACCATCCGCCAAGGGGCGGTGGTGTTGCGCAGTTCGATCCGGCGGTGGTCGACCGGCCCCAGGATGCTGAACATCCGCGCCGGACCGCCCGCGACGCGCGGCGGCCGTTCGGGCGCCAGCAACGGCGCCAAGGTTCCTTCCGAGCCCGAGGCGAGCGAGGTTTCCGGCTCGGTCGGGAGCCGGTCGACCGGCGTGCTGCTGGAACGCGTACCGTTCATGGCGCCCCCGCCTGCTGCGTGTGTCGAAGGTCACTCAGAACAGGTATCGCCGACAAGTGCAATTTATAAGTGCGTTCGGATTTCGGCGCTCGCCCGGCCCGTCTGGGGCGTTTCCTTCTCGGTGAAGGCGGGGATCGCCTGAGTGCGTTCGCGGTGGCGCGGGGGCAACGTCAGGGTCCCTTCAGCCTGTTCGAGGCCTTGGTTCATGCAATCCCAGCTTCATGTGTTCGCTTCCGTCCTCGCCGCCGCCGTCGTCCTGTCGGCGCCGGTCATGGCCCAGACGCCCGCGCCCGACACCTCCACCTCCGGCACGATCGAGTTCACCGGCGGCGGGGTCGCGATCGGCGTCGGGGTCGGCTGGGGCCACGGCACGCTTCACTTCCGCGGCAAGGACTACAAGCTGAAGACCAGCGGCCTGTCGGCGGTCGACATCGGCGCCAGCCGCTACAGCGCCAGCGGCACGGTGACGGGCCTCAAGCAGGCCTCCGACATCGTCGGCGTCTACCAGGCCGCCGAGCTGGGCGCGACGGTGGCCGGCGGCGGCGCGGTGCTGTCGATGAAGAACGACAAGGGCGTGGCCATCAAGGCCAACTCCACCACCCGGGGCCTGCGGTTCACGGCCGCGCCGAAGGGGATCAAGATCGAGCTGGCGAAGTAGGGACGGCGCTGGACGCCCTCACGTCGCGTCGTGGAAGATCACCCCCAGCACGCGCCGCCGTCCTGATCGCACCGTGCTGACCCCATGCCGCAGCACCCGGCGGTGGACGCCGCGCGAGCCTGCGGCCGGACGTTCGCGGACGGCGAAGATCACGCCCTCGCCCTGCCTCAGCGGCACGACCTGGGGGCGTGACTGCTGGCGCGGCCGCTGCTCGACCAGCACGAACTCGCCGCCCTCGAAGTCGCGGCCCGGCTCGTCCAGCAGGAAGGCGGCCTGCAGCGGGAAGACGTGCTCGCCGTAAAGGTCCTGGTGCAGGCAGTTGTAGTCGCCCGGGCCGTAGGTCAGCAGCAGGGGCGTGGGCCGGGCCTGGCCCGCCGCGTGGCAACGAGCCAGCATGTCGTCCAGGTCGTCCGGAAAGCGCCGCTCCTCGCCCAGCACCTCGGCCCAGCGATTGGCGACGCCGGCCAGTGGGCCGTACAGCCCCTGCCGCAACCGCTGCACCGGGTCGGGCAGGGGATAGCTGAAGTACTTGTACTCGCCCTGGCCGAAGCCGTGACGGGCCATCACCACCCGGCTGCGAAAGCCGGCCTCCTGGTCGTAGAAGCCGGCGATCTTCTGGCAGGTCTCGGGCTTGAGCAGCGGCCCTGTCAGGGCCCAGCCCTGGGCGTCGAGGTCGGCGGTGATGCGGGACCAGTCCAGGCTCATGCCGCCTCGCGGGCCAGGAGGGCCGCCTTGCGCTCGACGCCCCAGCGGTAGCCCGAGAGGCCGCCGTCGGCCCGCACCACCCGATGGCAGGGGGTGATCACCGCCAGCGGATTGGCCCCGCAAGCCTGGGCCACGGCCCGGGCGGCGGTGGGCCGTCCGATGGTCCGAGCGACTTCCGCATAGGAGGCGGTGGTCCCGGCCGGGATGGCCCGCAGCGCCGCCCAGACGGCCTTCTGCAGGTCCGTGCCCTGGGCGTCGAGCGGCAGGTCCAGCCTGGCGTCGGAGTGGTCGACCTGCTGGGCCACCGCCGTCAGGTCGGCGGCCAGGCCGTCCGGATCTTGCGTCAGCCGGGCCGAGCGGAAGCGGCGCTCCAGGTCACGGACCAGGGCGTCGGCGTCGTCGCCCAGGGTCACCAGCCGCAAGCCGGCGTCGGAGCGGGCGACCAGGGCCAGGCCCAGCGACGTGGGCACGGTGGCGTAACGCAGGGTCTCGCGCGGCTGGTCGGGCTTGCAGCGCAGGCAGGCCCGGAAGCCGGCGGCGCGGGCGCTTTCACGGGTGTCGTGGAATTCGACGTTCTTGCGCAGCGGCCGCCCGGCGCAGCTGGCCAGGCAATAGACGCCGGTGGTGCGCACGGCGATGAAGAACGCGCCGTCGAGGTCGCGATCGCGGCGGCGCATGGCCTCCCAGCGCGCGTCGTCGGTGGTGGAAAGAGAAGCGGTCATGGGGTGGTCTCCTTTCGTGAGAAGGAGCATGCGCGCCCTGACCGGGGGCGTCATTCCGATGCTTGCGGTTCTCGATCGGCCGGTCCGCAGATCAGGTCGACCATCACTAGGATCGTGGCCTCCAGCTGTTCGCGGGTCTCGCCGGCCCGGGCGCGCACCGACAGGGCGTTCATCATCATGCTGGCCACATGGCCCAGGGCGACGGGATCGACGGTGGCCGGCAGCTCGCCCTTGGCCTGGCGGCGCGTCATCAGGCCTTCGACGGCGCGGTCCAGCTCGTGCAGGCCGTCGGCCACGATCCGGCGCACCTCGTCGTCGACCAGCGCCTGGCCCAGACCCGCGCTGGCCAGGAAGCAGCCCCGTCCGCCCTCGTCGTCCGACAGGTAGAAGCCCAGCGCCGTGCGGTAGATCCGGGTCAGGACCTCGCGCAGCGTGCCGCCGCCCCGGAAGGCCTCGGCCATCGAGGCGCGCGAGCGGTCCATATAGCCGTCCAGCGCCGTCCTGAAGAGCGCCTGCTTGTCGCCGAACGCCCCGTACAGACTGGGCCGGTTCATGCCGGTGGCGGCGGCCAGGTCGTCCAGCGAGGCGCCGGCGAAGCCCTGGGCCCAGAAGATCTCCGTGGCCTTGGCCAGGGCGACGTCGGGGTCGTAGGCGCGGGGGCGGCCGCGCCGCTTCACGGGAGTTTCGGACATCTGACTCTCCTGGCCCGATTCTATTTTTGTACCATTTCGCAGTTTATTTCTTGACCGCCGTTATTTTTATGCGAAACAGTATGGAAATGCAAATGGAGGGTTCGATGGATCTCTACTTCTCGCCGATGGCCTGCTCGATGGCGACGCGGATCGCGGCCTACGAGGCGGGCGCGGACATCCGCTTCCTGAAGGTCGACACCAAGGCCCGCCCCAAGGTGGTGGAAGACGGGACCGCGTTCCTGGAGGTCAACGCCAGGGGCCAGGTGCCGGTGCTGCGCACCGACGACGGCGAGCTGATCTTCGAGAACGCGGTGATCCTGCCGTACGTCGCCGACCGCTTTCCGGCCTCCGGCCTGATCCCCGCCGACGGCCCCGAGCGCCGCAAGGTGCAGGGCTGGCTCAGCTTCATCGGCTCGGAGCTGCATATCGGCGGCTTCACGGTCCTGCTGAATCCCAAGGCCCCGGACGGCGCCAAGGCCTTCGCCCGCGAGCGGCTGGCCGAGCGCCTGGCCCATCTCGACGCTCATCTGAAAGGGCGCGAGTTCCTGCAAGGCAGGTTCAGCGTCGCCGACGCCTATCTGTTCGTGATGCTGACCTGGGCCCGCTACCTGTCGCTGGACTTCGGGCCCTATCCGGCGCTGACCGCCTATCGCGAACGCCTGCAGACCCGGCCTTCGATCGCCAGGGCCTTCGACGAGGAACTCACCCTGTTCAAGGCCGCGGCCTAGAGCCGGGACCTGAAAGGAGACGCGGGCTCGCGTCTCCTCCCTCCGGTGGCGGGATCTCGTTTGTGTCCCCGCCGCCCTTCCGCTCCCCAGGAGATCCATCATGCGTAGCCTGATCATCGCCGTCGCGGCCCTGGCCGCGACGGGCGGCCCCGCCATGGCCGAAACCCAAGCCCAGACGGGGTGGCTGACCCTCGGCGCCCCCATCACTCAGGACCATCTGGTGTTCGACGGCACGCTCTGGCGCTGCCAGGGCGACACGTGCCGCTCGACCCAGGTCAAGTCGCTGCCGCCCCTGCGCACCTGCAAGCGCCTGGCTCGCGAACTGGGGCCGATCACCGGCTTCGGCTATCGCGGCGTGACCCTGACCGACGCCCAGCTGGCGCAATGCAATCCGGCGCAGATCGCCCCGTCCCAGGTCGCGGCGGCGCGCTGAACTCCACCTCGGAGGAGGAACTCGGGGACGCGCGCCTGCGTGCGTCCCCGCCTTTTCAGACCCCCACCGACCAGCAGAACAGCGGCCCGTCCTCCTCGTCCTCGCGCTCGCCGGACCGTGTGAAGCCGTTGGCCTGCAGCACCCGCTGAGAGGCGGCGTTGTCGACGGCGGTCTCGGCGGTGACGGTCGAAACGCGAAAGTCGGTGCGCGCCCAGGCCAGCACTTCGGCCACGGCCCGTTTCGCGATCCCGCGCCCTCGGCGCGAGGCGGCGACGCCGTAGCCGATCATCACCGTGTCGCCGACATAGGGCGTGCGGACCAGCGACGTCAGGCCCACCACCTCGCCGTCCTCGACGATCAGCCAGGCGTTGGGCGTGAAGCTCTCGCCGACCTCGGCCGACAGCCCCCGCAGCATGGCCAGCACCTCCGGCGCCTCGACCCCGCCCTCGGCGACCCTTAGCCCATCGGGATCACGCCCGGCGATCAGGTCGGCGAAGTGGGCGTCGGTGGCTTCAATCAGCATGGGCGGCGTGGCGTGTCCGTGAGCATGAGGCGGGAAGAGGCCCTCGTTCGCCGGCGTCTGTCCAGACCGTCGGTGAACCTTGACCGCTCTTGGCGCGCCGGCGCTTACCCCCTAGGTTGCGGGCGCGTGTGCGGGGGCGACGGGATGATCAAGCATTTGAGCGCCGTGGCGGCGGCCGTCCTGGTCTGGCTGGGCGGGACGGCGGCGGCCCAGGAAGGGACCGGCGCCCCGAACTTCATCCTGCGTGGCGACGAGATCTTCGAAGCCTATCCCGCCGGGGCCAAGGCCAAGGGCCTGGAAGGCGAGGTGACGATCAGCTGCGACGGCGCCAGCCGAATCTCCAACTGCGCTCTGGTGTCCGAGACGCCGGCCGGCGAGGGGTTCGGCGACGCCGCCCTGGCCATCGCGCGGCGCTATGAGGCGGCCCCCTCGTCCAAGGGGCCGCCGATTTACGGCCAGCCTCGGTCGATCACCATTCCCTTCACCCTGCCCAAGGCGCGGACGGTTCGGGCGGGCGGCGTGGAGTACGTCCTGCCGCTGCCGCTCGAGCAGCCGTCGATGGACGCTCTCTACGCGGCCTGGCCGCGCGCCGCGCGCTTCACCGGCACGGAGGGGGCGGCCGAGCTCTGGTGCGTCGTGGCGCTGGACGGACGTCTCAAGGACTGCACGGTCGGCAAGGAACGTGGCCGCGATCACGGCTTCGGCGCGGCCGCCCTGAGCCTGACTCCGCTGTTCCGCTACCAGCCGGCCCTGCGCGCCGGCAAGCCGGCGGTCATGTCCATCCCGGTGCGGGTCGATTTCGTCTGTGACTCGTGGTGCCGGCCGTTCGAGAACTCCACCGTCCGGGCCGAACGCCGATGGCTGGCCGCGCCGACGCCGCAGCAGGTCATGGCCGCCTATCCGCCGGCCGCTCTGAGCCGCGGGATCGAGGGCCAGGTGCGTCTCAACTGCACGGTCGGCAAGACCGGCGGGCTGGAGGCCTGCGCGACGGTCGCCGAGTCGGTCCCCGGCGAGGGGTTCTCGGCGGCGGCCCAGCAACTGGGCCCCTTGTTCCATCTGGCCGCGCCCGACCCCAAGGCTTCTCCGGGCAAGGTCGGGGTGGTGGTCGCGTTCGGACCGTCGCCGGTCGTGCCCGCCTGGTTGCGAGGCCAGCGCTACACGCCGGTGCTGGACGCGGCCGGCGCGGCCGTCCAGGGCGAGGCCCGGGTGAAGTGCCGCGTCGCCGAACAAGGCGGCCTGGAGGCCTGCGAGGTGCTGGACCCGGTCGATCCGGTCGTGCGCGACGAGGTCCTGAAGCGCGCCGCCGGTCTTACGGCGCAGCTCTGGACCGAGGAAGGGCGCTCGACCATCGGCTACGTGCTGGAGATGCGCTACACGCTCGATCCGTCCCAGCAGGTGGCGTTGCTCGGCGGCGAGCCCAAGCCGCCGGTCGTCGCGCCCGGCGTGATCGACTACCGGCCCCTGACGGGCCTCTCGGTCCCGCGCGACATCGCCCGCTACTACCCCGACCGCGCCGCGCGGATGGAGGTCAATGGCCGGGTCGCGCTTGAATGCGCCGGCCTGGTGGACGGCAGGCCCGAGGGCTGCAAGGTCGTGTCCGAGAGCCCGCTCGACTACGGCTTCGGCGACGCGGCCCTGAAGCTGAGCGGGCAGTTTCTGGGCGCCGACGAAACGATCGATGGCGCCTCAACGCACGAGCCGGTGCCGATCCCGATCAATTTCAAGACGCCGCGCTAGCGGGGCGGTGGTTGCCGTCGCCATGCGCCAGGTCCAAGCTCACCCCTCCGCATGACGAGGCGCGCCATGACCCGATCGTTCTGTTCCATTGTGGCGGTCTTAGCCCTGGTGACGGCCGGCGGCTTGGCCGCCTGCGGTCAGAGCTCCAGCTCGACCAGCGTCGTGCTGGAGGGGCCGCCCGACAAGGTCGAGGCGCTGATCGCCCAGCACAGGCTGCTGGAGGCGCCGGTGCAATCGCACGTCGAGAAGCTGCCCGATGGTCGCGAGCGCGCGGCGTTCAACAAGCCCAAGGGCCTGCCCGCCGGCGATCTGATCGCCCTGGGCAAGGCCGCCGCCGGGGCCGGGGTCAATTTCGAATATTCCAGCGGAACGCAATGGAGCGCGGGCGACGCACAAAAAAGCCCTCCGGCGCGGACCGGAGGGCCTGTCGTCTAGAGCGCGCCTGGCCTACCGCCCGGCCCGACGGCGCAGGGCGCCGCGCATGAAGTCCTGGGGGGGATCGGCCTCGGCGATGATGGAGTCGCGGATGGCGCGGGGCTCGCCGAACAGGTGGCCCTGGCCGTAGCCGATGTCGAGCTCCAGCACGTCGACGACCTGGCGCTCGTGTTCGACCTTCTCGGCGATCACCTCGATGCCGTAGCGACGGGTCAGGCCGGCGAAATCCTCGGCGTTGAGGTCGGGCAGCGAGGCGATGACCAGCTTGCCGTCCTGCTCTTCCAGCTGCTCCAGCATCATCGTGGCGCCGATCTTCAGGAACTTGACGTCGGCGCGGGCCAGGTCCTGGAAGTCCAGGTCGAGGTCCGTGACCTTGTCGAGGCTGAAGCGGAAGCCCAGGCTGGCCAGGCGGGCCATGTGGCGGGCCTCGACCGGGCCGCGGTCGTTGAAGGCGGCCTGGCCTAGTTCGAAGATCAGGGCGCCGTGCAGGTCCTTGTTGACCTGCAGGAACTCCAGGAACTGGGCGAAGAACACCTCGTCGGCCAGGCTGGCCAGCGAGATGTTGCAGAAGATCCCGACCTTGCGGTCCTGCTTGGCCAGGCGACGGACGATCTGCACGCAGCGGAACAGCAGCAGGTTGTCGATCGCGGCGGTCAGGCCCTCGGGCTCGGCCACGGCCAGATATTCGGCCGGCATCATCACGCGGCCGGTCTCGTCGCGCAGGCGCGAGAAGCTTTCGTAGAAGACGGTGCGGCGTTGGGGCAGGCTGACCACCGGCTGCAGGTAGAGGTCGACGCGGTTCTCGGCCAGGGCGTCCTGCACGGTCTCGATCAGGGCGGTGGACTGGGGCGAGCGGCCGCGCGGCTCGGCGCGGGCCACCTCGACCTGATAGGTCAGCTGGTGCTCCAGCCGCTCGCTCATGCGCACGACCAGGTCTTCCAACTGGTGGACCTCGCTGGTCAGTTCGGCGGAGCGCTTCTGGGCGTCGTCGGCGACGGTCTCCAGCAGGCCGGTGATGCGGGCGTCCACCTTCTCGACCTGCTCCAGCAGGATGCCGTGGGCCTCGCGGATGGTCTCGATGTCGACGCGCAGGGCCGCGCCCTGCAGGACGCCCGCGATCACGCCGTGGATGGCGAAGCACAGGCCCATGGCGCCGATGAAGGCGGCCAGGCCGACAGCCGGCGCCGCTCCCATGCGCCAGAGGGCCAGGGAGATCACCAAGGACAGACAGAGATAGGCGCCGGTCAGCAGCGCCAGCATCAGCCTTCGCATTCGAGGTCCCTACGAATCGTCAAGCTCAGTATGCGAGTCGCGCTGGCCGTGAGTCGAACAGATTAACGACTCTGAGCCATTACGCCGCGCCTTAACCACAAATCATCTGTTCGTGAACGCGCGACGAGACGGGTCGGGTCGCGAACAGAGGCGGCGACGGTGACGATCCGGGGAGGCGGCCTAGGGGTTGGGCCCCGGCGTGGGAACCGGCTCCGGCTTTGTCGGGCCGGTATAGGGCAGCGAGGAGTGGTGCAGGATGATGCGCACCACGCCCTGGTCGTCCTTCTTGAAGGTCCAGGTCTTGTCGACGGTGGTCACCTTGCCGTCCTTGTCGGTCATGATGACGTTGCCCATGGTGTTGGCGACCTTGCCGTTGATCTGCAGACCGACGTCGCGGATCTCGACCTTGCGCCAGCCCTTCAGCGCGAAGCCGTCGTCGTTGGGATAGTTGGGGTCGTGGCCGACGAAATAGGCCAGGGCGCCCTCCTTGGTGAGGCGGAAGGTCTGGGGCGCTTGGGTCAGGGTCGGCTTGAACAGCACCGGCCCCAGATTGTAGCCGTAGGCCTTGTCGATGACCGTGCTGGCCAGCGGCCTGGCCTTGTCGATGCCGCCGCTCTCATAGGCCAGGGAGATGGCCACCAGGGCGTCGCCCCAGGCCCTGCCCGCGGCGCGCACCTCCGGCTCGGTGATATCGCCGCCGTGCGGATCCGCGGGGGCGCAGGCCGGCGTTCCGATGATGGCGGCCAGGGCGAAGGCCGAGGCGACCAGGGCTCGGCGGCTCGTGCTGGCGAGGCCGGGATCGTTCTTCGTCGTCATGCTGGAAACGCGCACTAGCACCTCCTTCTGTTTGGGAAGCTCGACAGTTCACGACCCAAGCTTCCGCATGCCGCAAAAGTTGAGTCAATGTAACGAGCCATTTTTAAGTGTGCTTGTCGCGACGCGGCCGCGACCTCGACGCGCGCAGCAGCGCCCTATTCCGGACATGACAGCGTGACCTTGGACTGATAATCGTTCGCAAGTTTTTCCGGTGCGACCATGTCCGACGCTCTCAGCCTGACCCCCGAAATCGCCGAGCCCTTCGCCCTCGCCGCCGGCGAGAGCCCGCTGAGCTTGGCCCGCAAGGGCCAGCGCGGCGTGATCGTGCGGGTCGGCGGCCAGACCGGGCGGTCGGAGTCGATCGATCCGGAGGAACTGGAGCGTCGCCTGCTGGAGATGGGCTTCGTGGAGGGCGCCGCGTTCGAGGTGCTGCACGAGGGCCTGTTCGGCAAGGATCCCATCGCCGTGCGCATCGACGACATGCGCGTGGCCCTGCGCCGCCGCGAGGCCGCCGCCGTCACCGTCCAGTTCGAAGAGGCCTGAAGTCTTGACCGACGCCGCCCTGCGACCCGCGCGTCTCGCGCTGGTCGGCAATCCCAATTCCGGCAAGACCGCCCTGTTCAACGCCCTGACCGGCAGCCGCCAGAAGGTCGCCAACTACGCCGGCGTCACCGTCGAGCGGAAGGAAGGCGTGCTGACCCTGCCCGGCGGTCGCGGCGCGCACATCCTGGACCTGCCCGGCACCTATTCCCTGCGCGCCCGCAGCCCCGACGAGGTGGTCACCCGCGACGCGGTGCTGGGCAAGCTGGCCGGCGAGACGCCGCCCGACGTGGTCATCTGCGTGGCCGACGCCACCAACCTGCGGCTGGTGCTGCGCCTGGTGCTGGAGCTCAAGCAGGTGGGCCGGCCGTTCGTGCTGGCGCTCAACATGTTCGACATCGCCCAGCGCCAGGGCCTGCGCATCGACCTGGAGCGGCTGTCGGCCGAGATCGGCGCGCCGATCGTCACCACCGTGGCCACCCGCAAGCGCGGGTTGGAGGAACTGGTCGCCAAGGCCGACGCCCTGGCGCTCAGCCACGAGGGCCAGCACGAGAACGTCTGGCGCGAGCCGACCGCCTCGGAGATCCGCGCCGCCCACCGCGAGGCCCAGCGGATCGTCAAGGACTGCGTGCGTCCGGCCGAGCGTCCCGACACCATCACCGGCAAGGTCGACGCCGTGCTGCTGAACCCTGTCGGCGGCCTGCTGATCCTGGGCGTGCTGCTGTTCGTGATGTTCCAGGCGGTGTTCACCTGGGCCGAGCCGGTCATGAACCTGATCGAGGCGGCTTTCACGATGCTGGGCGGGGCGATTGGGAGCGTGCTGCCGGACGGCCTGCTGCGCAGCTTCATCACCGACGGCCTGATCGCCGGGGTGGGCAGCGTGCTGGTCTTCCTGCCTCAGATCCTGATCCTGTTCTTCTTCATCCTGGTGCTGGAAGACAGCGGCTACATGACCCGCGCGGCCTTCCTGATGGACAAGATCATGGGCGGGGCGGGCCTGCATGGCCGGGCGTTCATCCCGCTGCTGTCCAGCTTCGCCTGCGCCATTCCCGGGATCATGTCGACGCGGGTGATCGACAACAAGCACGACCGGCTGACCACCATCCTTGTGGCCCCGCTGATGACGTGCTCGGCGCGGATCCCGGTCTACACCCTGATCATCGCCGCCTTCATTCCCCACACCAAGGTCTGGGGCGTGCTCAGCCTGCCGGGCCTGGTGATGTTCGGCCTCTACGCCTCGGGCATCGTCAGCGCGCTGATCGTGTCGTTCGTGATCCGCAAGATCTTTTGGCGCGGCACGGTCGAGCCGTTCATGATGGAGCTGCCGACCTATCGCTGGCCCGAGCCGCGCAACGTTCTGATGAACCTGTGGACCCGGGCCCAGATCTTCCTCAACCGCGCCGGCCGCATCATCCTGCCGCTGATGGTGCTGGTCTGGGTGCTGTCGACCTTCCCCTATCCGCCGGCGGGCGCGACGGGACCGGCCATCGACTACAGCTTCGCTGGACGGATCGGGCACCTGATCGCGCCCGTCATGCAGCCCATCGGCTTCAACTGGCAGATGACCGTGGCCCTGATCCCCGGCTTCGCGGCTCGCGAAGTGGCCGTCGCGGCCCTGGGCACGGTCTACGCCGTGGGCGGCGACGACGAGGCCGGCACCAACCTGGGCGCCCTGCTGTCGCACCAGTGGTCGCTGGCCACGGCCCTGTCGTTCCTGGCCTGGTACGTCTTTGCCCCGCAGTGCGCGGCGACCCTGGGCGTGGTCAAGCGCGAGACCAACGGCTGGACCTGGCCGACGGTGATGTTCCTGTACATGACCGGCCTGGCCTATCTGGCCTCGTTCGTCACCTACCATGTCGCCGTGGCGATGGGGGCGGGGTAGGGGGCTCGAACTCCTCGTCCTTCGACAAGCTCAGGATCAGGAATTCGAATGCCGACCTCGCAAAGTAGACCTCATCCTGAGCTTGTCGAAGGACGAGGGCGGACCCGCGTTCGACGGCGGGTCTAACTCGACAGCCCCATCCACCGCGCCACGCCCAGGAACCACGGCCAGTGCGGAGCGTGGAACATGGTCAGCTGCAGGCCGACCAGCGCGCCCAGGGTCAGCCACCAGGGCGTGGCCCAGCGCCCGCTCAGGCCGTCGCGCACGACCAGGCCCGCCAGCACCGCCTCCACGGTCCAGAAGCTGGGATCCAGCGCCCCGGCCAAGCCATGAAGCGCCGGGATGTTCATGCCGTAGAGGCGTCCCAGGGCCGGGATCAGGGCGATGAACACGGTCGAGGCCATGAACCGCGAATGCAGGAACATGGTCCGCCGATAGACCAGGGCCAGCACGAGCAGCAGGCCGAACAGCGGCAGCGACCAGATGTCGATCCAGGCCAGGATCAGGCGCAGCTCGCGGCTGAAGTGCGAGTGCGGGCCCAGCATGTCGTGGATCACCACGAAGGCGCTGACGATCAGGGCCGGCGCGATGACCAGGGCGGTCCGCCCCATCCAACGGTGCGCGCGGTTATGACCATGGCCGATCAGCCAGCTCTGGACCACCAGCAGGGCCATCCAGGTCACGGCCAGCGCGCCGTGCGCCTCGCGCATCGGATCCAGCGGCCCGAACGCGCCCGTGAAACTGGGCCAGAACCCCAGCAGCATGACGGCGAACGCCAGCACGAAGGCGAGATAGAGATTGCGCACGACCGGCTCCCCCAGAGGTGAAGCTTGCGTAACACGGGTTTGTGAGCGTGGCGACCGCGTCTCAATAGTACGATTTTAGAAACTATAGGTTTCGATCATTTCTATATCTGCGGCAATCGGTCGCGTCCATCTTGGCTTGGCAAACAGCGAGCGACGGCCAGCCGCCCCTCGCAAACCCTTAGAGCGACAAGGAAAACAATCATGAGCAGCGGCTACGTCACCACCCAGGACGGCACTGAAATCTTCTACAAGGACTGGGGCCCCAAGACCGCCCAGCCGATCGTCTTCCACCATGGCTGGCCGCTCAGCGCCGACGACTGGGACGCCCAGATGATGTTCTTCCTGGGCCAGGGCTACCGCGTCATCGCCCATGACCGTCGCGGCCACGGCCGCTCGACCCAGACCGATGTCGGCAATGAGATGGACACCTACGCCGCCGACGTCATCGAACTGGCCCGCCACCTGGACCTGAAGAACGCCATCCACATCGGCCACTCCACCGGCGGCGGCGAAGTCGCCCACTATGTGGCCCGCGCCGAGGCCGGCCGGGTCGCCAAGGCGGTGCTGGTCGGGGCGGTCACGCCCCTGATGCTGAAGACCGAGGCCAACCCGCTGGGCTTGCCGCTGGAAGTGTTCGACGGCTTCCGCAACGGCACGGCCTTCGACCGCGCCCAGTTCTTCCGCGACGTCGCCGCCGGCCCGTTCTACGGCTTCAACCGGGAGGGCGCGAAGGTCAGCCAGGGCGTGATCGACAACTGGTGGCGCCAGGGCATGCAAGCCGGCGTCAAGGCGCTCTACGACTGTGTGGCCGCCTTCTCGGAGACCGACTTCACCGCCGACCTGAAGGCCATCGACGTGCCGGTGCTGGTGCTGCACGGCGAGGACGACCAGGTCGTGCCGATCGACGCCTCGGCCCGCCAGGCGATCAAGCTGCTCAAGAACGGCAAGCTGATCACCTATCCCGGCTTCCCGCATGGCATGGCGACCACCCATGCCGACGTCATCAACAAGGATCTGCTGGCGTTCGTGAAGGCGTAGGGCTCGCGCTCAAGATCGACACTTCAAACACCGTGCGTGGTCCTCGTCCTTCGACAAGCTCAGGATGAGGACCACGTGCAGGCTTGGTCAGTAGAAGACCTCATCCTGAGCTTGTCGAAGGATGAGGTTTTCGCTGAAGCCGGATCAGGCCCCTAAGTCTTCGGCATCAGCGCCTCGACGACCTGGTCGATGCTGAAGCTGGCTGACTTGGCGCGCGGCGGGAAGGCCTTGAAGCTCTCCAGCCACTCGGCCAGCAACGGCGGCGCGGCGTAGAGCAAGTAGTTCTGCTCCAGAAACCAGTCATTGTACTTGAAGCTGTCCTCGCCCCGCTCGAAGGGATCGGCCCGCAGGTCGAAGAACTTAGGGATGCGCATTGGCGACAGGGGCTCGCGCCAGACGTCCAGGCCCGAGCTACGCTGCTCGGCGAAGACGATCTTGTAGCGGCCCATGCGCAGGCCCATGCATTCGCCGTCGTCGCTCCAGTAGATGAAGCCCTTGCGCGGCGATTCCTCCTCCTCGCCCTTGAGGAAAGGCAGCAGGTTCAACCCATCGAGGTGGACCTTGTAGGTCTTGCCGTCGATCTCGTAACCCTTCTTGACCTTCTCCACGAGGTCGGGCTCGCCGTTGGCGGCCGCGAAGGTGGGGATGAAGTCCTGCAGCGAGGCGATGTCGTTGATGATCCGGCCCTTCTCGACCACGCCGGGCCAGCGGATCACGCAGGGCACGCGCCAGCCGCCTTCCCAGTTGGTGTCCTTCTCGCCCCGGAACGGCGTGGCGCCGCCGTCGGGCCCAGGTTAGAACCTCGGCGCCGTTGTCGGTGGTGAAGACCACGACCGTGTCGTCGGAGATCCCCAGCGCCTTCAGCTTGTCGAGCAACTGGCCCACATAGCCGTCCAATTCGACCATGCCGTCCGGATAGACGCCCAGCCCCGTCTTGCCCTTGGATGCCGGCTTGAGGTGGGTGAACACGTGCATGCGCGTGGGGTTGAAGTAGCAGAACCAGGGCTGGTTCTCCGTGGTCTTGCGATCGATGAAGTCGAGCGCGGCCTCGAGGAACTCCTCGTCCACCGTCTCCATCCGCTCCTTGGGCAGGGGGCCGGTGTTCTCGATGGTCTGCTTGCCGACCTTGCCGAAGTGCGGATCGACGGTGGCGTCCTCCGCATCGGTCGCCTTGCACTTCAACACCCCACGCGGCCCGTATTTGGCGCGGAAGGCCGGGTCCTTGGGATAGTTCTCGTAGTAGGGCTCCTCCTCGGCGTTCAGGTGGTAGAGGTTGCCGAAGAACTCGTCGAAGCCGTGGACCGTGGGCAGGTGCTCGTTGCGGTCGCCCAGATGGTTCTTGCCGAATTGGCCGGTGGCGTAGCCGAAGGACTTGAGGAACTGGCCGACCGAGGGATCCTCGAAGCTCAGGCCCTGGGCGGTGGCCGGCATGCCGACCTTGGTCAGGCCGGTGCGGATCGGCGACTGGCCGGTAATGAAGGCCGCCCGGCCGGCGGTGCAGCTCTGCTGTCCATAAAAGTCCGTGAACAGCGCGCCGTCCCGCGCGATGCTGTCGATATTGGGCGTCCTGTAGCCCATCAGGCCAAGGTTGTAGGCGCTGACGTTAAACCAGCCGATGTCGTCGGCCATGATGAACAGGATGTTGGGCTTGCCGTTGGGCATGGTCGCCTCCGTCGGACGCCCACGGGCCGGGGCGCGCGAGGCGACTATCCGGTGGTCGATCCTGGCGCGACATCGGCCGAATCCCCGATTTTCCAGCCCGCGCTTTCCGCAGGCTAGTCTGGGGTGATCACCCTCCGCTTCCGGGAGCGAAAAAACCTCGTCCTTCGACAAGCTCAGGATGAGGTTTTCGAATGCCGGGGCCTATGAGTGGTCCTCATCCTGAGCCTGTCGAAGGGCGAGGATGCACGGCGTCGAACGCCCGGCTGCTGCGCCAGGGTGCGTTGCTTACCGCGTCGGGACCGGCACATCCCCGCGGTAGTCGTAGAAGCCGCGGCCGGCCTTCTTGCCCAGCCAGCCGGCCTCGACGTACTTCACCAGCAGCGGGCAGGGGCGGTACTTGCTGTCGGCCAGGCCCTCGTGCAGCACGTTCATGATGCTCAGCACGGTATCGAGGCCGATGAAGTCGCCCAGCTCCAGCGGGCCCATCGGATGGTTGGCGCCCAGCTTCATGGCGGTGTCGATGGCGTCGACCGTGCCCACGCCCTCGTACAGGGTGTAGATCGCCTCATTGATCATCGGCACCAGCACGCGGTTGACGATGAAGGCGGGGAAGTCTTCGGCGTTGGACGTGATCTTGCCCAGCGACTTGGCGAAGGCCACGGCGCGTTCGTAGGTCGGCACGTCGGTGGCGATGCCGCGAATGATTTCGACCAGCTTCATCAGCGGGACGGGATTCATGAAGTGCAGGCCGATGAACCGCTCGGGGCGGTCGGTGGCGCTGGCCAGCCGGGTGATCGAGATCGACGAGGTGTTCGAGGCCAGCAGGGTGTTCGCGCCCAGGTGCGGCTGCAGGCTGCGGAAGATCGCCTTCTTGATCTCCTCGTTCTCGGTCGCGGCCTCGATGGCGATGTCGGTGGCGCCGATCAGGGCCAGGTCCTCGGCGGGGCTGATCCGCGCCAGGGCCGCGCTCATGGCGGCCTCGTCGATGAGGCCGCGGCCCACCTGACGGGCCAGGTTCTTCTCGATCAGGGCCAGGCCGGCGTCGATGCGCTCGCGCGAGACGTCGTGCAGACGCACGTCATAGCCGCCCAGGGCGACGACATGCGCGATCCCCGACCCCATCTGGCCGGCGCCGATCACGCCGACCGTCTTGATATCCGTCATTCAGACAAGCCTTGCTGGTGGGCCTTGTTCGAGGCGGGGCAGGGCGTTGCTCGCCCGGCCCGAGTTCATGCCCGCTTTTCTAGCACGAGCAACCCCACACTCGCCAAGGCTTTGCTGCGACGCAGCGCAAACCGTTGCCAGGCGACCGGTTCGAGGGCGCGAACATCGCCTCGGCGCGATGTTCGTCCGGTGAGGTGGCGGCGGACTGACGGGCGGCTATGGTCACGGAAACAACCAAGGGGAAGCGGATGGACGGGTCGCTTATCGACGCGCGTGGCGGCTGGGACGCGGCGGCGCTGGCCGCCCGCCAAGCCGAGATCAACGGCCGGCCGCAGCGGATCGAGCCGCTGGCGAACGACGAAGTGGGCGAAGACCTGCAAGCGCTGATCACCGATATCCTGGCCTCGATCAGCGCCTACCAGCCTGTGGAGATCGACGCCTATTTCCGCACCGTCGCCAAGCATCCGGAGGTCTTCCGACGCCAGATGGAGATGGGCACGACCCTGTTCACCGGTCGGCTGTCGCCGCGCGACCGCGAGCTGGCCGTGCTGCGCATCGCCTGGCTGTTGCGCGCGCCCTACGAGTGGGGCGAACACGTGGTGATCGCCAAGCGCTACGGCATGACCACGGACGAGGTCGAGCGCGTGACCCAGGGCTCGGCCGCGCCGGGCTGGAGCGAGCACGAGGCGGCGGTCCTGAGCGGCGTCGAGGAACTGCTGTCCCGGCAGGCGATCAGCGACGAGACCTGGGCGGCGCTGGCCGCGACCTGGGACGAGGCGCAACTGATCGAGTTTCCGATCATGGTGGGCCAGTACGTCGCCACCGCCCTGGTCCAGAACGCCCTGCGCATCCGCCTGAACGACACCAATCCGGGGCTTGGCCGGCGGTGATCGGATGACAGGGTTTGAGGCGAGCGCCTAAGCTCGTCGCATGACCCTGCTTCGCCCCTCCCGTCGCCACGCCCTGGCCCTGGTCGCCTCGGCCGCCGCCGCTCCGGCCTTCGCCGCGCAGGCCAAGCCCGAAGACTGGAAGACCCTGGCCGCCGATGTCCGGTCCGAGTTCCAGTGGGCCTGGCGCGGCTATGTCGCCAAGGCCTGGGGCAAGGACGAGATCAACCCGGTCAGCGGAACCTCGTCGTCGTTCTTCGTCGAGGGTCACGACCTGGGCCTGTCCCTGGTCGAGGCGCTGGACACCTTATGGATCATGGGGCTGGACGCCGAGTTCCAGGCCGGGGTCGACTGGGTCAAGACCAGCCTGGATTTCGACGTCGATGGAAACGCCCAGGTCTTCGAGACCAATATCCGCTTGGTCGGCGGCCTGCTGTCGGCCCACCTGGCCAGCGGCGATCCCGTGCTGCTGGCCAAGGCCCGCGACCTGGCCGACCGCCTGGCCAAGGCCTTCGAGGCCTCGCCCCACGGCCTGCCGTATCGCTATGTGAACCTGCGCACCGGGGCGGTCAGCGATCCGGAAACCAACCTGGCCGAGATCGGCACCTATCTGTCGGAGTTCGGCGTGCTCAGCCAGCTGACCGGCGAGCGCAAGTATTTCGACATGGCCAAGCGAGCCATGCGCCACGCCCTGGACCGCCGCTCGAAGATCGGCCTGATGGCCGCCAACATCCACGCCGTCACCGGCGACTTCACCAGCCGCAACGCCAGCATCGACGTGTATGCCGACAGTTTCTACGAGTACCTGTGGGACGCCTGGGCGCTGTTCGGCGACGCCGACTGCAAGCGCTGGGCGGTCGAGTGCGTCGACGCCCAGCTGGCCCACCAGGCCAAGCGCTATGGCGGCCGGCTGTGGTTCCCGATGGTCGACTTCGAGACCGGGGCGGTGACCTCCACGGCCCAGAGCGAGCTGGCCGCCTACTATGCCGGCCTGCTGGGTCAGGTCGGCCGCAAGGCCCAGGGCGACGACTACCTGGCCTCGTTCACCTATCTGCAGGCGACCTACGGCGTGATCCCGGAATCGATCGACGTCACCACCGGCCAGCCGCGCCGCAAGCACACCGGCCTGCGCCCGGAATATCCCGACGCCTGCCTGAACCTGTGGCTGCTCGACCGCGACCCGCGCTATCGCCAGCTGGCCGCGATCCACTATCGGGAAATGAAAGCCACCAGCCGCGCGGCCTTCGGCTACACGGCCCTGAAGGACATCACCACCCGGCCGATGACCCAGGGCGACAACTGCCCCGGCTACTGGTGGTCCGAGCAGATGAAATACTACTACCTGCTGTTCTCCGACACGCCCCGCATCGACTACGCGACGCTGCAGCTGAGCACCGAGGCCAATGTGCTGCGGGGGTTCCGGAAGGTCTGATCCGCAACGCCTGACGATTGCGGGCGGCGCACCGAACGCTATGGTGGCGCTTCGGGGGAAGTTCGATGTTTCAGCGTATTGGTGTTTCGGCGGCCGCGATCCTGCTCGCGGCTGGGTCCGCGCAGGCGGCGTCCAAGCAGGTGCAGTATGGGCCGCCTCCGGCTTGGACAGCTCCCGCGCCGACACCGACGGAAGCGCCCACGCCCGAGGGCGCGCCGGTGCGCGTGATCTACAACGATCTGCAGACCCGACTAGGCCCCGACGGCGACGAGATGTTCGTCTCCTACCGCGTCAAACTGCTGACGCCCGAGGCGCTGGCGCTGGGCAATACGCGCGCGGCGTGGAACGCCGGGTCCGACGATCTCTTCGTCCATACGCTGAAGATCTATCGCGGTGATCGCGTCATCGACGTGCTGGCCGACAACAGGTTCCAGGTCATCCAGCGCGAGGACAACCTCGACTACGCCATGCTGGACGGCCAGATGACGGCGGTGCTGCAGACCCCCGGCCTGCAGGTGGGCGACGAGCTGGTCTTCGCGGCCACGATCCGTCGCAAGGATCCCACCCTGGGCGACCGTTCGTACGGCGTGATCCAGATCCCGTCGGCCGGACAGCTGGGCGCCTATCGCATGCGCCTGGTCTGGCCCGACGGCCGGCCGGTGCAGTGGCGCGCGACGCCCGACCTGGGGGCTCTGTCCCCGGTCGCGAGCGAGGGGCGCAACGCGCTGGTCTACGAGGTGCGCGATCCGAAATCGGCCATCGTCGCCGACGGCGCGCCGTCGCGCATGAACCTGCGTCGAACGATCGAGTATTCGGGTTTCGCCAGCTGGGCCGACGTGTCCCATCACATCCAGCCGCTGTTCGACAAGGCCTCGACCCTGGCGTCGGCCTCGCCCGTCCGGGACGAAGCCCGCAAGATCGCGCAGGCGACCAGCGATCCGGCGGCCCGGGCCGAGGCGGCGCTGCGGCTGGTCCAGGATCGCATTCGCTACGTCTATGTGGGCCTGGACGGCGGCAATTTCCGGCCCGCGACCGCCGACGAGACTTGGAACCGCCGCTTCGGGGACTGCAAGGCCAAGACCGTGCTGCTGATCGCCCTGCTGCGCGAACTGGGGATTTCCGCCGAGCCGGTGCTGGGCAACGCGGCCGGCGGCGACGGCCTGAACGAGCGCCTGCCCAACCCGACGCTGTTCAACCATGTGGTGGTCCGCGCGACGATCAACGGACGCGCCTATTGGCTGGACGGAACCCGGATGGGCGACCGGCTGGCGACCCTGCCGCCGCCGAGCTTCCGCTGGGCCTTGCCGGTGCGGGCGGGCGCGGTCGATCTCGAGCCGGTCCCGACCGCGCCCCCGGCCACGCCTCAACTGGTCGAGGTGATCGCGATCGACGCCAGCAAGGGTTTCTCGGCGCCGGCCCGCTACAGGACCCAGCAGGTGCTGCGCGGCGACGGGGTGGCGAACATGCGCACGGCCCTGGCCGGGCTGGCGGCCGACGACGCCGTCCGCGAGCAGAAGGCCTTCTGGCGCAGGTCGATGACCAATGTCGAGCCCGAGACGGTCAGCTGGCGCTATGACGAAGCGCAGGGCGCGCTGGTGCTGCTGATGGAGGGCGAGGGCAAGCCGGACTGGGAAGGCGACGCCGCCGAGGGCCACAGCCTCGACATCCCCGGCGCCGGCTTCACGCCGCCCAACGAAAACAAGCGCCCCAAGGAGCAGGATCAGACCGCGCCGTGGCTGACCGACTATCCGCGCTACAAGTGCTGGGTCACGACGATCCGGTTGCCGCCGCCCGGCGCCAAGCGGGCGTGGACCTCGCTCGCCGAGCCGGTCAACCGCCGGCTGGGCGGCGTGGACTACTGGCGCGAGGTCGAGCTGCGGGACGGGGTCATGCGCACGGTGATGAGCCGCCGCGTCTACACGCCCGAAATCACCGCGGCCGAGGCCCAGGCGGTGAACGACGCGCTGCCGACGTTCGACAACAACATCTCGTCGGTCTTCGAGGGACCGGCCAAGTTGGTCAAGGCCTACGGTCAAAAGCCCGTGGCCGGCGCGCCCGCGTTCGGCGCGAAGGATCCCGACGCCATCGACTGGTCGAGTTCCGCCGCCCCTTGTGCAGCGCCGGCCGAGGCTCCGCCGTCTTCGGCCAAGGCGGCGAAGTAGGGGCGGCTACCCGTCCAGGAACGCCGCCAGCGCCGCCACCGTCTCGGCTCCCGGCGTCTCGATCGCCGGGACGTGGCCGCCTTCGCTGGACAGGAACGGCAGGCCGTTGGCCGCCGCGAAGGCCTGCATCGGCGCGTGGTAGGGGTCCTGGGCGCCGTCCCACAGCAGCACCGGGAAGTCGCCGCTCAGCACCGCCTCGGGCGCGCCGTCCAGTTGGGCGAGGGTGTCGAAACAGGCGCGCATGGCCGGTTCGATCTCCGGTGTCACCCAGGCGACCAGGGCCGGGGCGGTGGCGCGGGCGAAGGCCATGAAGAGGTCGAAGGTCAGCGGCCCCTGGGGGGTCTTGGGCACGCCGTTGACCAGGTCCCAGCCGCCGACGATCAGCGACGAGATCTTGTGCGGATAGTGCTTGGCCAGGCCCACGGCCATCCAGGCGCCCATCGAATAGCCGAACACGGCCGCGCGATCCTCACCCAGCGCGTCGATCACCGCCGCCAGGTCGCCGGCCCGCTGGTCCTGGTCGTAGAGCCGGGCCTCGGCCGGCTTGTCGCTGAGCCCGTGGCCCAGGGAGTCGACGCAGACCACCCGGTGACGACCCGCCAGCGCGTCGATGATCCCGTTGGCCTTCCAACTGGCCGCGTCCATGAACAGGCCGTGCTGCAGCACCACCAGCGGGCCGGAACCCTCGACGGTGTAGTGGATCCGCTGACCGCGGTGGCTGACGAAGGGCATGAGATCTCCGGGAGGTAAGGTCAGGATGTGGGCGGCTAGGTCCGCAGCTCGGCCGTCTCGGCCAGGAACCAGTCGCGCAGTTTGAGGATCCGCGCCAGCTTGGGGCTGTCGGCGCGCCAGACGAAGTGATTGCCGGTCTCGACGCTGACTTCTCCGGCGAAGGGGCGGACCAGGCGGCCTTCGCGCAGGTCGCGTTCGGCCAGGCCGCTGCGGGCCAGGGCCACGCCCACGCCGTGGGCGGCGGTGTCCAGCATCAGAGCGGTGTCCTCGAAGCCCAGGCCCTGCTGGCGCGGGGCCTCGTCCACGCCCATGGCCGTCAGCCAGATCGACCATGGCAGGCCCACATGGCGCAGCAGGGGAACGTCCAGCAGGTCGCGGGCCTCGCGGATCGGGTGGCGGACCAGGAAGTCGGGACTGCAGACCGGAAAGATCCGCTCGATCATCAGGGTGGCGGCCTCGACGCCGGGCCAGACCCCGCAGCCGAAGCGCAGGGCGATGTCGACGCCGTCGGTGGTCAGGTCGGCCACCCGGTCCTCGGCGCGGACGATCAGGTCGGGCTCGTCGGTCTCGCGCGCCAGCCGCTCCAGGCGGGTGACCAGCCAGCGGCTGGCGAAGGCGGCGCTGCTGCTGATCACCAGCGGTCCGCGCGCCGCCAGCCGGGCGTCGTCGACCCCGGCGTGCAGGGTGGCCAGGGCGGCCGTGACCTGGTCGGCCAGGCGCTGGCCCGTGGCGGTGGGGACCATGGCGTTGCCCTGGCGCACGAACAGCTTGGTCCCCAGTTCGTCCTCCAGCTTGCGGATCTGCTGGCTGACCGCGCCGTGGGTGACGAACAGCTCGCGGGCCGCGCGGCTGTAGCTGCGATGGCGGGCGGCGGCCTCCAGGGCGGTCAGGGTCAGGAACGGCGGCAGGCGCATGGATACCAATTGGGGTCGTTAGTCTGGCTCACAAGCCGGCGCAGATACCATCGTTCGTAAATCGCGGCCCGTCGAGCCAAATTAGCTGAGCAAGGCCGGTGCGGCCGACACTCATGCTCACAGGTGCTTCGATGAAACTGCTTCTGATCGCCGGCGTCGCCGTCGTCTCGCTCCTTGTCGCCACCGCTGACAAGGTTGGCCCGCCGCTGAAGGACGGTGACGCCGTATGGTCGGCCAGCGTGCCGATCCACAGCCCGCGCTGAGGGCCCGCGCCGGTCACCCATGGAACAGCCTGGCCGGCCTCCGCGCTTTCCTCGTCATGCTGCCTGGAGGCGTGATGAAGCCGGCGTTCTATCTGTGCTGGGCGATCTGGTGGATCGGCGGGGTCGTCACCCACTATACGGGCTGGAACATGGGCCACGCGGTTTGCGTGAACCTGTTCGGAACCCTGACCCTGGCCCTCGGCTTCGTCTGGGTCGCGCGCCGAATCTGGCGCAAGGCCAAGGCTGGGGCGCGGCGCGATCGCGCGGAATCTGCTCCTCACCCGTGAAGCGGGGAGGAACCAAAGAAAAAGGCCCGGGATCGCTCCCGGGCCTTTCCTGTCTTCGCCTTGCGACGAAAGTCTTACTTACCGGCCGCCGTCAGGGCGTCCATCAGTTCGGGCACGGCGGACTTGTAGTCGGCCACCAGGCCGTAGTCGGCGATCTGGAAGATCGGGGCGTCGGCGTCCTTGTTGATCGCGACGATGATCTTGGAGTCCTTCATGCCGGCCAGGTGCTGGATGGCGCCCGAGATGCCGATGGCGATGTACAGCGCCGGGGCGACGACCTTGCCGGTCTGGCCGACCTGGTAGTCGTTGGGGGCGTAGCCCGCGTCGACCGCCGCGCGCGAGGCGCCGACGGCGGCGCCCAGCTTGTCGGCCAGGGGCTCGATCACCTTCTGGAACTCTTCGGCCGAGCCCATGGCGCGACCACCCGAGACGACGATCTTGGCCGCGGCCAGTTCCGGACGGTCGGACTTGACCATCTCTTCGCTGACGAAGCGGGTCTTGGCCGCGTCGGCGCCGCCGACGGTTTCCACCGAGGCCGAGCCGCCTTCACCCGCCGCCGGGAAGGCGGTCGGACGGACGGTGATCACCTTCTTGGCGTCCGAGGTCTGGACGGTCTCCAGCGCGTTGCCGGCATAGATCGGGCGCGTGAAGGTGTCGGCCGAGACGACCTCGACGATGTCGCTGATCGGGGCGACGTCCAGCTTGGCGGCGACGCGCGGGGCGAAGTTCTTGCCGCCCGAGGTGGCCGGAACCAGGATGGCGTCATAGGCGCCGGCCACGGCCAGCACCGCGTCGGCTTGCGCCTCGGCGATGCCATGGCCCAGCGCGTCGCTCTCGGAGACCAGCACCTTGCGGACGCCGGCGATCTTGGCGGCTTCGGCGGCGACGCCGGCGACGCCCTTGCCCAGCACCAGGATGTCCACGTCGCCCGACAGCTTCAGGGCGGCGGTGACGGTCTTGTGGGTGCCATCGCGCAGGTGCGCGTTGTCGTTATCGGCGACGACGAGAACGGCCATTACAGCACCCCCGCGGTTTTGAGCTTGGAGACGAGGTCGGCGGCGGTCTCAACCTTGACGCCGGCCGAGCGCTTGGCCGGTTCGGCGACCTTGACGACCTTGAGGCGCGGGGCGACGTCGACGCCGTAGTCGGCGACGGTCTTCTGCGCGATCTCTTTCTTCTTGGCCTTCATGATGTTGGGCAGCGACGCGTAGCGCGGCTCGTTGAGGCGCAGGTCGGCGGTGACCACGGCGGGCAGGTCGACGTCCAGGGTCTGGAGGCCGCCGTCCACTTCGCGGGTGACCTTGGCGGTCGAGCCCGAAACTTCCAGGGCCGAGGCGTAGGTGGCTTGCGGCCAGCCCAGCAGGGCCGACAGCATCTGGCCCACGGCGTTGTTGTCGCCGTCGATGGCCTGCTTGCCCATCAGCACCAGCTGGGGCGCTTCCTCGGCGACCACGGCCGCCAGCAGCTTGGCGACGGCCAGGGGCTCGGGATCGGCGTCGGTGGTGATCAGGACGCCGCGGTCGCCGCCCATGGCCAGCGCCGTGCGGATGGTTTCCTGGGCTTGGGCCGGGCCGATCGAGACGATCACCACCTCGGTGGCGACGCCCTTTTCCTTCAGACGGACAGCTTCCTCGACCGCGATCTCGCAGAAGGGATTCATCGACATCTTGACGTTCGCCAGGTCGACGCCGGTCTGATCGGGCTTCACCCGGACCTTCACGTTGTAATCAATAACCCGTTTGACCGGGACCAGAACCTTCATCGGTCTACGCCGCCTCCTGGCTAGTTTTTCCTGCCTGCGGGGAGGGCATTACCGCGTCCACGCAGGTTTGCAAGTTTCCCCTGACGTAAGCGTAATGCAATATCGCCCGGGGCAGTCAAACGATCGTAGGACAGTTCCCGCCGCGCGTCTGCTGCGCTGCACACTCAAGCTGGCGATATCGCGGGTGCAGCCCCGCGCGCTTTAGCCTCTGGCCAGCCTCGCGACGGGCCAGTATGAGGCGCTCATGAAGAGCAACATCACCCGCCTGCAGTGGACTTTCTTCGGCATCTTCCTGGCCGCCTGCGTCGGCGTCTTCGCCTATCACTACCTCTGGGTCTGGCCGAAGGCGCGTTGCGACGCGCGCGGCGGCGCCTGGGCGGGCAAGTGGATGAAGTGCGGCACGATCTATCCGATCGAGACCCTGACCCACCGCCCGCTCAACGTGCCGCCGATCAACACCGATCCGAAGAAGATGGAAGGCCCGTCGGCGAGCAAGCCGGCGAAGTAGGGCGGGGCGCTTACTTCAGGCCCAGCGCGGCGCGGTCGGCCAGATCTCTCCGCATTCCGGACAGGCGTCTGAAATCGAGCGCGGTCCAGCCCTCGAGGCCCGGACAAGAGCGGTTCGTCAGGGGCGGACCCTTCAAAATTCCGTTCTTGTCCACCAGCCGCAACACCATCTGGTTGTTGATCAGGCCTCGGACCACGTGGCGATTGGATCGTGGTGAGCAAAGCACCTCGCGGACGATCGCGGCCTGCCGATCGAGGATCTTCGCGCGCTCGAAGGCCGGCGTTGTCGGCAGGTGTGAACTGTCGACGATGAAGCCCCTGTACGGCTTTTGCGGCGGAAAACTCGGCGCCAGCGCGTCCAAGCGCTGCTGAATGTGAGCGGCGACCGGGGGATTTTCGACGCCGATGATCGCCGCGGCCTTGATCTTGGCGAGGTCGCTCTTCTGGGCTGGTTCGAGGGCGCGAAACAGGTCGCTGGTCACCGGCGTCTCTCCGGGCGACAGCGTCATCTGCGAGGTCGCATCGACGTCGACGAAGAGTGCGCCGCCGTTGTCGTCAGGCAAGGTCGCCTTGTTGAGTCTGGCGGATTGGAAAACCGCGCCGTCCAGGGTCGCCAGGCTGAAATCGGCGCCTTGCGCCTCGACGTTACTGAACGAAGCGCCTCGCAGGACGGTCGCCGCCAGGTCGGCGCCCCAAAGTTTGGCGTAACCAAAGTTGGCGGCGGTCAGGTCGGAGGCCCTAAATTGCGTTCCTATCGCCCGAGCCAGCGAGAAGTCAGCCGAACTCAGATCGGCCTTCGCGAAAGTGACGCCGCGCAGGTCCGCCGCCTGGAAGCGCGCGCCTTGCATTAGGGTATGCTGGAATGCGGCGCCCTGAAGGGACGCGTTCTGGAAGTTGGCCGACGGCAGGCGGGCGCAGACGGCGTCGTGGGGCGGCGGCTCGTCGTCGTTGAGATGCTCCATCCAGATGCAGCCGAACCAGGCGCTCTGCAGTTTGGCCTCGATGAAGGAAGCTCCGGTCAGGTTTGCGCCGCTGAAGTCGGCGCCGCGCAGGTCGGCGCGACGGAAGATCGCGTTGCTCAGGTCGCGGCCGCGTAGGGACAGGGGCTTGGCGGGGTCCGAAAGGCGGGCTTCGGCCAGCATCAGGCGGTTGGCGAACAGGCTCGTGGACCGCGCGCTGGCGGCGTCGAAATCCCCCTCGAACAGAAGCCGCGACAGCTTCACCTTGTCGGCCGTCATCGCCGCCATGCCGGCGTCGAGCGCACGGGCCACGACGTTGTCGTAGACGATCTCGCCGGGAAACGTCGCCAGGCCCACGCTGAAGATCAGGACGGCCAAGGTGGGCAGGGCGGCGACCGCGCGCAGGATCCGTCGACGCGTGGGGGCGGTGTCCGGCCCGATGTTGATCCACACCGCCCAGACCAGCAGCAGGTCGATGGCGATGCAGCCGCGCTGCAGCCAGGTAATCCAGGCCTGATGAGCGGGCAGGTAGGCCAGCTGCAGCTGGATCAGGACCAGCAGCGGGGCCAGGGTTCCGGTGATGGCGCAGATCAGGACCAGCAGCATCCGCAATGGGCTGCGATCGGTTCGATCCTCTCGAGCCATCAGTTGGACGAACGGAAAGGCGTCCAGCCGCTGGCGGGCGATGACGCGATCAGCCTCCAACTGCGCCGTGCGCCTCAGCACCATCTGGAAGGTGTCGACCTTGCGGGTCAGCAGCAGCAACTGCAGTGACAGGTACAGGTGGAAGACGAAATAGATCAGGGGCGCGACCACGAAATAGCCGTTCACGGGCAGGTCCACGGCCAGGACCGGCATCCGGATCGGCGTGTTCAGCAATAGGTCGCGATGCGTCACCGACGCCGTGGTGATCACCACATACAGGCCCAACACGGTGAAGCTGGTCCAGAGCACCGATACCTTGCCGGCGGCGTCGTTGACCGCCTTCTCCAGGGCGTTCAGGTCGCGCGGCTGGTAGTCGGCCAAGATCGGGTCTCCGGGGCGGGCGCGACGTCGTTATGGGTTTTCTTTAGGTTGAATCGCCGTCAAGGGCACGCTTTTCGGGCTGCTCTATCGGACCCCGGCTGAGCTCCCCATGCTGACCGCCAACGTGTCGGTGCATCCGACCCGTGTCAGCGCTTCGCGTCGGGTCGATGGCGAAAAGACGACGTGAAGCGTGAGGGGGCAGGAGAGGTTCGGCTTATCGTCTACCGCGTCGCCCCCGGCTTCCACAGCACATCCGCCGCCCCGTCGTCGTTGGCGCGGCGCGAGGCGACGAACAGCAGGTCCGACAGGCGGTTGAGGTACTTCAGCGCCGCGTCCGACACGATCTCTTCTTCCACGCCCATCAGCTCCACCACCTTGCGCTCGGCGCGGCGGCAGACGGTGCGGGCCACGTGCAGGGCGGCCGAGGCGGGGCTGCCGGCGGGCAGGACGAACGAGGTCAGGGGCGAGAGCCGCGCGTTCATCGCGTCGATCTCGCGCTCTAGCCGCTCGACCTGGCTGTCGACGATCCGCAGCGGCTCCCATGCGGGCTTTTCGTTCTGCTCGGGGGTGGCCAGATCCGCGCCCAGGTCGAACAGGTCGTTCTGGATCCGCTCCAGCAAGGCGTCGAGTTCGACGTCGGCCTTGGTGTGCTGGCGCGCGACGCCGATGAAGGCGTTGGTCTCGTCGACCCCGCCATAGGCCTCGACGCGCAAGCTGGCCTTGCTGACCGGCTGGCCGGTGGACAGCCGCGTCAGGCCCTTGTCGCCGGTGCGGGTGTAGATGCGGTTCAGCGTGACCATCGCTCGGCTCCTCTACCTGGGCGCGTTGGGCCAAAATGTCCTAGGGCAAGTTGTCCTAGCGCCAGTGGCGCAACCTTCTGTTTCACTCGCTCATTGAGAGAGCGCCGTTCGTCGATCAGTGACTTTTCCACCAGAAGGCGGCGACCAGCACCAGAACGGCGAGGAACTGCAGCGCCACGCGCAGGCGCATCAGCTTGTTGGAATAGGAGCGTCCGAAATCGCCGCCCTTGAACAGGGCGAAGATGCCGATGCAGAGGGTGATCAGGACCGCGCCCAGCACGATCGGGATCAGGAAGTCGAACAGGTGAGTCATGAGGGCAAAAGGTAGGCCCTCGGTCCAGGCTTGACCAGACCGACCGTGGAATCGCGCGCGCCACGCCTTCCGACGGCGACGTTTCGCGTTCCATATCGAGATTCGCCGACTCTGTTCGTTGAGTGCATTTGTCGCAGTGACCGCGCGCTAGCGGTACCATACATGACGGAAACGCTGCCGTTCGGCGATTTTGGTTCAGTTTTTAGGTTGCGTGCCCTTGCGGCAGGGGATAAACGCGCCACCTTCAAATTCTAGTACGCGTTCGTTGAACATGATCAACTCCTCACCGCAGGTCATGTCAGCGCCCTTTCCCAGCGGGGAGGCAGGAGAAACCTGAATGGCACAGAGCGCTTGCGCCACCGTCGCCGACTTCTCCGCGTCCGAGCGCGAAGACGCCATGGCGGAAGTCCGCCAACTGATCGCTGACCTGCGCGACGCCGCGCAGGACGGACGCGCCCTGGCGCGCCGTTACGCCGACGTTCTCACCAACGTCGTCGATGAATACTGCAATGAATTCGAGAAGCGCGCCGAAGCCGCGCTTGCTCGCCTGGAGACTGTGGAATGAGCTTTGTATCCCTGAACATCGAGTCCCCGACCGAAACCCCGGTCAAGCTGACCCGCCGGGCCCTGGCCAAGCAGCGCACGCGCGAACGCGTCCTGTCGGCCGCCCGCCGCCTGTTCACCGAGCGGGGCTATGAAGGCGCAACCATCCGCGACATCGCCCAGGCCGCCGGCATGTCGACGGGCGCGGTGTTCGCCAGCTTCTCGGACAAGAGCGAGCTGTTCGACGAGATCCTGACCGCCGACTACGAAGTCATCTACGCCCAGATGAAGCAGGCCGGCGTGAACGCCACGAGCGTCGAAGAAGGCGTCATCGGCATGTTCGCCGTCGCCTACGGCTTCCACGTCGAGCAACTGCCGCTGCTGCAAGCCAGCATCGCCGTCTCCTGGACCCGGTCGGAAACCGCCGAGCGCCGCAACCGCGGCCACCTCAAGCACATCTTCGCCCTGCTGAACGGCGTGCTGACCCGCGGGACAGAACGCGGTGAACTGAAAAAGGACGCGGACGTTAAGCTGCTCGCCGAGATCATCTGGGACGTGTATGTGGCCAACTACCGCCGGGCCATTTTCGACGCCTGGTCGGTTGAGGCGCTGCTGTCGCGGCTTTCGGATCAACTGAAGGTCATCCTGGCCGGCGCTCGCGCGTAAGGTCAGGGTCGAGGGCGGACGCTCCTTCTCAGGGCGTCCGTCGGCGGATTTCAAATAAGCGACGCAAGATCCGGGGGGACAGTGCGTGGGCGTAAGAGACGATCAGAAGCAGGCGACGCGCGAGAAGGTCCTCGAGGCCGCGCGCGATCTGTTCAACGAGACGGGCTACGAAGAGACCACCATTCGGGCGATCGCCGAACGGGCGGGGGTCTCGGTCGGCAGCGTCTTCACCACCTTCGCCTCCAAGGCCGAGGTGCTGAGCCATGTCATGGATAAGCGTCTGGGCGAACTCTATGCCGAGTTCGACCGCGTCGTGCCGTTCCTGCGCGGCTCGACCGCCGACCGGCTGTGCTCGATCTTCGCCATCCACTACGAATATGAAACCCGGCGGGTGAAGCTGTTCCTGGCCCACATCGCGGCCTCGTACAGCTCGAGCCAAGACCCCGGCATCACGCCGTTCGGTCGCAACGAGCCGCTGACCCAGATGCTGCGCGAGGTGCTGGCCAGCGGCGTGGAGCGCGGCGACGTCCGCGCCGACCTCGACCCCGAGCTGGCCATCGAGGTGCTCAAGGCCGCCTATGCCTGGAACTACCGCCTGGCCGCCTGCCGCCAGGCGAACGCGGCCGAGCTGTCGGCGCTGATGGACAAGCAGATCCTGTTCATCGCCCAGGGCTGGCGGCCGACCGCTTAGCGCGTTCGCGCCTAGCCCAGGGCCCGCACCAGCGTGGCCACGGCCTGCTGCAGCGGCTTGATCAGCGCCGCGACGCCGGTGGTGGTCTTCAGCGAATAGAGCATCACCGCCGTCAGGCTCAAGATCAACGCGTTCTCCACGGCCGCCCCGCCGGTCTCGGTCTTGGCGAAGGCGCGGAACGGGCGGCGACGGCTGGGCGGCATGGCGTGTGCTCTTTCGGGACTGACGCCGTGCAACCTGCAATTGTCGGGCTGGTTTTTGTCGGTCGGATCAATCCCGCGGCCGCCATTCCGCGCGCGGCGATCGCGCGGAGCCTGTGGAAACCCACAGGTGCGCGGAGGGCGCGTTCGAGGCCATGTCCAGGCTTGGCGGCGGCCTGTTCGGCGCGCCCTGGGGTGGTGGTTGGTCTGGCGTGGCTTGGGCGGTCGACAAGATATTCGCGCGCGTGGGCCGCTGGATGCGTCGCCGCGCGGCGCGCTCAGGCCGCCGTCCGCTGGGCATGGCGATGAACCTCGATCGCCTCGTCGATCGAGTCGTAGAGTCGAACCTGGCCGTCCTGGATCACCGCGCCGCGGCTGCAGTGGCTGCGCAGGGTGTCGGCGTTGTGCGAGACCATCACCAGGGTGCCGGCCGCGCGGCGGCTCGTCAGGGCCTGCTGACAGCGGTCGCGAAACCGCTCGTCGCCGACGCCGGTGATCTCGTCCACCAGGTAGCAGTCGAAGTCGATGGCCAGCGACACGGCGAAGGCCAGGCGCGCGGCCATGCCGGCGGAATAGGTCTTCACCGGCTGGTGGAAGTAGCGTCCCAGCTGGGCGAAATCGTCGACAAAGGCCAGCAGATCGTCGATCGGCCGGCGGTAGATGCGCGCGATGAAGCGGGCGTTGTCCGCGCCGGTCAGGCTGCTCTGGAAGCAGCTGGAATAGCCCAGCGGCCAGGACACCGACATCTCGCGTCGCACCCGGCCGGACGAGGGGTGTTCGACGCCGGCGATCAGCCGCAGCAGGGTCGACTTGCCCGCGCCGTTGGCGCCGCACACGCCCAGGGCGTCGCCGGGGCGCACGGTGAAGCTGACGTCGTGCAGCACCTGCTTGGTCAGGTTCCGCCCATGATAGATCTTGTTGATGTCGATGAGGGAGATCATGTCGATCTTGTCCGTGATTTCACGGCGAATATCGAATTTTCACTTCAATCATGTCAATATAATTTAGCTAAAATTTGCAGAAATTCACGAATAATTACTTCAATACGAGAGGCGGTATCGATCATAGACTTAATTATTGGAAATATATTCCAGAACATGAAGGTCTATGGTCTTGGTCGTAGAAGCTGGGCCTGACGTGCGGGTCGGCCTGGATGGGTTCAACCTGGCTCTGCCGCGCGGCACGGGGGTGGCGACGTACGGCCGGGTTCTGAGTCACGCCCTGCGCGGGCTGGGCCGCTCGATCGACGTGATCTACGGCCTGGACGTGCCCAAGCGCACGCCCGAGCCCCTGCGCGAGACCCTGTTCTTCGCCCGCCTGGCCGAAGGCGCGGGGCGGGAGGCGGGCGGAAAGGTCACCCTGCGCCAGGCCGCGCGGCGCGTCTTCCTGTCGCCCGGCGCGCGCGAGCCGCTGGAGATCCCGGTCGCGGGCAGGGTGGTGCGCGAGGGCCTGGCCCAGCGGTTGCCGGCGTTCGATCGCCTGTTCACCCTGGGCGGTCTCTTCCATCTCGGCGCGCGCCATTTCCGCCGCTACGGCCGCTTCATGACCGTCCGCCTGCCCGATCCGCCGGCGATCATGCACTGGACCTACCCGCTGCCTCTGCGGCTGGAAGGGGCGCTGAACGTCTACACCGTGCACGACCTGGTGCCGCTGCGCCTGCCGTTCACGACGCTGGACGACAAGGCCTATCACGAGCGGCTGATCCGCCGGTGCCTGGCCACGGCCGACCATGTGGTCACGGTGTCCGAGGCCTCGCGGCGCGACATTCTCGACCTGTTTTCCGTCGATCCCGGCCGGGTGACCAACACCTACCAGTCCAGCCTGGCGCCGGCTCCGCTGGACGCGACGGCGCTGACCGCGCGGCTGCGCACGCTGTTCGACCTCCAGCCCCAGGGCTATTTCCTGTTCTTCGGCGCCATCGAGCCCAAGAAGAACGTCGGCCGGCTGATCGAGGCCTATCTGGCCGCCGAGACCGCGACGCCGCTGGTGCTGGTGGGGCCGCGGGCCTGGCTGGCCGACGAGGAGCTGCGGCTGCTGGACGGCGCGTACGGCGCGCGCCTGCCCGGCGCGGAGCGGATCCGGCGGATCGACTACCTGCCGGCCGATCATCTGCGGACCCTGGTCCAGGGCGCGCGGGCGGTGTTGTTCCCCTCGCTCTACGAAGGCTTCGGCCTGCCGGCGCTGGAGGCCATGACGCTGGGCGCGCCGGTGATGGCGGGCGACACCGCCGCCCTGCCGGAGGTGGTCGGCGCGGCCGGACGTCTGGTCGATCCCTACGACGTCGCCGCCATGGCCGGCGCCCTGCGCGAACTGGACGGCGACGACGCCCTGCGCGCCCGACTGGGCGCGGCCGGCCGCGAGCGCGCGGCCCTGTTCTCGCTGGACGCCTACCAGGACCGCCTGGCCGCCCTGCACGCTCGACTGCTCGATCCCGCCGCGTCCCGCCTGCGCGGCGCGCCCCTTTCCGGAGACGTCCCGTGATCTCATCCTCGCGGTCCTGGACCCGCATCGCCGGCTTCCTGAGCCTGGCGCCCATGCTCGCCGTGCTCGGCGCCTGCGCCAGCCTGCCGTCCAGCGGGCCGACGGCCGACGCGATCGGCGCCGCCCAGCGCCAGTCCGGCGACTTCAGCATCGTCGACATCGACGCCGCCGCCGTGGCGAGCCTGTCGTCGGCGGCCGCCGGCCCGGCCAGCCTGGTCGGGCGGGGCGCCGACGGTTCCGCCGACTTGCTGGGTCCCGGCGACGTGCTGGACATCTCGATCTACGAGGTCGGAGTGGGCCTGTTCGGAGCGCGCTCGACGTCCGTGAGCGGTACGGGCGCCCTCGCGCCGCCGACCGGGGCGGCCGAGACCCTGCCGCCGATCACGGTGGGCCGCGACGGCGCGATCGCCCTGCCGTGGATCGGTCGGCTGACGGCGGCGGGCAAGACGCCCGACGTCCTGGCCGCGGAGATCGCCCGAGCCCTGCGCGGCAAGTCGCAGGATCCGCAGGTGGTGGTCGGCGTGCGCGAGAACCTGGCCAACACCGTGATGGTGACGGGCGACGTCAAGAAGCCGGGGCGCGTGCCCCTGAGCCTGGCGGGCGAGCGCCTTTCGGACGCGGTTGCCCTGGTTGGCGGTCCCAGCTACGCCGTCCAGGACAGCACCGTGCAACTTGGTCGCGACGGTCATGGCGCGACGATCCCGCTGGCCGCCCTGGTGGCCGGCTCGCCGGACGACGTGCCGCTGCGCGGGGGCGACCGGGTGACGGTGACCTTCCAGCCCAGGAGCTTCACGGTGTTCGGGGCCGCTGGGAAGGTGTCGGAGGTGGCCTTCCAGAGTCCTCGCGTTTCGTTGGCCGAGGCCATCGCCCGCGCCGGCGGTCCCAGCGACCAGCAGGCCGACGCCTCGGCCGTGTTCGTGTTCCGCTATCAGCCCAGCGCGACCGACGGCGCGCCGATGGCCGGCGCCCGGCCGGTGGCCTATCGCCTGGACCTGCTCAAGGCCCGGAGCTACTTCCTGGCCCAGGGCTTCGAAATGCGGCCGCGCGACGTGATCTACATCGCCAACGCGCGATCGAACCAGCCGACCAAGATCGCCCAGATCCTCAACCTGTTCTTCTCGCCGATCTATACGGCCAAGGTGCTCACGCGGTGACGTCGCCGCCCGCTTCCAGGGGCTTTCATCGCGAGCGGCACGTGGCGGCCTCGACCCTGGTGGTGGCCTTTTCGAGTCTGGGGCGCGACCAGGCCGGCCTGGGCTACGAGTTCGAGCGGCTGGCCGAGCGCGACGATTGCTCGGTGCTGCTGCTGCGCGACGTGGCCACGTCCTGGTATCACGCCGTGCCGGGCGTCGAGGGCGGGGTCGAGGGTCTGGCCCGCTTTCTGGCCGGGCGCACCGAGGGTTACGAGCGCACCGTCTTCCTGGGCTACAGCATGGGCGGTTACGCGGCCCTGCTCTACGGCCGGCTGCTGGCCGCGGACGCCATCCTGGCCTTCGCGCCCCAGACGCTGCTGGCGGCCGAGCCGCTGGCGGACCTCGGCGATCGGCGCTGGCCGGAACAGCTGTCTCGGGTGCAGGCGGCGCGCCCGGTCTCGCCCTATCTTGACCTGGCGCCGCTCTACGCCGCGCCGGAGCTGGCGGCGCCCGGTCAGGCGATGATCTACACGGCGGCGGACGGCGAGGACGCCGTGCTGGACCTGGCCCACGCGCATCGCCTGGCGCCGCACGCTCGCGTGGTCCAGATCGGCGAGGCGCCCCTGGCCCACGCCGCGCCGTTGGCCGCCCTGCGCGCCTCGGACCTGCTTCGCCAAGTGTTCGATGGCGCGATCGGCGGCGACCCGCCGTCACCAGCCGAGATCGCCGACCGCTACGTCGCCTGGGCGTCCGCGCGCCGCCACGCGCTGGCGCTCGACGCCGCCGGCCCGACGCTGTCCGCCGACGGCCGGCTGCGGCTGGCTGGCACGGTGACGAATGTCAGCCCGGTCCCGATCCGCCTGGCCGAAGGCGTGCGCGTGGGCGCGCGGCTCTGGCGAAACGGCGAGACGGGCCCGCACGTCGACGAGCACCGCTTCATCTTCTCCGACACGGCGATGGCTCCGGGCGCCGTCGGTCGGTTCGCGTTCGACCTGGCCCTGTCCGGCCTGGCGTCCGGCCGCTACGACCTGTCCGTGGCCCTGGTGCACGAGGGGCGGGGCTGGTTCGACGACCTGGGGTTCCCCTCGGCCATGCTGACCTTCGACGCCCACCCGTTCGCCCTGACCGAGGTCAGGACCTTCACCGGGCTTCGGGCTTCTCGCGGTTGAAGGCCAGGTCGTCGATATTGCCCAGGGCGACGGCTTCCAGGAAGTTGGCGCGGGCGATCAGGTCGTCGGCGGCGCAGAGGAAGAAGCCGGTCAGGCCGACGCCGACGAACCGCCGGTCCAGCCCGTCGGTGACGTCGGCCAGATCCTCGACGGAATCGCCTTCGAGCCCGACGCGCAGCACCAGGTCGGCGGGCGGATCGACGTCCAGGGTCAACCAGCGGAAGGCCCCGGCCTTGAGCGCCCCTTCGCGAGGCTCGGCCGCGCCCGAACAGGTCAGGCGATAGCCGCAAGCCTTCTGGGGCGGGGCGTGGACCTGCACGTAGAGGCGCAGCGGGCCCACGCCTTCGGGCACGGCGATCTCCAGCCTGCCACCCTCGGCCTTGGTCCAGCAGCCCCAGTTGTCCGGGCTCCACCAGCCGGGACCGGCTCGGTAGATCTCGGCCGACCGCATGCCGCGCCAGATGCGGGTCTCGAAATTGCGGACGATGGGGTGATAGGCGCCCATTTGGGCCTGGGGAATGTCCGCGTCGCGCTGGACGGCGCCGCGCGTCCAGTCGGCGGCGCTCTGGGCCATCTGGTCGGCGATGGCGAGCCAGGTGCGCGGCTGGAAGCTCTCGACGATCGCGCGTTCGCGCTTCTCGCGGAAGTCGGCGTCGAAGATCAGGCGCTCCAGAGCCTCGACCAGGCGGGGCGTGCAGCCGGACTCGAACGTCACCGCATGCGGGCCGCCGGCCTCGGGCAAGGACGAGGCGTCGGAGATGAGCGGGACCTTGCCGTGGCAAAGGGACTCGGTGACCGGCAGACCCCAGCCCTCGTAACGGCTGGGATAGAGGGTGAAGAGGCAGGACCGGTAGAGCCGCTCCAGCTCGGCGTCCGACAGGCCCGTCAGCATCACGACCTTGTCGCTCAGCCCGGCATGGGCGTCGAGCTGGGCGTAGACGGCGTCGTTCAGCCAGCCGCGATTGCCCACGCAGACCAGCTTGGGAACCTTGTGCGGCCCGTGGCGGCGTAGCAGCTCGATCCAGGCCTCGAAGGCCCCCAGGTGGTTCTTGCGCGACTCGATGGTCGAGACGAACAGCACGAACGGCGCGCGGCCCAGGCCCCAGCGGCTCAGCGCCGTCTGGGGCACGGGCGCGACGCCCGCCTTGCGGATGTCGGCGTCCAGCCGGATCACGGCTATGGCTTCCGGATCAAGCGTGCGACCCAGCATCTCGGCCGCCTTGAGCAGGTCGCGTTTGGTGGCTTCGGAGTTCACCAGGAAGAAGTCGGCGTGGTCGAAGGCGCCGATCACCCAGCTGATGAAGTCCTGAACCAGCTCGCGGGTGCAATGCTCGCCGGCCATGATCGGGATCAGGTCGTGCACGAACGGCACGTACCGGATGCGCCGCGCCGCCTTGGCCTGGCGCACGAACAGGAAGTAGTTCTGCAGCCACCAGGAGGTGCCCAGATTGATCAGGAACGCGCCGCTGGGAAATTCCATCGGCTCGGCCACCAGCAGCAGCATCCGCAGGCGGGCGATGGCGGCGATCCAGTCGGGGGCGCCGCGGTCGCCGCTGGCCAGGCTCAGCCGGTGCAGGGTCAGGAAGGCGGCCGCGGGAATCTCCAGCCACTCGTCACGATGCTGGGCGAAGGCGCAGACCCGCACCGGCCGGTGGCCGGCCCGCAGGGCGCTGGCGATGGTTTCCAGTTGCACGCGCTGGATGCCGGTGGGCAGGCGGGCGTTGCGGAAATAGCTGATCAGGTCCGAGGCGTCGAAGATCAGCGCCGGGGTGGTGGCGTCGTGATGGTCCCGCGCCGAGCCGGCCGGATCGTCGACCTGGCCCGCCGTCCAGTCCCAGGCGTCGGAGGCCGATGCGCCGCCACGCGCCTCGAGCAGCGCCAGCAGGCCGGTCGGATCCGCCGACGGATCGCGTTCGGCCAGGTTCTGAAGCTCGTCCAGGGCGTCGGCATGGCCGGGGGCGGCCTGGGCGGCGCGCAGATAGGCCCGGCCCGCCGCCGCTTGTTCGCCGCGCAGCTTGTGCAGGTGGCCCAGGTGCAGGTGCGGTTCGGCGGCGTCGGGTTGCAGGGCCAGGGCCCGGCGATAGGCGGTCTCGGCCCCGGCGTGGTCGGCCAGTTCCTTCAGGGCGTGGCCGCGCTGGATCCAGATGTGGGCCAGCTCCGGCGCCAGGGCCAGGGCCTCGCCATAGGCCTGGGCGGCGGTGGCCCAGTCACGGGCGTCACGGGCCCCGTTGGCCAGGGTCAGGCGCCGGTGGACGGCGGCGGTCACCGGAACGCCGGCGGATTTGTGCAGCTTCAAGGCCAGGGTCATGGTCAGCTCGCGTGTTCGCGAACGCCGGCCAGGACCAGCCAGCCGACGGCGTAGGCGAGCAGGAGGCAGAAGAACACCGTGGCCACGGTCTTCAGGCGCTTGGGATAGAGCGCCTTGCCCGGCAGGTTCGGCTCGACCACGCGCACCAGGAAGGTCTGTTGGGTCAGGGAACGCTCGCGCGCGGCCTGCAGGGCCTGGGCGGCGGCCTCGTAGCGCTTGGCGGCGAACTGCTGGCGAAGGCGCAGGCCCTCGTAGGCGCCCAGGCCTGGGGCGATCGAGCCGCTGGATCCGGCCAGCCGGCCCTGGGCGGCGGCGGTCTGGGCCTCCAGCGCGCGCACCTGATTGGCCAGGGCCACATATTGCGGGCTGGCGGGATCGATCGAGCGTCGCATGCCGTCCAGCTGGCTACGAGCCTGGGCCAGTTGCTGCATCAGGCCGGCGGCCAGGGTGATCTGGGCGGCGCTGGTGCGCTCGGGATCGATGTCGCGGCCGTCCTGGCGGAAGCGGGTCACCGAGCTCTGGGATTGGGCGACCTCGGCCTCGGCCTCGGCCAGCTGGCGGCGGGCCACCGACAGGCCGTCGTCCAGCGCCCGCTGATTGAGGGTGTTGATCCGGCCCTCGCCCAGCCGCAGCAGGGTCTCGGCCAGATCGTGGGCGTCCGCCGGCTGGAAGGCCCGGACGCTGAGGGTGGTGATGCCGGTCTCGGAATCGAAGCGCACCTGAACCTGGCGGCGATAGTATTTGAGCAGGGTCTCGGGCGCCGGCCGGGCCGACCACAGGCGGGTGATGACATCGGCCTGCGGACGGCGGAAGAGGGCCGGCAGGTCGATCGTGCGGCGGGCGGCCGCCACGGCGTCGTGGGACAGCAGATAGTCGCTCACCCCGTAGGCCTCGGCCGCCGACGGATTGCCGCCGCCCAGACCCAGAAGCTGGCCCAGGCTGCTTCCGCCGCCACCGGACTGGGCGGCGCGCACGATGAAATGGGCCTCGGATTCGTACTGGTCGGCGGCGACCAGGTATTCGAAGGCCGCGACCGTCAGGGTGGGCAGCATCACGATCAGAAGGAAGGCCCGCGACGCCTTCAGCCAGGCGCGCCAGGCCGGCTCGGGCGGGGCCTTGGCGCTGGCGGGCGGGGGCGACCAGTCGGGAACCCGGGTCGGGCGTTCCGGATCCAGGGGGGCGGCGGGCTCTGCGGTGGGGACGTAGCCGTCCATGGTGCGGGCTCCGGGCTCAGGTCAAATGCACATGCGGTCGCACGACGCGCAGCGACAGAAGACCCACCAGGGTCAGCGCCAGGCACCATTCGACGATGTAGAGGGGGTCGAAATACCGGCTCTCGATGGCTTCGAACTGGCTGGTGTGCAGCATCTCGAAGATCTGATTCAGCGGCGACCAGGACAGCCAGCCGCGGAACGGCTGGGGGATCCAGGCGAGCAGGAAGAAGCCGCCCGAGATCGGCATGGCGATATAGATGATCGGGTGGACGAACTTGCCGACCGCCTTGCTCAGATAGGAGGCCGCGCAGACCGGCATCGACAGGGCGAAGGCGAACCAGGTCATCAGCAGCACCGCGCCGATGAAGGTCAGCGGACGGGCGATCGGCGCGCCCATGCCCAGGGCCCAGGTCCCGGCCAGCAGGATCACCAGCGCCGCCAGCGTGGCCGCGCCCTCGAGCAGCGCCCGGGCCAGCAGCATGTCGAAGAGGGTGACCGTGCGGTGGTAGAGCAGGGGCTTGTTGGCCTCCAGCGTCGTCTCGGACCGGCCGATCACCGAGCGGAAGATCATGAAGACGCAGTAGCCGCCCAGGGCGAAGGGCACCGGGTGGAAGATCCCGGCATGGCCGCCGCCGGCCTTGGCGTGCAAGGCCCCGACGGCGGCGGCCAGCAGCATCGGCTCCACGATCATCCAGAGATAGCCGATGTTCTCGCGGCCGTAGCGGGTGTGCAGCTCCCGCATGATCAGGGCGCCGATGACGTGGCGCTGCACGTCGAAGCCCTGGATCAAGGTCGAGAAGCCGCCTTTGGCGCGCGTGGACGAGACCGGTCTCATCGCGCCGTCTCCGCCAGGAACTCGAGCACCCCGGCGACATGGTCGTCCCAGGTCGGCGCGCGCCAGCCGCGCAGCCGGGTCAGCTGGGCGCGGCGGCGGGGCGAGTCGGCGACCGTGTAGTCCAGCGCCGCTTGGCTCCAGGCCGGGCCGTCCAGTGGATCGAGATAGTCGGGCGCCGCGCCGCCGGTCTCGCGCAGGGCCGGCAGGTCGCTGGCCACCACCGGCGTCCCCAAGGCCAGGGCCTCGGCGACCGGCAGGCCGTAGCCCTCGGCGAACGAGGGCATCAGCAGGGCCCGCGCGCCGGCCACCAGCCGCCGCACCTCCAGGTCGGGCAGGCGGTTGTGTTCGGTCACCACCATCCGCAACAGCGGGCAGCGGTCCAGCAGGTCCAGCACGTTCTCGTTCTCCCATCCGCGCCGGCCGATCAGCACCAGGCGGGGCGTGGCGTGCGGACCCAGGGTCTGGGCCAGGCGCCGCCAGACATTCAGCAGCAGCAGGTGGTTCTTGCGCGGCTCGATGGTGCCCAGGGCGACGAAATAGGGCGGCGCGTCCGGCGCCGAACGGGACGCGTGGTCGGGCGCGAAGTCGGGCGCCAGGGGGGCGACGTGGACGGGGATGTCGCGACCGGTCGCCGCCAGGTACGGGGCCAGGGCCCGCGCGGTGTCGCGGGAATTGACCACGACGGCCGAGGCCAGGCTGGTGACGGTGGCGATCTTGCGCGCGTAGAGAGCCGCGCCGCCGGGGCGGGCGTATTCGGGATGGGTCAGCGGGATCAGGTCGTGGACGAAGGGCACGAACCGGGCCCGCTCGCGCCGCAGCAGCGCGCGGAAGAGGTCGGTGCGCTCCAGGCCTCGGGCCGACAGGTGCAGGTAGACGGCCTCGCGCGGGCGACCCACGGGGCGCGGCGCCAGGCTCAGGCCCGACCCGACCAGATGCCCCAGCCGGCCCCAGGCGGTCTGGTCGCCGGCCTCGCCCGACCAGCGGCGCTGGGTCGTCTTCAGGAAGCCGACGGCGGCGGCGGCGGGCAGCCGGCCGTGCCAGCCCAGCGGATGGATGGCGGCCAGGCGCAGGCGGTCGGGGGCCAGCCGCAGCAGGGTGCGGGCATAGGCCATTTCGACGCGATCGACACCCGTGGGGGTGGCGTGCAGCAGGCGCGAGAGCAGGCGCGACAGATCCAGCACGATCTGCGGGGCCTCGGCCGGAGCCGGCTCCGGCCGGGCGGCGACGAAGGCCCGGGCGTGGGGAACCAGGCTGTTCACGCGGTGGCTTCCAGAGTTTGAGCGGGCGGCCGCAGGCCCAGGCTCCGGCGGCCCCCGGCCTGCAGGCGGCGAAGCATCGGCAGCAGGGCCGGACGCGGCCTTGGCCGCTCGGCCAGCCAATCCACCAGGGCTTCGGGCGTGCAGGGCGCGCCGGTGTCGGGATCGATGTAGCGCGGGTAGAGGATCAACGCGCCGGCCGCCAGTTCGGCCAGGGCGAGGCGGCGGTCGCGGCGAGGTGGCGGCGCCAGGTCGCGCGTCAGGCCCCAGCCGGCGTAGAAAGGCTGGCCGTGGACCACGACCTCGCGACCCCGCAGGAGCGCCTCGAAGCCGGTCTGCGACGTCAGCACGTGAACGGCGTCGACTACGTCGAGCAGGACGGGCAGGGCGTGGCCGCGCACCACATGATCGGCGTGGCGCAGGGCCTCGGCGTCGGCGACCGCGCCCTGGCGATGGCCGGCCTCGACGTCGGGATGAGGGCGATAGAGGATCCGGGCGTCGGGCTCCAGCGCTCGCGCGCGACGCAGCAGGTCGAGGTTGCCGGCCACGCCGGCCCCGCCCAGTCGCACGGACAGGTCGTCCTCGACCTGGCCCGCGACCAGCACCGTCCGGCGGCCGTCCACGGCGACGGCGAACGCCTGGCCGGGCAGGTTGTACTTGGTCACGCCCAGGGCGACGATCCGGCGGACCAGACGCTCGGCCCGGTCGGTCAGGGCGGTGTCGAAGCGGGTCTCGCGCAGCAGGCGCTCCAGGTCGCTGGGGCGGCCGGGATCGAAGTGGACGCCGGCCCGGTCCAGTGTGATCGAGGCGGGCGGGCGGCAGTCCGCGCCCAGGCCCGACGACCGGATGAAGCCGTCCTCGATCCGCACCAGCGGCGCGCCGGCGGTCCGGGCCAGCTCGGCCAGGCGCGGCGGGGCGCGGGACGGCCAGACGCCGATCGCGCCGCGCCGGCTCGCCGCGAGGCGCACGGCCGCGCGGGCGTCGTCGGTGAACACGAGGTCGCGGCCCTGGTCGCCGATCAGCCGGGCGACGGCGGCGCGCTTCCACGCCGAGATTCCGACGCAGACGACCAACGGCGGCCCTTCCGGCGGCAGCCCGGCCGGCGGACCTTCTCGCGGCTCTGAAATGGGGGGCGGCGCGGAGGGCATGACGGCTCGAAGAGGCCCGAAGAACGGAGCGGATCGGTGGCCATTGCCACAACGGCGAAGGCTCTGCCCCTGTGGGTTCCCACAGGGTGGTGCGATGTCGGCATCCTGTTGAAACCCACAGGTTCGGCCGTGGCCGGCGAATTCTAAGCAGGAGGCGGTTTTCCAGCGCTCCGCACCGGGCCCAAACGGCCATCCGGAGGGGCGCTTCAAGCGAGAGTGCGCCATGACCCGTTCGTCCAATTCCATCGGTCCGATCTGTCTCGGCCTTCTGGCCGGCGCGATCGTCACCAGCTCCGCCGCCGCCCAGGCGGTCACGCCGGGCGCCGACACCCTGGTCGGGCCGGTGGTGCCCGGGGTGTGCGCGCTCAGCCGCGACGCCGTGTTCGCCGACGCCAAGGTCGGCCAGGCCATCGACGTTCGCCTGAAGAACATCTCCCGCGTCGCCCAGTCGGAAATCGACGACGAGCGCCAGCCGTTGCTGGCCGAGATCAAGGCGCTGGAAGAGCAGAAGACCACCTTGCCGGCGGCTCAGTTCGAGGCGCGCAGCAAGCCGCTGGTCGCGCGCATGGAGGCCCTGCAGCGCAAGGCGAACCTGCGCTCGCGCGAGATCGAGGCCACCCGCGCCAAGGCCCTGGCCAGGATCGCCACGGAAGCCCAGCCGATCATCGCCAAGGTCTATGGCGACCGCAAATGCGGCGTGCTGTTCGCCCGCGAGGCCATGCTGGGCGGCAATCCCGCCGCCGACCTGACGCCGGCCATCATCGCGGCCCTGGACGCCAAGATCGTCACCCTGGACTTCCAGCGCGAAACCCTGCCGGACGAAGCCTTGGCCGCTCCCAGGGCGAAGTAGGGGCGGGCGGGGTGAGGCGCGAGCTCATGGCTTGGGGTCTGGTCGGCGCGTCGAGGCGGCTTCCATGAGCGCCGACCTTTCGGGACGCGCGCCGGACCCGCCGAACCTGACCGCCCGCGAGATCGAATGCATCCGGCTGGCGGCCCGAGGCCTGACGACGGGGGAAACCGCGCGCGAGATTCAGGTGTCGGAACGCACCGTCGAGTTCCACCTGGGCAACGCCGTGCGCAAGCTGGGCGCGGTGAACAAGCTCAGGGCGGTGGTCATCGCGCTGCAGCTGAACCTGATCGAGCCGTGAAACCCTCGTGTCGTCCGCCTCTTCGTCGGACTGCACAAAAGCACACTGCCACCTCAAGTCGATCGCCCTAAGATAAATCGGCTTGCCATCTTTCCAATAAATAAATCGTCTCAGGATTGTCATTATTTTCTTGTTACACATTGAGTTGTATTTCCTTATAACCGTCATCTTGCGGAATGTGCTCTGACAGAGATTTCGGCATGACAAGTACAGAGCGCGACCATTTCAGAGATTTTATTGTAAACAGCGGTCTGGTCGCGAGCGAATCCTTGTCGCGGGCGTGGGCTGTCCAGGGCGAGAGCGGCGAGCGCATGGACGCCGTGCTCACCCGCCTGGGCCTCGTCTCAGAGCGCGCCCTGGCCGACTCCCTGGCCAAGGCCACCGGTCTTCCGCAGATCGACGCGGGGGACTTCCCGGCCGCGCCGGTCGGCGGCGAGCGGGTTTCGCCACGCTTCCTGCGCGAGGTCGGCGCCGTGCCGATCCAGGTCGATGACGGGACGCTGCGGGTCGCGCTGGTCGATCCGCTCAACGGCTATGCGCTGCGGGCCCTGGGCTACGCCTTCGACCTGCCGGTCCGTCCGCTGGTCGCCCGGGCCGGCGACGTGGAGGCCGCGCTCGATCGTCTCTACGGATCGGTCCAGGGCGAGGCCTCCACCGGCGAGGACGAGGCCGACGAGGCCGATCTGGAGCGCCTGAAGGACCTGGCCAGCGACGCCCCCGTGGTGCGGGCGGTCAACGCCCTGATCGCCCGGGCGGCCGAGATGCGGGCCTCCGACATCCATGCCGAGCCCTCCGAGGACGGACTGAAGGTGCGGTTCCGGATCGACGGCGTCCTGCGCGATCAGGAGACCTTGCCGCCCCAGGTCAAGGCGGCCTTCGTCTCGCGCGTCAAGGTGCTGGCCAACCTGAACATCGCCGAGCGCCGTCTGCCGCAGGACGGCCGCATGCGCCTGGCGGTGCGGGGGCAGGACATCGACCTGCGGGTGGCCACCGCCCCGACCCTGCACGGCGAGAGCGTGGTGCTGCGCCTGCTCGATCGCTCGAACCTGTCGCTGGACTTCGACGCGCTGGGCTTCGACGAAACCATCCTGCCGCCGTTTCTCGAGGTCTTGTCCCGGCCGCACGGCATCGTGCTGGTGACCGGCCCGACCGGCAGCGGCAAGACGACCACGCTCTACGCCGCCCTGGCCGCCCTGAACGCGCCCACCCGCAAGATCCTGACCATCGAGGATCCGATCGAATACCGCCTGGCGGGGATCAACCAGACCCAGGTCAGCCCGACGATCGGCCTGACCTTCGCCGCGGCGCTGCGTTCGTTCCTGCGCCAGGATCCCGACGTGATGATGGTGGGCGAGATCCGCGACCTGGAGACCGCCCAGGTGGCCGTGCAGTCGGCCCTGACCGGCCACACCATCCTGTCGACCCTGCACACCAACAGCGCCTCGGCCGCGGTGACGCGACTGATCGACATGGGCATGGAGCCGTTCCTGATCAGCTCGACGGTCAACGCGGTCCTGGCCCAGCGGCTGGTGCGGCGGCTGTGCCCGGCATGCCGCACGCCGCACACGGCCCACGCGCGCGAGTTGTCGGCCCTGGGCGCGGGGGCCGAGCGCCTGGGTCCCGGACCTGTCCAGCTGTGGAGCGCGCCCGGCTGCGAGGCCTGCAACCACAGCGGCTTCAAGGGGCGGCTGGCGATCCTGGAACTGCTGCCGGTCGACGACGAGATCGCTCGGCTGGTGCTGGCTCGGGCCGAGGCGCGCGAGATCGAGCGGGCGGCGGTGGCCGCCGGCATGCGCACCATGCTGCAGGACGGCGTCGTGAAGGCCTTGGCGGGCCGGACGACGATCGACGAGGTCCTGCGCGTGACCCGGGAGGATTGAGGCCATGGCCGCCTTCTCCTACCGGGCGCTGTCGCCGACGGGCGAGCTGAAGTCGGGCGTGATCATGGTCGCCACGCGCGACGAGGCGATGAACCGCCTGCGCCAGTCGGGCCTGACGCCGATCGACGCCGCCGAGGCCGCGACCCGTCCGGCCAAGGCCCCGGGCGCGGCCGCGCGGCGGGCGCTGGTCAATGTGGTGGGCGAACTGGCGGTGCTGCTGAACGCCGGCCTGCCGCTGGAACGGGGCCTGGCCGTCTGCGTGGAAAACGCCGTCGATCCGGCGCTGAAGGCCGCGCTGCTCCAGCTGCAGAAGCGGGTCAAGGAGGGCGCGCCCCTGTCGCGGGCCATGGCCGAGGCCCCCACGCTGTTCTCGCCGATGGCCTGCGCGATGGTCGAGGCCGGCGAGGCCGACGGTCGCCTGGCCGTGGCCCTGACCCGCCTGGCCGAGACCCTGGACCGCGCCGAAGCCCTGCGCCAGGTCGTGGCCTCGTCGATGGTCTATCCGATCCTGCTGGGCGGGGTCACGACCGCCGTGATCCTGATGATGCTGCTGTTCGTGGTGCCGCAGTTCGAGGGCTTGTTCTCCGACAACGCCGCCCACCTGCCGCTGCCGACCCGCATCGTCATGGCCGCCAGCCATGCGGTGCGAGACTACGGCCTGGCCGTGCTGCTGGTCGGTACGGTGGTGTCGGTCGGGCTGTGGCGGTGGCTGAAGCGGCCGTCCGTGCGCCTGGCGCTGGACCGGGTCCTTTTGCGCGCGCCGTATCTGGGGCCGCTGATCAAGTCGGCCGAAACCTCGCGCCTGGCCCGTGTGCTGGGCAGCCTGGTCGAGGGCGGCGTGCCGCTGCCCGCGGCCCTGGCCATCGCCCGCCGCTCGTTGAGCAACAGCCACATGGCCGCCGCCGTCGAACGCGTGACGACGGGCCTCAAGGAGGGCGGCGGCCTGACCCGTCCCCTGGCGGCCACGGGCCTGTTCCCGACCGTGGCGATCAGCTTCCTGCGCACCGGCGAAGAGACCGCTCAGCTGCCCCAGATGCTGGGCCGCCTCGCCGACGTGCTCGACCGCGACGTGCGCCACGCGCTCGAGCGGTTCGTCGCCCTGCTGACCCCCGTCATCACCATCGTGATGGGCGTCGTCGTGGGCGGGATCATCGCCTCCATCATGTCCGCCATCCTTGGCTTCAACGATATGGCCCTCGCATCATGACCCAGCCTCTCCACACCCGCCGCCGCGCGTTCCCGTCCGCCGTCGACACGGCCCGCCGTGGCGGCTTCTCGTTGCTGGAGCTGCTGGTGGTGCTGGCGATCATGGCGCTGCTGGCCGCGATCGTCGCGCCCCAGGTGCTCAAGTATCTGGGCTCGTCGCGCAGCCAGACCGCCAAGGTGCAGATTCAGAACATCCAGTCGGCCCTGGAGCTGTTCCAGGTCGATGTGGGCCGATATCCCACCCAGGAGGAGGGCCTCAACGCGCTGGTCGCCGCGCCGTCCACCGCGTCCGGCTGGAACGGGCCGTACCTGAAGAAGGCTGACGGCCTGAAGGACCCCTGGCAGCGCCCCTACCTCTACCGCATTCCCGGGCAGAAGAGCGCGGCCGACATCTACAGCCTGGGCTCCGACAACGCCGAGGGCGGCGCCCAGGAGGCCAAAGATGTCGGCAACTGGTGACCGGCGGGCCGGGATCGCGTTGATCGAGGCCATGGTCGTGATCGCCATCACGGTCATGATCGGCGCGATCGCCTATCCCGAGCTGCGCGCCGGCCTGGCCAGCGTCGCCTTCCAGCAGGCGGCCGCCGGCCTGCGCGCCGATCTGCGCATGGCGCGGGCCCAGGCGCGGACGAGCGGCGCCCGGGTGGATCTGATGGTGGCCGAGGACGGCGCGGCCTACGGCTGGACGCCGGGGCCGCGCCGCGTGCTGATCGGCGACCTGCGCCTGTCGGCGCCCAGCGCGCGCACCAGCTTCTTTCCGGACGGCTCTTCGGTCGGCGGTCGCCTGCGGCTGACCGACGGGCGGCGCGGTCTCGACATCGCGGTCGCCCCCCTGACGGGCGTGCTGGAGCCGGGCGCATGACCGGCCGCCGCGAAGGTTCGGTGCTGGTCGAGGCCCTGGTCGCGACCGCGATCGTGGCCCTGGTCCTGGTCGGCGTGCTGCGCACGATCGAGGACAGCCTGATGCGCCACCGGATCGTCGAGGCTCGCCGCACGGCCCTGATGATCGCGCGCTCGGGGCTGGCCGAGGTCGGCTTTTCCACGCCGCTGGCCGAGGGCGTGGTGGCGGGCGAGGAGAACGGCTACGTCTGGCGGATCGCCGTCGCCCGCTGTCCGGACGCGGCTTCCGCCGACAGCGCGGCGGGGCGGCTCTACTGCGTCGACGTCGACGTACGGGCGCCCGGCCGGGACCGCGCCGCCGTCACCCTGGCCAGCCGCCGGCTGGCGGCCGGGGTCTGATCCATGCGGCGCGCGGGCTACACCCTGATCGAGTTGCTGGTGGCCCTGGGCGTCATGGGCCTGCTGGGCGTGATGCTGCTGGCCGGGCTGTCGGGGTCCAGCGCCGCCTGGACACGGATGGACCGGTCCACCACGCACGACGAGGCGATCGAGGCCGCCCAGGACGTGTTGCGCGAGCGCCTGCAGCACGCCTGGCCCGCCACCCGCTACGACCTTCACCCGGCCGGTCCCGACTTCGACGGCGACTCCGCCCGGCTGGTCTTCCTGGCGCCGCCGTCCGACCGCGAAGGCCCCGGGGCGCTGCGCCGCTACGGCCTGGTGCTCGACGCCAACGGCGACCTGGTGCTGGAGTCGCTTAGCGACGTGGCGCTGGACCAGACCCGGCCGCAGCGGCGGGAGGTGGTGCTGCGCGGCGTCCGCTCGCTGGACATCGGCTATTTCGGCGCGATCGAGCCCGATCCTGCCCCGCGCTGGCGATCGCGCTGGCGCCAGCGCCCGCGCATGCCGTCGCTGGTGCGTATCAGGCTGGAGCTCGCCCAGGACGGGGCGCGGTGGCCCGACCTGGTGGTCCATCCGTTCGCCGACATGGATTCAGAGTGCATCCTGGTGGTCGCCACCGGCGGGTGCAGCGGCCGATGACGTCGCGCAACATCCTGGACGCCGACCTCGGGACCGTTGGCCGCTGGATCGCCGCGGGCGTCTCCTGGTGGGTCGACGAGCTGTCGACCCTGCTGCCGGCCCGCTACCGGCGGAGCCTGCGGCGACGGGCGCGCTGGAGCGCGCGCCCTGATCGCGACGGAAGTCTGCAACTGCATCGCGACGGCCGCCCGACCCAGGCGCGGCCGCCGTCGCCGACCGCCGGCTGGCGGGCCGACCTGGTGCTGCCGGCCGACGCCGTGCTGGTGCGCGACCTCGACCTGCCTCGCCTGTCGCGCGCCGATCTGCGCCGGATGCTGGCGGCGAACATGGACCGCTTCACCCCGTTCCCGGCCCAGGCGGTCTATTTCGACGCCCCGGTCGCGGCCCTCGCGGACCCGGCGGACCGCGTGCGGGTGCGGCTGGCGGTGATCCCGCGCGACAAGGCCCTGGATGCCCTGGACCAGGCGCGGGCCATGGGCCTGGAGATCGACCGCTTCGGGGCCGAGGGCGGCGACGGCGAGGCGTTGTTCGACTTCATGCCCGCCATTCGCGCCGACCAGGGCGGCGGCTCGGGCTCCCGGCGGCTGACGCTGTGGTGGAGCGCTTGCGCGACGCTGGTGGTCCTGAACGTGCTGGTCGCCGTGCTGATGGACGTGCGCGACGTGCTGCGACTGGAGGCGGCGATCGAGGACGAGGCGCCGCGCGCCGCCGCCGCCGCCCGGATCCGCGACGCCGCCAACGCCGAGCGGACGGTGCGCCTGGCGCTGCTGACGCGGCGGTCGCAGAACGAACCCCTGCGGATCATCGACGCCCTGTCCAAGGCGCTGCCCTCCAGTCAGTGGGCGCACCGCTTGGAGTGGAACGGCCACGTCGTCCGCGTCGTCGGCTTCAAGACGCCCGACGGCGAGGTGACGGAGGCCCTGCGCAACACGCGGGCCCTGGCCAATCCCCGCTCGTTGCTGACCGACATGCCGACGCAGACCACGACCGGCGTCGAGCCGTTCGACGTGATCGCCGACGCCGCCTCCGGGTCGCGCCAGGCGAGGGCGGCCCGATGAAGCCCCTGTCGCCCCGTGAGCGTCGGCTGGTCGCGGTCGGCGTGCTGGCGGGCCTGGTGGGCCTGGCCTGGCTGGGCCTGGTCCGGCCCGTCCTGAACGGGTTCGAGGCTCGCGACGAGCGGCGGGCGGCCGCGCTGGCCCGGCATGAGCGCGACCAGCGGCTGCTGGCCTCGTTGCCCGCCGTGCGCGCGACCCTGGCCGAACAACGACGCTCGGGTCGGCTGTACCGGATCACCGCGCCCGACGAGGCGGCGGCGGTCGAGGCGCTCAAGCAGCGGCTGGTGGCCGAACTGACCCAGGCGGGCGGGACGGTCAGCGCCGCCGAGGCGGTGAGGGCCGACGTGCCGCCCGGCTGGGTCAGCGTCCGCGCCGACGCCACGATGACGCTGACGCAACTGAACGCGAGCCTGAGGCAAATTGAAAATGACACGCCCTATGTCGTCGTCGACTACGCTTCGATCGACGCCGAGCAGTCCATCCGAACAAGTCGGCCGGGTCCGCTCGGCGTCCGGCTCCAGATTTCGGCTCGCCATGCTGTCGCCCCGGTCCGCTAGCGGCGAGCTGACCCCGGCCCTGCTGTGCCTGGCCTTGCTGGGCGGCCTGGCCGCGCAGGTGCTCTGGCCGGTCGGGACCGAGTTCCCTCCCGGCGCGGCGCCGCCGATGCGCGTCCCGCGCGGCCTGGCGGCCGCGCCCGTGCCGGACTACCCCGCCGTGCTGGGCGCGCCGCTGTTCTCGCCGGATCGCCGCTCCCTGGCCGCCGGCGGCGAGCATGGAACGGCGACCCCCGACGACGCTCGCCCGACCCTGCTCGGCGTGGTCAGCGACCGCCGCAGCGGCAGCGCCGTGATCAAGGGCTCGGACGGCGCGGCCCAAGTCGTGCGGCTGGGCGAGACCTGGCGCGGCTGGCGGCTAGTGGGGGTGGGCGCGGGGAGCGCCGCCTTCAACGGACCGGGCGGCCGCTTCACCGCGCTGATCGGCGCGGCCCCCACCGCCCCGGCTCCCGGGGCGTCGGCAATCCAGGAAAACCGACCATGATCCGCCGTTTCCGCACGTTCCTCTCCGCCTCGTGCTCGGCGCTGGTCCTGGCTGGCTGCGCCACGACGTCGCCGCCGCCGCGCGCTCCGGCCGCGCCGCGCTCCGTCTCCGGACAGGCCCCCGCGGCGTCGGCGCCCGACCTGGCGGTCGAGCCCCAGGTGCGATCGACCATCCTGCGCGGCGAGGCCGCCGCCCCGCCCCGTTCGGCCGTGGTCCGGACATCCGAGCCCGCGCCGGGACCGGTGACCCTGAACCTGCCGGGCGTCGGCGTGCGCGAGTTCGCCAAGTCGGTCTTCGGCGACATCCTGGGCGTGCCCTACGGGGTGGCGTCGTCGGCGTCCGGAACGGTGACTCTGGTGACGCCCCGGCCGATCGCCCGGGCGGACGTGCAACCCGCCGCCGAGGAGGCCCTGCGCAACGCCGGACTGGCCCTGGTCATGCAGGGCGGCGTCAGGACCATCGTCAGCCTGAGCGACGCGCGCGCCCAGGGCGGCACGGCCATCACCGAGCAGTGGGGCTTCGGGACCGAGACGGTCCAGCTGCGCTTCGCCGGTCCCGCCGCCCTGAAGACCCTGCTGGACCCCATCGCGCCCGGGGTCATCACCTCGGTCGATCCGGCCAGCAACACCTTGGTCCTGTCGGGCACCGCCGGCCAGAGACGCGGCGTGCGCGACCTGATCCAGCAGTTCGACGTCGACTGGCTCAAGGGCATGAGCTTTGGCCTGTTCGTGCCCAAGAACACCGACGCCCGCCTCATCGCCCCCGACCTGAACAAGCTGATCAACGCCCCGGACTCGCCGATGGCGGGGCGGGTCAGGCTGATCGCCATGGACAAGCTGAACGGCCTGGTGGCGATCTCGTCCCAGCCGCAGTACCTGGACGACGTGCGGCGATGGGTCGAGGTGCTGGACCGCGAAGGCCAGTCGGCCGAGCGCCGCCTGTTCGTCTATCGCGTGCAGAACGGCCGGGCTTCCGATCTGGCCAAGGTGATGGCCTCGGCCTTCGGGCGCTCGGCCTCGCTATCGGGCGTGTCCGACCGGGGCGGCGGGCGCGACCGGTTCGGCGTCCAGTCATCCGAGACGCCGCTGAACACCCCCGCCAGGGTCGCGAGCCTGCCGGGACAGTCGCCGGCGCCGGAGCCGAGGGCCGATATCGCGACGGGCGACGGCGACGGGTTGATCCTGACCGCCGACGAGACCAACAACGCCGTGGTGGCCTACGCCACGCCGCGCGAATACGCCCTGATCGAGGACGCGATGCGCAAGCTCGACGTCGCCCCCGCCCAGGTGGTGATCGAGGCGATGATCACCGAGGTGTCGCTGAACAACGCCCTGCGCTACGGCAGCCAGTGGTTCTTCCGCAACGGCAACGACCGGGGCGTGCTCACTCAGGGCAAGACCGAGGACGCCGCGCCCAACTTCCCGGGCTTTGCCTATTTCCTCAACAGCGGGTCGGTGGCCGCGACCCTGACGGCGCTTTCGAGCGTCACCCAGGTCGAGATCCTGTCGTCGCCGAACCTGATGGTGCTCAACAACCAGACCGCCTCGCTGGAGGTCGGCGACCAGGTGCCGATCTCGACGGGCTCGGCCCTCAACAACAGCTCGGTGATCAGCACCATCGACTATCGCGACACCGGCGTGCTGCTGAAGATCACGCCCCGGGTCAACAGCGGCGGCCTGGTGCTGCTCGACATCGCCCAGGAGGTCAGCGATGTCTCGACCACCTCCAGCTCGACGATCGACTCCCCGACCATCTCGGTGCGCAAGATCGCCACCTCGGTCGCCATCCAGGACGGCCAGACGATCGCCCTGGGCGGCCTGATCCGGGACAATAATCGCAAGTTGCGCGACGGGGTCCCGCTGATCAGCGCGATCCCGGTGCTGGGCGCGCTGGCGGGGTCGCGCGACAACAAGCGCGAGCGCACCGAGCTGCTGGTCATGCTGACCCCGCACGTGGTGCGCAACAGCGCCGACATCCAGGCGGTGACCGACGAACTGCGCGAGAAGATCCGTTCGATCGCGCCCCAGCCGCCCAAGTTCGTGCCATGAGAACGGCCGGCGCCAGGGGAGGGAGGCGGGAAGGTTTCGCCCTGGTCTCGGCTATAATCAGTGTGCTGATCTTTTCCTATATCGCCTTCGCCGTCCTTGCCGCCGACCGAGGCGCGCTGGCGGGGGCGGACGCGGCGATGCGGACGGCGCGGCTGGAGGCGGCCGCCGACGCGGGCCTGGCCACGGCCGTCCACGGACTGGGGGCCGAAAGCGCCGCCGCCCGGTGGTCGGCCGACGGTCGTCCCCGCCGCCTGGACCTCGGCGGCGCGGAGGTGACCATGACCATAGAGGATGAGCGCGGGAAGGCGTCGCTGAACAGCCTGACCGAAACGCAATGGCGACGACTGTTCCAGGCCGGCGGCGCGTCGGGCGCGCGCCTGGACCGGCTGGTCGACAGCGCGATGGACTGGCGCGACAACGGCGAACGGGTCGACGGTGGGCTGCTCTATTACGCGCGCCGGGGCGTCCGCCCGCGATGGAGCGCCATGCGCACCGTCGGCGAGCTGGCCGAGCTGGACGGCATGGACCCGGCGCTGCTGGCGCGGATCGCGCCGTCCCTGACCCTGTTCTGGGGCGCGAGCGGGGCGTTCGAAGCCCGCAACGCCGACCCGCTGGCGATGAGCGTGATGTCGTCGAGCGACTCCGGGGGCGTGGACACGATCATTCGCCAGCGCGAACTGGCCGGCCAACGCACGGCGCTGGAGGCCGGCTCGGTCAGCTATGTCGGCCGTCCGGTCACCGTGCGGATCGTGGCGCGCGACACCCAGGGCGGGGTCTTCCGGCGGGCCGCGATCATCGAGTTCACCGGCCGGCGGGATACCCCGTACTGGCTGCGGGCGCTGGACTGATCGGTCGGCGCCGGCGTGGCTGGAGTTGCGACGCGCCGATGGTAGTGTAGGACGTGGATCGACGTCGCGCTGAGCCCGCGCGGGAGCCTCTGACCCTTTCCATGCCCACGCGCGCGACAGCCAGGCCGCCCAGCGCCTCTGATGGACGGCGGCCCGCGCCCGCCGCGCCTCGCGCCGGCTGGCGCCCCGCGCTAGCCGTCGGCGCCTGGCTGCTGCTCGCCCCGGCCGTGTCCCTGGCCCAGGCGCCGGTTCCGGTGGCGCCGCGCGAGGCCCCGATCCGCTTCGACATCTCGGCCCGTCCCCTCAGCGCGGCGATCGAGGCCTATGCGTTGGCGACCGGCGTGCAGGTGCTCTACGATCGTCCCCGGGGCGAGGGCCTGCGCTCGCCGGGGGTCGTGGGCCTCTATACGCGCGAGGCGGCGCTCCGCGCCCTGCTGGCTGGCACCGGCCTGGCGGCGGTCTTCAGCCACGACGACAGCGTCGTCCTGCGGCCGGACGTCGGCAAGGCTCCGCCGGCCGACTTCGGCCCGGCGCCGAGCGACCGGTCGACCATGCTGTCGCTCGACACGCTGGAGGTGCGCGGCGAGGCCGCCGTCCCGGCCGCCGAGGGCGAGCGACTGGACTTGAAGCTCTATGGCGGCCTCGTGCGCGGCGCGGTGCATCAGGCCCTGGCCGGCGACCGCGACCTGGCCGCCGGACGCTACCGCCTGACCCTGAAGCTCTGGATCGCCCCGTCCGGCGCGATCGACCGGCTGGTGGCCGAGGACTCGACCGGCGATCCCGATCGCGACCAGGCGATCACCACCATCGTCGGCCGGGTCGTGATCGACAGCCCGCCGCCCGAGGGCCTGCCCCAGCCCGTGGTCCTGGTCGTTCGGTCCCGTCCGGGAGCCTGACTGAACGCGCGGATTGAGGGCAGGGATTCTGTCATGCTACCTTTACGATGACACCCTAGATTGTTCATCGTGATCGGCTCCCATGCTCCAGCGTCCAGCTGGAAAGGACGCGGGAGACCCGACGCATTAGGGGCGATGACAAGAGTGGTTTCGCGGCTGCGCTATTTTCGCCGGCATCCCAACATCTTGGCCGTCGCCGGTTCCCTGTTGCTGCATGTGGTCGGCGCGGCGCTGATCCTGGCGCGAGTTCCGGCGGGGCCGATGGCGGCGGCCGGCGCCGAGGGGCCGGGTTCGGTCCAGGTCACCCTGGTGTCGAGCGAGCAGGCCCGGGCCGCGCCCGCCCTGGCGCCGACGCCCGCCGTCGACCAGCCCGTGGCGCAGGAGCGGCCCGACCGGATCGGGCCGGTCGGCCAGACGGGCGAGGCCGCCGCGCCCCCGGCCGAGGCGATCGGCGACCGCGGCCCGCGCGAACAGAGCGCGCAGGCCGCCCAGGGCCTGCAGGCCGTGTCGACGGCTTCGGCCGCGGTCTCGGGTTCGGACTATCGCGCGCGTCTCCTGGCCCACATCCAGCCTTTCCGCCGCTATCCGGCCCAGGCCGAGGCGGTCGCCGCCCGTGGCGTCACCCAGCTGATCTTCCGGGTCGACCAGGACGGCAACGTCGTGGGCGTGTGGGTCAAGGCCAGTTCCGGCTTCGAGTCCCTGGACAACGAGGCCATGGCCACGGTGCTGCGCGCCCAGCCGATGCCGCATGTTCCCGCGGGCCTGCCTTCGCCGCTGACGGTGCAGTTGCCCGTCTCCTTCAACCCATCCTAGGGCGTATCGAGGATCTCTTGGGGGCCATCACCCGGCGGTTTAGTGAATGCGGGCGCGTACGACGGGGCTTCGGCGCCGGCGAGCCCATGCGTTGGGACAAGACCTGATGTCCGATTCCAGTTGGGCCGGTCTGCGGGAACGCCTGCTGGACCGGTATGACGATTTCGTCCGTCGCCTGACCCGCCGGTTGGGGTCGGCCGATCTCGCGCGCGAGGCCGTCCACGAAACGTTCCTGCGCCTGCAGCGCACCGATCCCACCGAGCCGGTGCGCAATCTCGACGCCTATCTGTTCCGCACGGCCATCAACATCGCCAAGAACCGGCGCAAGGTCGAAGGCCGCTACCTGACATTTTCGGAGGCCGAGGCCTTGATCGGCATACCCGACGACACGCCCGATCCGGCCCAGATCGCCGAGGGACGGTCCGAGATCGCCCAGCTGATCCGCGTGCTCGCGGAAATGCCGCCCCGACGCCGCGCGATCTTCGAGGCGTCGTGGGGCGACAACGTGCCGCACGCCACCCTCGCGACCACGCACGGCGTGCATTTACGGACCATTCAGCGCGAGCTGGAACTGGCCACCGAGCACATCCGGCGCTTCTGGAAAGAAAAAGATCATTCTCAACGTCGCGAATCCTGACGTTGATTGTCTCTAAAGTGCCGTTCACCTCTTTCCGGGGCGAGCTCCCTTGACCGAACCATGACGCTGATGAGCGACCCGACACACGACGCCGAAGCTGATCGGCCGACATCCCAAGCGTTGGCGTGGCTGAATCGGCTGTTGTCGGGCGCCATGACCACGGACGAGGCGGACGCTTTCAAGCTCTGGCGCGGACAAAGCCCGGCGCACGAGGCGGCGTTCGCCGATGTCGTGCGTCTGCGACGCATGGTGCGCCGCGCCGTGCAGGTGCGAGACGCCGCGCCGGCGGTCCCGCCGCGGGCCGGAGCGCGCCGTGATCGGGGCGCCGCGCGCGGTCGTGTCGACCCGGGGCGTCGCGCCTTGCTGATCGGCGGCGGCGCGGCCGCCGCGACCGCCGCCAGCTACATGGTCGTGGTTCGCTCGGATCTGCTGACCGGCGGCTTGGCCGCCCTGACCTCCGACTACAGCACCGGCGTGGGCGAGCGGCGCACCGCCGCGGTGACCCCGGGCGTGACGATGGAGCTCAACACCCGCACCAGCGTGGCGTGGCTGGGCCGGCGGTCGGGCGTCGAACTCAAGACCGGCGAGGCCCTGATCAGCAGCGACCGCGCGTCGGACCCGTTCGTCGTGGCCGCCGCCGACGGCCGCACCCTGGTGCGGCGCGGCCAGGTCAACATCCGCAACCAGGCCGGCGAGGTCTGCGTCACCTGCCTGGCCGGCGAGGCCGAGGTCCAGCGCGGCGAGGCCCGCGTTCTCCTGGCGGCCGGCGAACAGGTGCGCTACGCCGATCATCAGCTGCGCGCGACCGAGGCGGTCGACACCGCGGTGACCTCGGCCTGGCAAAAAGGCCTGCTGATCTTCCGCGACACGCCGCTGCAGAACGTCGTCGACGAACTGAACCGCTATCGCACCGGAAAGATCTTCCTGGTCGGCGACAGCCTGGCCCGGCGCCCGGTCTACGGCGTCTTCCGCATCGACCAGATCCAGGGCGCGATCGAGCAGATCCGTGATCTGACTGGCGCGCGGCTCGTCGACCTGCCCGGTGGGGTTGTGCTGCTGCGCTGAGTCGTCTCCAGCGCCGCTTTTTGACGCAAAAAGTTCATCTAAAATCTTGTCGCATCGCTCGGCGCTCAGTTGTCTCCAACACAAACGGGGACGTCGGTAATCGGCGCGACCTGACATTCGCTGTGTGTGAATCCATTCGTCAATGCACGGATGGTGCGAATGTTGGACGCGTCAGTTCCGACGATATCTTAGTAGACATCGCGATTCCTCGAATTGATCCGCGCCTGGTGCGCGACTGTACTTGTATCTGTCTTGACGAATTGGGTTCGGGGGCTGGTCTTTGTCTGCGAAGACGTCGTTTTTCGGGAGCGCGTGGCGCTCACGTCGTCGGACGCCCTTGGCGGCGTCCGAGCTTGCCTGCGTGGGCCTGAAGGTCGTCGCGACCGCCTGCCTGTTGGGCGCCTGGAGCGGCGCGGCGCTGGCGCAGGACGCCGCGCAGGCTGAGCCCACCTTCGACATCCAGGCCATCGACGTCGACGGCAACACGGTGCTCGACCAGGTTTCGCTCGAGAACGCGATCTATCCGTTCATGGGGCCCGGGCGGACGCGCAGCGACGTGACGGCCGCCCAGAAGGCGCTGGAGGAGGCCTATCACGCCAAGGGCTTCCAGACGGTCGTCGTCGAGGTGCCCCGGCAGAGCGTCTCCGACGGCGTCGTTCGCCTGCACGTGGTCGAGGCCCCGATCGGCCGCCTGCGGGTGGTGGGCTCCAAATATCACTCGATGGACCGCTTGAAGGACGAACTGCCGGCCCTGACCGAGGGGCAGGTGCCGGACCTCGACGCGGCCCAGGCCCAGATCACCGCGGCCAACCGCCTGCCGGATCGTCAGGTCACCCCCATTATCCGCGCCGGCGTCGCGCCGGGCACGGTCGATGTCGACCTGCAGGTGACCGAGGAGCAGCCGGTTCACGGCAGCCTTGAGCTCAACAACGACCACAGCGCCTTCACCAAGCCGCTGCGGCTGTCGGCCAACCTGCGCTACGACAATCTCTGGCAGCGCGGTCACAGCCTGTCGGCGACCTACCAGGTCGCGCCGGAGCGCCAGTCGGACACCGAGGTCTATGCCGGCTCCTACGTGGCGCCGATCTGGGGCACGTCGTTGACGGGCCTGCTCTACGGCTTCCACTCCAACAGCGACGTGGCCACGCTCGGCGGCGTTTCGGTGCTGGGCAAGGGCACCACGGTCGGCGCGCGGCTGATCCACCAGTTCCCGTCGTCGGGCGCGATCAGCCAGAGCTTCTCCGGCGGCCTCGACTACAAGAAGTACTTCGAGTTCGTGCGCCTGGAGACCGCCGAGGTCAGTTCGGGGCAGATCGAGTACTGGCCTCTGAACGGGGCCTACACCTGGCGGCGCCAGGCCGAGTCCAACACCACGGCGACCGTTGCCGTCACGGCCAACATCCGCGGGTTCGGCGATCACGACGACGGCTTCAGGGCGCGGCGCGGCGACGCGCGGGCCAACTTCATCCACCTGAACCTGGATCTTGAACACGAACGGCCGCTGGGCCGGGGCTTCGACGCGACCTTCCGCTTCTCCGGCCAGGTCAGCGACACGCCCCTGCCGTCGGCCGAGCAGTTCGCCATCGGCGGCCTGACCAGCGTGCGCGGCTATCTGTCGGCCGAGGCCGTCGGCGACGGCGGCGTCTTCGGCTCGGTCGAGGTGCAAAGCCCGACGCTCTACACCGCGCCCGGCCTGGTGGAGAGCTGGCGGGTCTACGGCTTCCTCGACGGCGCCGGCGCCTGGGTGCTGCAGCCCCTGGCCGAACAGCAGGAGGAGTTCTTCCTCTACAGCGCCGGCCTGGGCACGCGCGTCCAGCTTCTCAAACGTCTGCACGGCGACGTCGTCGCCGCCTTCCCCCTGCGGAACGGGTCCAATCGCACCGATGGCCGTCCGTACTTCTCATTCAGCCTGAAAGCGGAGTTCTAAGATGCGCGGCGCGCAATCCCGAAAGGGTGTTCTCAAAGGCTTCGTCTTCGCGGCCCTGCTGGCCGCCATCGCGTCGGCGGTTCCGACCGGCGCCCTGGCCTGGTGGGACAAGCACTGGTCCTATCGGGTCCAGGTCGATATCGACACCACGGCCAAGGGCGCGCCGATCAACGGCGCCGTAGGCCGCGCGCCGCTGCTGCTGCGCCTGCACAGCGGCAACTTCCACTTCGAGGATTCGGCCGACAACGGCGCGGACCTGCGTTTCGTGGCCGCCGACGACAAGACGCCGCTGGCCTATCACATCGAAAGCTTCGACCCGCTGCTGGGCGTGGCCCTGGTCTGGGTCGACGTTCCGGAATTCCCGGTCGGCGCCAGCCGCACCATCTGGATGTACTACGGCAACAAGGCCGCGCCCGCCGCGGTCGACACCGCCGGCACCTTCGACGCCGACTATGCGGCCGTCTTTCACTTCGACGGCGCCAACGGCGTGGCGCCCAAGGACAAGACCGCCAACGGCAACAACGCCCTGAGCGCGCCCTCGGCGACCGACGAAGGCTCGGTGATCGGCAGAGGCGGCCGTTTCGACGGCCAGGCGCCGATGATGGTCAACGCCTCGCCCTTGCTGGCCGTGGCGGCCGGCGCGCCGTTCACGATCAGCGCCTGGGCCCGGCCCGACGCGATCACCGGCCAGGTCGCCCTGGTCGCCCGCCGCGACGGCGGGCAGGGTGTCGTGCTCGGCCTGCAGGACGGCGCGCCGTTCGTCGAGGTCTCGGGCCAGCGCCTGGTCGCGCCCGCGCCGGTCGGGACGGGCAAGTGGACCCATCTGGCCGCTGTCTCCGACGGCAGCGCGGTGACGCTCTATGTCGACGGCGTCAGCGCCGTGGCCGGTCCGGCCACGACGCCGGCCCTGAACGGTCCGGTCGCCATCGGCGCCGACGCGCCCGGCGGGAGCCTGTCCGGCTTCGCGGGCGGCGTGGACGAGGTGCGCTTCTCGAAGGTGGCCCGTCCCGCCGCGCTGATCCGCATGGACGCCGTCTCGCAGGGACAGGACTCCAAGCTGGCGACCTTCGCCGGCGATGAAAAGCAGTCGGGTTTCGGCTTCGGACCCTTCGGCGTGATCGTCAAGTCGGTGACCGTCGACGCCTGGGTGATCATCGCGATCCTCGGGATCATGGGCGCGGCCGCGATCTATGTGATCTGGAGCAAGTCGGTCTATGTCGGCCGGGTCGACGCGGCCAACGACCGCTTCGTCGAGCTGTTCCGCCGCCATGGCGACGACCTGCTGGCCCTGACCCATCCCGAACGCCTGGAGCGCTCGGAGACCCGGGCCGTCGAGAGCTCGTCGATCTACCGCATCTACCGCGCCGGCGCCGACGAGATCGCCCGCCGCCATCTCAAGAGCGGGATGATCCTGCGCGCCGAGGCGATCCAGGTGATCCGCGCCCTGATGGACGCCACCCTGGTGCGCGAGAACCAGCGGCTGGCCAAGTCGCTGGTGGTGCTGACCATCGCCATCTCCGGCGGACCGTTCCTGGGCCTGCTGGGCACGGTGGTCGGGGTGATGATCACCTTCGCGGCGATCGCGGCGGCCGGCGACGTCAACGTCAACGCCATCGCGCCCGGCATCTCGGCCGCCTTGCTGGCCACGGTCGCGGGTCTGGCCGTCGCGATCCCGTCGCTGTTCGGCTACAACTACGTCGTCACCCGCAACAAATCCGTCCAGGCGAACATGCTCGTGTTCGTCGACGAATTCATCACGCGTGCCTCGGAGCGCTTCAGCGCTGCGTCCTACGCCGAAGCGGCCGAATAGGCCGGCGGAGCGGGGAGCCACGCCATGCAGGTGCAAGACGACGATCGCGTTTACGACGACATCAACATCACCCCGATGCTCGATCTGGCCTATGTGCTGCTGATCGTCTTCATCATCCTGACCACCGCCTCGGTGCAGGGGATCAAGGTCGATCTGCCCAAGGCCAGCTCGGCCACCAGCCTGGCCAAGCCCAAGACCAAGGCGATCACGATCAACAGCAACGGGGACGTGTTCCTCGACGCCTATCCGGTCACCTTGCCGGAGCTGGAGACGCGCCTGCGCACGGCCAAGGCGACCGAGCCGGAGTTCCCGATCGTGGTCAAGGGCGACGCCGTCGTCCAGTACCAGCGGGTGACCGACGTGCTGGATCTGCTGCGTCGGCTCGACCTGAACCAGGTCGGGCTGGTCACCGGCCGAGCCGAAGAGCGCTGAGCCGGGACCGATGAGTCAGCTCCTCCGTCATCGGATCGGCGCGGTCGCCCGGATCGTGATCCCCGTCGTGGTCCTGGCCGCGCTGGCGGTCGGCGTCTGGCGGCTGGCCAACGACACCGGAGGCGTGAGCCGCAAGGTCGCGCCGCCGCCCATGGTGGCCCTGGCGCCGCCTCCGCCTCCGCCCCCTCCGCCGCCCAAGGAACAGCCGCCCGAGCCCGTGAAGGACCAGACGCCTTCGCCCACGCCCGATCCCCAACCCGAGGCCCCGGCCAAGAGCGATGCGCCCAAGCAGCTGACGATCAACGGACCGGCCCAGGCCGGCGCCGACGCGTTCGGCGTGGCGGCGGGCAAGGGCGGCGGCGTTTCGGTGGGCGGCGATCCCAACGGCTCGGACACCGGCGGCGACGGCGGGTTCGCCGAGGCCAGCTATCAGCGCTACCTGCGTTCGCAACTGCAGAGCGCGATCCAGGCCGACGACCGGGTCAACCGACTGTTCTTCGCCGCGCAGGTGCGGATCTGGGTGAAGCCGGACGGCTCCATCGGAAGCGTCTCCATCGCCAAGTCCAGCGGCGACGAGCGCGCCGACCGCGCGCTGGTGGCCGCCCTCCAGGCGCTGCCGCGTCTCGATCCGCCACCGCCACAACTCAAGTTTCCGGCCCGCGTGGCCTTGCGGGGCCGGAGGGCATGACCCTCACGCAGCGCCGCCGAAATAACAGGGGATCCTCCATGACCAGACCGACGACCGCTATGTCGCGCCAGGCCGCCTTGGGCGGATCGGCCGTGGCGGCCCTGCTCGCCGTGGCCCTCGCGGGACCCGCGGCCGCCCAGTCGGGGACGCCGTCGGCCGACCTCGCCGTCAACCTGACGCGCCTGCTGGTCAAGCAGGGGGTGATCAGCCAGGCCGCCGCCGACGACCTGATGGCCCAGGCCCAGCAGCAGACCGCCGCCGCCCGCGCGGCCGAGAGCGCCCAGGCGACCGCGCCGGCCCTGCCGCCGCCCGCGCCCGGCGCCACGCGCATCCCCTACGTGCCCGAGACCGTGAAGGCCCAACTGCGCGACGAAATCCGCCAGGAGGTGCTCAAGCAGGCCCGCGAGGAGAACTGGGCCGCGCCCAACGTGATCCCGGAATGGACCCAGCGCATCAAGCTCAGCGGCGACGTGCGCTTCCGCGACCAGTTCGACCGGTACGACGACTCCAACATCCCGGTGATGATCGACTTCGCGGCCCTGAACGCCAACGGCCCGACGGATCTCAATCCCAACACCAACCCCGCCGGCGTGCCGCTGCTCAACACCCTGCAGGATCGGGGCAGCCAGCTGTCGGTCCGTGCCCGGATCAATCTGGACGCCGAGATCTCCGACCAGATCTCGGCCCACATCCGCCTGGCCAGCGGCCGTAGCAACAGCCCGGTCTCGACCACCCAGCTGCTGGGCGGCGGCCTGACCAAGAAGGACATCTGGCTGGACCGCGCCTATGTCGACATCAAGCCGCTGTCGTGGCTGAGCGGCTCGGTCGGGCGCATGCCCAATCCGTTCGTGGACGAGATCGAAGGCTACCGCCTGACCGACCTGGTCTACGACACCGACCTGGCCCTGGACGGCGCGGCGGCCACCATCCGCTATCCGCTGTTCCCGCGTCACCGCATCAGCGTCTCGGGCACGGCCGGCGCCTTCATGATGGACTATCGCGACGGCAACTTCCCGACCAACAGCCCCGACAAGGCCAACACCAAGACCAAGTGGATGTTCGGCGGCCAGGGCGAGATCACCTGGCAGACCAACCGCTTCGACTGGCGCGCCAGCGCCGCCTTCTACCAGTTCCAGTACGACCGGGGCCTGCTGTCGGATCCTTGCGCGCTCTATACCGGCGTGACCGAGTGCACGACCGACTTCACGCGGCCGGCCTTCATGCAGAAGGGCAATACGCTCTTCCTGCTGCGCAACATCCTGCCGCCGCCCGGCGTCACCGACTATCCCGTGCCGCAATATGCCGGCCTCAGCTTCGACTACGACGTGCTGGACCTGAGCACCTCGTTCGACATGAAGCTTGAGGACGACCGCCACCTGCTGCTGGTCGGCGCCTACGCCCGCAACCTGGCCTTCGATCGCGGCGACGCCTGCCGCTACAACGAGCTGGGCCTGCCGGTGAACAACAACCTGGATGACAATCCCTGTCCCGCGCCGACGGCGGGGCAGGCCGGCTCGCGCCTGGCCACCGGGCCCAACGCCTACATGGGCAAGCTCGTCTACGGCCAGCTCAACCCCTATGCCTGGGGCCAGTGGAACCTCACGGCCGGCTACAAGCGGCTCGAGGCGGACTCGGTGCTCGACGGCTACACCGACTCCGACTTCCACCTCGGCGGCACCAACGCCAAGGGCTACTTCGTCAACGCCAGCCTGGGCCTGTTCGAAGGCGCGAACATCGAGTTCCGCTGGTTCAGCGCCAACGAGGTGTCGGGACCGCCGCTGTCGATCGACGTGGGTCAGATCGACTTCAATGTGAGGTTCTGACCATGCGCCGCGCGATCATCGCCGCGATCCTGGGCCTGACGGCCGCCACCGCCGCCACGACGGGGACGGCCCACGCCCAGAGCCTGGAAGACCGCCTGCGCAGCCAGCTGGTGGCCGTCAACGGTCGCCTGCAGGAGCTGCAGAACAACCAGGCCTCGCTGGTCGCCCAGAAGACCGCCGCCGAGGCCGAGCGCGACGCGCTCAAGCGACGGCTGGCGACGGCGGAAGCGCGCGCGGGGCGCGCCTCGCGGGACGTCAGCGGACCGCAACTGGCGCAGTACAAGGCCCAGGCCGCTCAGGCGGTCCAGGCCAGGACCCAGGGCGAGGCCGACCTGGCCGCAGCCCGGGCCGAGGTCGAGCGGCTGACGCGACAGGTGCGGGACGATCAGGCCGAGCGTGAAAGGCTGTCGGCGCAACTGACCGAAGCCCGCGCCGGCGCCGAGGCGGCCAGGGCCAAGAACGCCCAGGCCATCGGCGTGGCGCGCGAAGTGCTCGACGCCTACAGCCGCGTGACGGTCGCCGACGTCATGGCGCGGCGCGAGCCGTTCGTCGGCCTCAAGCGCGTCCAGATCGAACAGCTCGAGCAAGACTACGGCGACCGCCTCTACGGCGCGCGCCTGGACGTGCCCGCCGACAAGACCCTGACCCAGCCCGCCGCCAAATCGGCCGCCCAGCCCGCCGTCAAGTCCCAGTAATCGCTCGCGTGCCGCCCGGTTCGCTCGCAACCCGAAACCAGAGTTCGACCATGGCCGACAAATCCAAGCCTCTCTTCTCGTCGATCGGCCGGGCGCGGCGCGCGCTGTTCTGCGGCGCCAGCGTGGTCGTCCTGTTGTCGGCCGCCGCGACGAACGAGGCGTCGGCCGACGCCCTGTCGACCCTGAGGGCCGGGGCGCGGTTGCCGGCCACCGGCGCCGGCGCGCCGTCCGTGGCCGTTCCGGTCGTGCCGGGCGTGACCCCCAGCGCCAACGCCGCGGCGGCGCGGAGCCTGCTCAACGCCACCAACGCCCAGAAGACCGTCAACGTGGCCGTTCAGGCCCAGGCGGCGGCCCGCCAGGCCGCGGCGGCCCTGAATGGAACCGTGCCCAACGGCCTGGGCGCGGGGGGGCTGATGCCCGCCATCAATCCCGCCCTAGCGGGAACCGGTCTGGGCGTCTGGCAGGGCGCGCTGGCGCCGACCCAGGCCACCTCGGGTTCGGGCCGCATCCTGGTCGACATCAAGCAGACCGAGTCCCGCGCCATCCTGTCGTGGGACACCTTCAACGTCGGGGCCAACACCACCCTCAATTTCGACCAGAGCCAGAACGGCGTGGCCCAGCCCGACTGGGTGGTGCTGAACCGCGTGGTGGGCGGGCTGGATCCGGTGACCGGCCTGCGCGATCCGTCGCGCGCGGCCGCGCCCAGCCAGATCCTGGGCTCGATCACCGCCCAGGGCACGGTGCTGGTGATCAACCAGAACGGCGTGCTGTTCGGCGGGACCTCGCAGATCAACACCCATTCGTTCATCGCCAGCAGCCTGGAGATCGGCCGCCGGGCCGCCTCGGTCAGCACCGGCGGCCTGCATGACCTGTCCATCGCAGACCGCAACGCCGAATTCCTGACCGGCGGCCTGCTGGCCAACGGCGCCCAGGACGTGTCCGGTCCGCCCGCGACGAACTTCTCGGCCCTGACCAACGCCAGCGGCCTGTACGACGCCAGGCCCGAAGGCGCGGTCGAGGTCGCCGCCGGCGCGAAGATCACGGCGGGCGACGGCGGCTTCATCCTGCTGACCGGGCCCAAGGTCTCCAACGCCGGCAGCCTGGAGGCCGTGCGCGGCCAGGTCAGTCTGGCTTCTGGTCGAGCGGTGGTGCTGAACGCCTCGGAGGGCAAGGCCGACAGCGCCGATCCCAACGTCCGGGGCCTGGTGGTGGCGGTCAGCAATCAGGGCGGGCGAACGAGCACGGCGCCCACCGCCGCCGACTACGTTCTCAACACCGGCCTGATCCGCTCGGCCGAGGGCTATGTCTCGCTGACCGCCGACAGCGGAGTCGGGGCGGTGATCAACGACGGGGTGATCACGGCCACCACCAGCGTGGCGCGCAACGGCTATGTCAGGATCGACGGCGCCGACGTCCGGCTCGCCCCGTCCAGCCTCATCGCCATCACCCCGGACGACACCGGCTCGATCCCCCAGGACGCGGTGTCGCTGGCCAATTTCAAGCCGTCCAAGATCAGCGTGGGCAACACCGGCAGCCGCATCGAGATCGGCGCCGGCAGCTTGACCTACGCCCCGGGCGCGACGATCGACATCGGCTCGCGCTCGGGCATCGAAGGCAACGGTTCGGCGAACGCGGCGCCGGGATCGTCGCGCATCTTCGTCGACAGCGGCGCGGTGATCGACGCGGCCGGCCTGAAGAACGTGGTGGTGCCGGCCTCGCGCAACACCATCGTCATCGACCCGGTCAAGGGCAACGAACTGGCCGACTCGCCCCTGTTCCGCAGCGGCTTCCTGAACGGCGCCACCATCTATCTGGACCCCCGCATCTCGGGGGTGCGCGAGGATGGCGTGGCCTATGTCGGCTCGCCGCTGATCTCGGCCGGCAGCTACGCCCAGCAGGTGGGTGTCACGGCCTCGGAACTGATGACCAAGGGCGGCGACGTCACCCTGGGCGTCCAGGGGGGACGGGTCGGGACCGGAACCGTGGACGCGGCGCCGGACGTGATCGTCAAGCGCGGCGCCACGATCGACATCTCGGGCGGCTGGCGGACCTTCGAGGCGGGCCGGGTGCGCACCACGCGCCTGATCGATTCCACCGGCGCCGTGGTCGACATCAGCTACGCCGATCCCGACCGCACCTATGTCGGGATCTACGAAGGCTATGTCGACGTCCAGCCGCGCGGCCCGACCCGCACCTACGTCAACATGATCCTCGACGGCGACGGCTATGCCGGCGCCTACACAGAAGGGGCCGACGCGGGGTCGCTGACGATCAAGTCGTCCCAGCCCGTGCTGGAAGGCACGGTCCATGCCGAGGTCTTCCCGGGCGTGCTCCAGCGCGAGACCGCCCAGCACGGCACGGGCAAGACCACGGTGTTCGGCGACCGCCGCCAGGTCCAGGCGGTGTCGTCCCAGATGCCGGTCGGCGGCTTCCTGTCGATCCAGGAACTGGGCGTCGACTTCGCCGGCCGCACCGGCGGCGGCGACATCGTGATCGTCGACGGCGAGACGCCCGACAAGAGCGACGGCCTGGGCTACGGCCAGTCGGTGACGGTCGACGGCGACGGTGATCTCGTCCGCGTCGCGCGCCCGGCCGGGGCCATGCTGCCGGTCGCCGAGCGCGGCGTGCTGACCCTGGGCGCCGACACCCTGTCGGCGATGGACCTGGGCCAGCTTTCGCTGCTCACCTCGGGAAGCCTGACGGTCGAGGACGGCGTCGATCTGAACCTGAGCCCTGGTGGCGTCTTCACCGCGACCACCGGCCGCGCGATCACGGTCAACGGCGACATCACCGCCGCCTCGGGCGTCATCGCGCTGGAGACGGTCAATGTCGGCGGGGGCTCGCTGTTCCACGCCGACGCGCCGCGCGCGGGCGGCTATGACGTGACCGTCAACGGCCAGCTGTCGACAGCCGGCCTGTGGGTCAACGACCAGGGCGCGACCGCCGAGAGCCTGCTCGGCTCGGCCTATGTCGACGGCGGCTCGGTCGAGATCACCGTCGCTCCGCGCGAGGTCCTGGCCTCCACCGCCAACGGCGTGACCACGGGCGTCGACATCAGCGGCAGCATCCTGGTCGATGGCGAGCGCTCGCGGATCGACGTCTCGTCCGGCGGCTACGTCACCCACGAGGGCGACCTGGTCCTGACGGCCAAGGGCGGCGACGTCGCCCTGACCAGCGACACCACCTATTTCCAGATCGCCAAGCCGACCGACGTCAATAGCGTCAGCCCCGGCCAGGCGCCGGGCTTCCGCGTGACCGGCGCCGGAGCGCCCGCGGTCAATCCCAGCCAGATCAACGCCCGGATCAGCCTGGGCCGGGACGCGATCAAGGCCCAGGGCTTCGGCGGCGGCGGCACGTTCGCGCTGACCACGCCGGCCATCGCGCTGGGCGACGGCGTGGCCAGCGCCGGCACGGCGCTGTCGCTGGACTTCTTCTCCAAGACCGGCTTCGCCAAGTACGACATCAGCTCGTACGCGACGGACCTGTCGGCCAACACCTTCAGCAACGGCCTGGGCGGCTACAACGCCGTGCTCAAGACCCAGGTCGTGACCGTCGGCGCCGGCCAGACCCTGGACCTGTCCCAGGCCCGCTACGCCACGCACCTGGGCGCGGCCCAGACCACCGCCTTGCTGACCCTGGGCACCGGCGGCGACGTCGCCACGATCCTGACCCCGGGCAAGCAGGCGGAAGCCTGGGATCAGCGGCCGGTCAGCCTGACCTTCGGTGGCCTGGTCGAGCTCAAGGTCGCCGAGGGCGGCCGGATCACCGGCGCGCCCGGCGCGGCGATCGGCGCGGCCCAGATCCTGAACCAGGGCGAGATCCGCCTGGCCGGCGGCGCGATCAACCAGGTCGCCGCCCTGCCGCAATACTATGTCTCGGCCCCGAACGCCGATCCGCGGACCACCGCGCTGGCGGTCGCCAGCCTGGCCGACATCTTCACGGTCAACCCCGATGGGACCATCGACGAGTCCGCCGCCTCGAAGATCGATCCGACGCGCACCAACGCCCAGGTCGCGCGCGACAATCCCATCTATCTGACCGCCGACCTGGCGGCCGGCGTCGGCGTCCAGCTGGACGCCGGCAGCGTGACCGACCTGTCGGGCGTCAGCGTCCGCAATCCCTACGCCACGGGCGTCACCCACGGGCGCCAGGTCGTCACCGGCCGCGTCTATGCCGGCGGCGTCCTGACCACGGCCGCTTCCCAGTACTGGAACGGCGACTTCACGACGGTCTCGCCGTTCCAGCCCGGTTCGGGCTACGCCCAGGTCGCCGTGGGATCTCTGGATCCGAGCCACGCTCTGAAGACCTCGATCAAGGCGGGAGACCTGGTCGCCGGCTCGGGGGCCGTGCTCGACCTGTCGGGCGCTTCGGACACCTTCGATCAGCTCCAGTCGGGCGGCCGCTATGCGCAGACCACGCAATGGAGCGCCGGCGGGGCGCTGACGCTCGGCGGCGGCGCGCTCCTGGCCGGCGCCGCGATCGACGCGCACGGCGGCGACGGCGCGGCCGCCGGCGGGACCCTGACCCTGACCGGCGTGACCCTGGTCCAGGCCGACTCCCAGGCGCTGGCGCGCAACCGGGTCTCGGCCGACCAGATCCAGGCGTCGGGATTCGACAACCTGGTCGTACGCGGGGCGCTGAACGCCGAAGGCGACGTCGACCTCGACCTGGGCGGCGCCTTCGTCCTGACCTCGGGCGTCTTCGACGGCCGCGCGAACCTGTCCGACCCGCAAGACCGGCAAGGCCTCTCGCCAGTCATCGGCGCCGCCGGGCGACTGGACATCTCGGCCGCCTATATCCGCCTCGACAGCGACTTCCAGACCCTGGCCACCCCCGCCGTCGGCGCGCCCGGCCAGGGCGAGGTGATCTTGCGCGCGGGGGCGATGGACGTCTCCGGCGCCGTGCTTCTGGACCGTTCGGTGGCCCAGGCGACCTTCGACGTGGCCGGCGACCTGCGCTTCTCGGGCGTGTCGCCCTACCAGCTGACGTTCGGCGTCGGCAATGCGCCGCCCAGCCTGGCCGGGATGCTGGCCGTCAACGGCGACCTCACCCTGCGAGCCGGCCAAGTCTATGTCACCACCGGGTCCAGCTTCGCCGTCACCTCCAGCGCCGCCGACGGCGTGCTGACCATCGCGCGGGCCTCGTCGACGATTCCGGGCGTTCCGTATTCGGCGGGCGGCAAGCTGACCCTGCAGGCCGACAGCGTCGTTCAGAACGGCGTGGTCCGCGCGCCGCTGGGCGCCCTGAGCATCGGCTCCAACACCGCGTACGCCGTGAACGGGGTCAATTTCGCGCCCGTGACCCGCTCGGTCGAGCTGGGCGGCGACAGCGTGACCTCGGTGTCGGCCGGCGGGCTGTCGATCCCGTACGGCACGACCACCGACCAGACCGAATATTTCTTCGCGCCGACCAGCGGCGATCCGCTGACCGCGCCGCCGTCCGGCGTTCTGACCCTGGCGGGCCAGGCCGTGGCGACGCGCGACGGCGCGGTGGTCGACATCAGCGGCGGCGGCGACGTCTACGGCTACGAGTTCATCCCCGGCCCTGGCGGTTCGCGCGACGTGCTCAGCCGCTACAACACCGACGCCTTCACCGGCAACGGCGGTTACCAATACGCCGACGGCCGCCAAGTCTACGCGATCGTGCCGGGCCTGTCGGACAGCGCGGTGTCGCCCTATGACCCGATCTATTCGGCCGACTACGGCGACCTCTATCAGGTCGGCGGCGCGGGCCGGCGCGTCTGGCTCGACGGCGGCTCCGGCCTGGCGGCGGGGTGGTACACCCTGTTGCCGGCCCAGTACGCCATGCTGCCCGGCGGCATGCGGGTGGTCGAGGACGTGGGCGCGACCAATGTCGCGGCGGGCGCGGCGCTGACCCGGCGCGACGGCACGGTCGTGACCACCGGCCGCTACGGCGGGCTGGGCGGGGCCGGGGAGTCTCAGGTCCGGGTCTTCGAGGTGCAGAACCAGAAGACCATCCTGGCCAGCTCCAAGATCGTCCTGACCTCGGCCCAGACCGCTTTCGCGGCCGCCGCGGCCAAGAAGGGCCAGATCGCCGCGACCCTGCCGTCGGACGCCGGCCGCCTGGTGCTGTCGGCCCTGAACGCCATCGACCTGAACGGAACCTTCCTGACGACGGCGGGCAAGGGCGGCCGCGGCGGCCAGGTCGACATCAGCGGCCAGAGGATCGAGGTCGTCTCGCAGTTGGGCGCGCCCGTCGCCGGCCTCCTGCAACTGGACGCGCGCCAGCTCAGCGCTCTCAACGCCGACAGCCTGCTGATCGGCGGCGTGCGCACCGACAACGCCGACGGCACGACCAGTCTGGCGATCACGGCCAGCGCGATCAACGTCGCCAACACCGCCTCCGCCGCCCTGTCGGCGTCGGAGGTGGTGCTGGCCGTCGACGGAGCGGCGTCGTCGATCACCGTCCAGGACGGCGCGACGATCACGGCGCGCGCGTCCACGGCGACCCAGCGCGGCGGCGACTTCGTCGTCGACGGCGCCGGTCCGGCGACCGGCCAGGGCGCTCTGGTGCGCGTGGCCAGCGGTCCCGACCGAGACGTGGTGCGCAAGAACGTCGAGGCGGTCACGCCGGGCGTGCTGACCGTCGGCGCGGCGACCCTGACCGGCGCGTCGGTGCTGCTGGATTCCAGCGGCGCCTTCACGATCGACCCGGCCGCCACCCTGGTCGCCGACAACCTGACCCTGGGCGGATCGGAGATCCATTTCGCCGACACGGCCAACGGCTTGAACGGTCTGGTGCTGACGCCCCAGCTGCGCGCCAGCCTTAGCCGCGCCAAGTCCCTGACGCTGCGCACCTCCGGCGCCATCGACTTCGCCAACGGCGACTATCGGTTCGGGGACCTGGTCCTGGCCGCGCCGGGCGTGGCCCTGGCCGATCCGAACGGCGCGGTCCGGATCTTCGCCGACGACTTGCGCCTGAACGCCGGAACCGCGGTCACGGCGGCCTGCGGCGTGAGCGGCCCCCTGGCCTGCGGCGCCGGCCAGCTGACCATCGACACCCGCACCACCACCTTCGGCGACGGCGTCCTGCGCACCTACGGCGCAGGCGGCGGCGTCTCCCTGGCCGCCAGCGAGGGCCTGTTCTACGAGGGCAAGGCGACGTTCGACACGGGGGCGGCGGCGCTGACCCTTCGGACGCCGGCGATCCTCGACCGGGCGTCCGGGGCGGCCCAGGGCCAGGCCAGCGGCGCCGTGCCCAGCCTGACGCTGGTCTCGAGCGGGGCGGTGGTGATCGCCGCCGCGTCCGGCTCCACGCGACCCACGGCGGTCGGCGTCGCCGGCTCCAGCCTGTCGATCTCGGGCCAGAGCCTGGCGGTGACGGGGACCAACCTGCGGGCCACGGCCGGCAAGATGACCCTGGCGGCCGCCGACGACGTCACGGTGGGCGCCGGCGCGCTGATCGAGACGCCCGGCTACGCCAAGACCTTCGGCGACGCGGACGATCCCTATTCGATCTCGGCTCCGGGCGGCTCGCTGACCGTGACCGCGCTGAATGGCGACGTGGCGTTCGGCGCCGGTTCGACCGTCTCGGTCGGCGGCGGCGCGGGCAAGGGCGGGGTCCTGACGGTCAACGCCAGCAAGGGCTCGGCGTCGTTCGACGGCGCGATCGACGCGTCCACCCCCGACGGCGGAGCGCGCCTGACGGTCAACACCGCCGGCGCGCTCGATCTTTCGGGCCTGGTGCGCGGCGTCAAGGGCGGCTTCGACGGCGGCATGGACGTGCAGACCAGCGCCGGCGATCTGGTCCTGGCGCGCGACCTGACGCTGAAGGTCTCCAACCTCTCGCTGGTCGCCGACGGCGGCGGCGTGGACATCGAGGGCGCGATCGACGCGTCGGGCGTCAACGGCGGCGAGATCCGCCTGTTCGGCTCCAGCGGCGTGACGCTGGGCTCGGGCTCGATCCTGACCGCTCGCGCCCTGGGCTACGCCGACGGCTCCACGCGCGCGGCCGAGGGCGGAACCGTCCAGCTGGGCGTGGGCCAGTCGGGGGCTATCGCCGTGGCGACCGGGGCCAGGATCGACGTCGGCGTGCGCCACGCCGCGCCACGCCTGGTCGCCACCACCGAGAACGGGGTCACCAACTATCGCTATGTCGAGGCCGACACCGGCGGGACCGTGGTGCTGCGCGCGCCGGTGCTGGGTCAGGCTGGCGGCCAGACGATGAACGTCGACTTCGCCGGGGCCGTCAGCGGCGCCGACAGCGTGGTCCTGGAAGGCTATCGGGCCTTCGACCTGGCGGCCATCGCGGCCGACAACCACTATACCGGGGTGACGGTCAGCGGCGACACCGCGACCCTGAACCTGGCGGCGACGGCCGCGGGCCGGGTCAACTTCCTGGCCGACACGGCCAGCGGCACCCTGTCCGACTTCATCCAGACCTTCGACGTCTCCAGCCTCTACGGTCGCCTGGGCGGCCTGGCCCAGCAGGCCAACTTCCACGCCCGGCCGGGCGTGGAGCTGAACTTCGACGGTTCGATCGTGCTGGCTTCGAACTGGAACTTCGGAGCGGGAACGGTCGACGTGGCCGGGGCCACCGCCGCCGGCCTGATGGCCGCCCATCCCGGCATCTCGGGGGCGGTCTACATCCTGCCGGGGTCGGAAGGGCGGGTCCTGGCCGACTACACCAACATGACCTACCGCGTGGGCGGCAAGGCGACGGGGGAAGCCGGGGTCCTGACCCTGCGGGCCACCGACGACGTCGACATCAACGGCAGCATCACCGACGGCTTCTTCACGTTCGGCGACCAGAGCGACCCGGCCTATCTCAATCGCGCCCTCGGCGGCGGTAACAAGACCTTCAACGGCTACCTCGGCAGCACCTGCGCCGGCGGCTGCACGGTGAGCGACTTCACCACCGGCACGGCGCCGTCGTTCATCGTCAACGTCACCGTTCCCGGCGCCACGGCCCTGCTTGGCGCCGAGGTCGACGCCAGAAACCCCGCGCCCTACAACGCCGCGGCCAACAGCGCCGCCGCCCTGGGCTCGGGCGTCAACGGCCAGGGCGACGCGATCGGCAGCGCCCAGCTCTTCCCGTTGATCGAGACCGCCGACGGCCAGAAGGCGGTGCAATCGTGGTCCTACCAGATCACGGCCGGGGCCAGCGCCTCGGACACGGGCGGTTTCAGCGTGGATCCGACGCGGGTCCAGGCCGGGGCGACGGGCGCGATCACCGTGGCCGGCACGAAAACCTACAACTACGGCGGCGTCGCCGGTACGGGCACGCTGTCCGACACCCTGCTGTTGGGCGTGGCCAACGGCGGCCAGGTTCCGGCCGACCAGTGGGTCCAGGCGCAACTGGCGCAGAACAGGGGGCTGACCCCGCAGTCCTACACCCGGCTGACGTTCTCCAACGCCCCGGCCGCCGCGCGCACGGACCTGTCGCAGCGCGCCGTCGCGTTCTTCGCCCAGCATCCTGGCGAATACACGTTCGCCGGCCCGGCCAACGCGCCGACGGGGGTCTCGACCAGCCTGGCGCTGATGGGCGCCTTCCTGACCGAGTTCGCCGCTGACTGGAGCAGCCTGAAGAGCGCCTATACGCCGCCGCAGGTGATCACGCCCGCGTCCGCGTCGGTCGTCACCGCGACGTTGATCCGCACCGGCACGGGTTCGATCGCCCTGGCCGCCGCCGGCGACATCGACCTGCGCAACGGCGCGACGCCCATCTACCGCAACCCCACGACCGGCGCGCTGGCGACCGCGACCACCGGCTATCAGGTGGGCGGCGTGGCGGTCTACACGGCCGGTCACCTGGTCGATCCGTCGACGATCCATGCCGTGGATCCCAAGACGGGCGCGGCGCTGACCCTCGACCCGGCGGCCTACAGCCAACCCCTGGCGATCACCGGGACCGGCGTCCTGCGCGGCGTCGCGCGCAACCAGCCGTTCTACGCCGAGGGCGGCGGCGACGTTTCGCTGACGGCCGGCGGCGACATCCTCAGCCGGCGTGACGTCTATTCCGGCGTGAAGGCGGCCGCCCAGCGCGGGTCGGCCGGCGGTGCGGGCCTGATGGGCGACTTCAACCAGCCCTGGCGTTTCGGCCAGGTCGGCGTGGCCACCGACATCCGCATCAATGCGCAGCTGTTCACCGAGGGCGTGGGGACGCTGGGCGGAGGCGACATCCGCGTGCGGGCCGGCGGCGACCTGTCGGACATCTCGTTGGTGGCCGACACCACGGTGACCACGGCCGACGTGACCGGCGCCGACGGCAAGCGCCTGGCCGGCCGGGCGCTGCTGACCTACGGCGGCGGCGACATCACCGTCGATGTCGGGGGCGACATGCTGGGCGGCCGCGTCGACATGGGCGCGGGCGCGGCCAAGATCCGCGTCGGCGGCGACGTGGCGGCGGCGGGCAAGACCCAGAGCGCGGTCGTTGCGACGGACTTGGCCGACAACACCTTGCGGCTGCGGCTGACCGACGCCACGATCGACCTGTCCGTGGGCGGCGACGCCACCGTGGGCAGCATCTCGGCCCTGGGCGTGACCACCTCGGCGCTCAACGCCGCCAACAGCCTGGGCTTCTATTCGGCGGACGCGGGCGTGTCGGTCGTGGCCGACGGCTTCCTGACGATCACCAATACGGGCCCGGAAGGGACCAGCTTCGGTGGGGTTCCCAGCCGGAGGACCAGCGAGGTCAGAGAGTCGATCTATCCGGGGTCGCTGACCGCCGTGGCCCTGTCGGGCGACCTGACGATGACCGGTGGCACACCCTCGGCGATCCTGTTGTATCCCACCGCCCGCGGCGCGCTGACGCTGGCGGCGGGCGGCGATATCACGCCGGTCAGCATCGCCATGCTGGACGCCGATCCCGGCCTGTTGCCCGGCGTCTTCTCGACGTTCAGCCTCGACAGCTCCGGCAATCTGGGCAACGGCCTGCCCTTCGACTTCCCGGCGGTGTTTTCCAACACCACGGCCGCCCAGAGACGCGCCCAGCACAACGCCTCGACGCCCCACCTCGGCGACGGCGTGGCCAATCGCATCTATGCCGGCGGCGACATCGTCGACATGATCGTCTCCTCGCCCAAGGAGACGCGGATCGGCGCCGGGCGCGACATCGTCAACATGATGTTCTTCGGCCAGAACCTCGACGCGGGGGACATCACGCGTGTCGTCGCCGGTCGCGACATCATCGCCACCACCGCGCTGATGGGCGCGCCGCTGGGCGGGGTCTTCAACAGCTTCTCCGACATCCGTCCGACCCTGCAGGGCAACACCTTCGTGATCGGCGGGCCGGGGACCCTCTCGCTCGAGGCGGGCCGGGACCTGGGTCCGTTCCTGAATTCGGCCGTCGACAGCTACGAGGGCGGCCTGGACCCCGGTGAGAGGTCCAGCCAGACGTTCGGCGGCGGGGTTCTGTCGGTCGGCAACGAGTGGAACCCCTGGCTGGGAACGCAGGGCGCCGACCTGCAGATCGCGTTCGGCGTGGCCAAGGGCGCCGACTATGCGGCCCTGCGCGAGGCCTATGTCGATCCCGCCAGCCTGGACAAGGCGCCCGACTATCTGTTCGTCCAGACCCAGGACGAGCATGGCGTCTACGTCGCCGACCGAACCAAGCCGATCTATGGTCCCCTGCTGATCGCCTGGATGCAGTCCCACGAATCTCCGGCCCTGGTCGCGACTTTCGGAACCACCTCCGTCAGCTACGAGCAGGCCTACCAGGCGTTCACCAAGCTGTCGGGTCTGCGCCAGCGCGGCTTCCTGCAGAACGTCTATTTCAACGAGCTGGTCCAGACGGCCACGCCCGGGGCGTCGCTGCAGAAGTATTCGCGCGGCTACGCGGCGGTGAACACGCTGTTCCCGGCCGCGCTGGGCTATACGGCCAACGACCTGACCGGCGGCTCGAACGGGGCCAACCTGCAGGTGCGCACCGGCGATCTGGACCTGCGCCTGGCCACGATTCAGACGGCGCGGGGCGGAGACATCTCGATCCTGGGGCCGGGCGGCCGGGTGCTGGCCGGTTCGACGGTCAGCACCGCCCAGCAGGCTTCGCGGCGCAACTATCGCGGCCGCGACCTGTTCGCCGGCGGCCTGCCGTCGACGAACCTCAGCCACGTCTCGGTCATCTCGGCCATCCCGACCGGCTACGAGGGCGTTCTGAGCCTGCGCGGCGGCGCGATCTCCACCTTCACCGACGGCGACTTCGTGCTCAACCAGAGCCGGCTGTTCACCGAACAGGGCGGTGACGTGGCCATGTGGTCGTCCAACGGCGATCTCAACGCCGGCCAGGGGCCCAAGACGTCGGCCAACTTCCCGCCGGCCGTGGTCAAGATCAGCGACAACGCCAACGCCGAGGTCGATCAGGCCGGGGCGGTCAGCGGGGCCGGCATCGCCGCCTTCCAGCCGGCGGTGGGCGTCAAGGCGCCCAATGTCTACCTGATCGCGCCGCGCGGCACGGTCGACGCCGGCGACGCCGGGGTGCGAGTGGCCGGCAATCTGTTCGTGGCGGCCCTGACGGTGGCCAACGCCGACAACTTCAAGGCCTCGGGCACGGTGATCGGCGTGCCCACCGCGCCGACGGCGCCGGTGGTCGGCGCGGAGGCGACGGCGGCCAGCACGGCGGCGACCCAGGCGGCCCAGCAAGCCGTCAGCGGCCGTGATCGTCCCGAGCGCTCGATCATCACCGTCGAAGTCCTGGGCTTCGGCGACGGCGATCCGTGCGAGGACCCCCAGGACCGGACCTGCCGCCCCTAGGGCGCGCGGTCCGGTCGTGAAAAGATCGTCGGAGCCGGCGCGCCAGCGTGCGCCGGCTCCCCAGTCGTCGAGGGCGTAACATGCGTCGCGGCCACCGTTCCGTCGCCTGGCTGCTGTCGATCGGGATGGCGTTGCTGGCGGCCGCCTCGACCGCGCCCGTCTCCGGAGCCCATGTCACCGGCCGCGCCGTCCACGCGACGCCGGCCAGGACCGCGCCGCCGTCCGCTGGCGACGACCTGGCGACGGCGATCCGAGACAACGCGCCGCTGCCGGTGCTGCTGACCGACGCGCCGCCGGCGGCCGACGCCGAGGCGCTGGAGCCGGGCGAGGCGCGGCTGATCGAGGGCACGGTCGAGGATGTCTTCTACGGCCGATCCGAGGATGATCCGCTGCGCCGCGCCGCGGTCGGCCGGGCCTTGGCGGTGCTGGCCCACCGCCTGGACCTGACCCGCGACGTGGCGCTGGGCGACCGGGTGCGGCTGGTGGTTCGCGAGGCGGCCTCCGCCGGGCCGGAGGGGCGGCTGGACTATGTCGAGTTCGACGGGGCGCTGGCTAAGGTCAGGCTGTTCCGCGGTCCACGGTCCGGCGGCGGCTATGTCGACGAGACGGGCGTGCCGCTGGACCGCTTCCTGCTGCGCACGCCGCTGGCGGTCTCGCGCGTCACCTCGGGCTTTGGCCTGCGGCTGCATCCGGTGCTGGGCTATACCCGCATGCATCGCGGGGTGGACTTCGGCGCGGCTGCCGGCACGCCGGTGCTGGCGGCGGCCGACGGCGTGGTCGAGGCCGCCGGTTGGGACGGCGGCTACGGCCGGCGCATCGTCGTGCGCCACGCCGGCGCGCTCGAGACGCTGTACGCCCATCTTTCGCGCATCGCGCCGGGTGTCGCCGCGCGCGGCGGCGTCCGCCAGGGCGAGGTGATCGGCTGGAGCGGCGACACCGGGCAGGTCACCGGGCCGCACCTGCATTTCGAGGTGCGATCGGGCGGCGTCGCCATCGACCCGGCCATGGCCCGCCCTCCGGCGCCGCCGCTGGACCTGGCCGAGCAGCGGGCCTTCGAGATGCGCCGCCAGGCGATCGCGCGGGTGCTGGCCGCCTGCGCCGCCGACCCCGCGCGCCGGTGCGCGGCGCCGTTCGAGGGCCGAGGGGCGGGCTACGACCTCTAGAGGTCGTCCAGTCCGTAACCCAGCCGCTCGATCCAGGGGCGCAGGATCGGCTCGACCGGCGCGAGCTGCTCGCGATAGCGGCGGAAGCGGAAGCGCGAGCGGTCGTACAGCTTCTCGGTCACCTGGGCGTAGCTGGCCGTGCGGGCCGGGCGCGGGTTTTCGTGGAAGTCCAGGGCGCTGGGATCGTAGGACTCGCCGATGAAGTCGAACAGGCGGCGCACCTGGGCCTCCTGGTCGGTGACCATGTCCTCGTAGCGCACGGCCAGGTAGCGCATCGGCAGCACCGACCGATAGTGCTCCACCAGGTCCGCCGTCAGGGCGAAGTGACGGGCGGCGCTGTCCAGGGTCGAGGCGCAATGGAAGCCGTGGCTCAGGGCGTTGAAGAACACAGACAGGGTCACGTCCATCGGATGGCGCACCAGGTGCACGATCGGCGAGCGCGGGAACAGCAGGTGGATCAGGCCCAGATGCGTTTCGTTCAGCGGCATCTTGTCGGTGAACCAGGCCGCGCCGGCGTGGACCACGCCCATGCGGGCGGCTTCGTTCAGATAGTGGTCGCGCAGGGTGTCGATCAGGCCGGTCTTGTCGCCGAACCACAGCTCGCTCAGGGCCTGGGGATACGAGCCCTCGCTGGCCAGCAGGCCGCCGAGACGTTCGGTCAGCTGGCCGATCAGCGGCAGTTCGTCGCCGGCGGCGATGGCCGGATGCGACGACAGGGTCTGCTCGACCAGGGTCGTGCCCGAGCGCGGGAAGCCGACGACGAAGATCGGCTGGGCGACGTCGGTCCGCACGCCCGCGCGCGGCAGCAGCGGCGTGCGGCCGGCGGTGAAGAACGCCTTCAGCGTCTGGGCCTGATGGGCGGCGGCCTCGGCGCGATAGCGGTTGCCGGTCAGTTCGGCGGTCTGGTCCTTGAAGGCGGCGAAGGCGGCGAAGGCCTCGTCGTGACGGCCCAGGGCGTCCAGGATCGTCCCGCGCTCCTTCATCGCCAGGATCCGGACCGGGGCGTGAGGACCGGCGGGAGGCGGGGCGCCGAGCGCGGCCAGGGCCGCCTCGGGATCCTGACGGCGGCGCAGGATCGTGGCCCGGCCGATCGCGACGCGCGGATCGTCCGGCGCCAGGGCGGCCAGGCGCTCGATCAGGGCCAGGGCCTCGTCCAGGCGGCCGTCGGCCTCCTCCAGCTCGAACCACGCGCTGAGCACGGCCTCGGCGCCGGGGGCGGCGATCCGCTCCAGGGCCTGGGCGTAGGCTGCGCGGGCCTCCTCGAAGCGGCCCTGGCCACGCAGGGCCTGACCCAGGCCGACCAGGGTTTCGGCCTCGTCGGCGTCGCCCAGCGCGATGGCCTGGCGCAGATGGTGCTCGGCGCCGACCGCCTGGTGCAGGCTCACGAAGACCAGGCCCATGATGCGTTGGGCCAGGGCCACGTCGGGGGCCAGGCGCAGCAGCACCCGGGCGTGGACGGCGGCTTCGGTGAACGCGCTCTTGCTGCGGAAGAACAGGGCGGCGTTCATCCGGACGACGGGGTCCTCCGGATGCAGGGCCGCCATGCGGCGCACAAGCGCCTCGGCCGCCTGCGGCCGGTCGGTGTCCTTGCAGATGTTGTAGAGGCCGCCCAGGGCGTCGCGGTGACCGGGGACCGTCCGCAGCGCCTCGTGCGCGAAGTGCTCGGCCAGGATCAGTTCGCCGTCGTCATAGGCCTGGGCCATCCGGGCCAGGGCGGCGGCGACCTTGGGCGAGGCCGAGGTTCGCGCGGCGGTCTTCAGGTCGAGGGCGCAGCACAGCTCGGGCGGCAGGCCGGACCGGCAGGCGCAGCCTTCCAGGGGCGACGTGGCCGTGGCCTCGGCGGGGCAGTCGGCTTCCATCAGGGACATGGCGGCGCTCCGGCGGGCCGCGCCCATCCGGCGAGGCTGTTTCGGTGTTGGTGGCGATCGATCGACCGCGCGGCAATGAGCCTAAGCACAGTCGCGCCGATCGGCGCTCCCGGCTCGCGGCCCAGGGGACGCCGCAGGACTGAAGGAGGCGCCCGGCCGCCGCCAAGGGGCGACGACGGCCGGGGTCGGATCAGCCCGCTTCGACAAGACGCAGGCGCGGGGCTAGGGGGCTTGCCTGATTGAGCGTCTGGTCGGGCGCGATCCAACGGGGAGAGACCCACAGCACCTCGATCTCGACCATGGTCGGATGAGAGGTCGCGGGCAGTTCGGCGGCGCCGTCGGTCCAGCGCCAGGACAGACGGGCGGTTTCGGTCTCGTGATGCTCCAGGACGTGGAAGCCGCGGCCCAGCGTGTCGGACGCCAGGTCGAGGGGCTGGCCGCCGATGCGCAGGCCGCTGACGGCCACGCCCAGACGGCGCCAGTCGCCATGGCCGGGCTGGGTCAGGGCCGGCGCGGCCGCGGGGCTGCGCAGGACCAGGGTGCGCGCCGCCGGGACCAGGAACCACAGGCGCTGTTCGGTCGAGAACACCGGCGCGATCGCCTCGCCGTCGGCGTCCAGCGTGACCTGCGGGGCCTGGCCGCGCGTCCAGCCCAGGGCGCCGGCCCGTTCCAGCAGGCGCTGGCGCAGGGCTTCGCTCTGGGGGCCGTGGCGCACGACGGGCAGGCAGGCCTGATCCCAGTCCTGGGGGTCCAGGCGGCCATAAAGCGCCAGGTGTCCGGGCGCGTTGCCGAACACGTCGCGGTTGCCGTCGTCGAAATAGCTTTCGCAGGCCAGGCCCTCGGCCAGGATCACGTCGTGGGCGTCCAGCTCGACGTGGAAGTAGCGCACCGTGTCGACCTGTTCCTGGACGATGGTGGCGCCGTTGGCCAGCAGGCTGATGGGGACCAGCACGCCGTCGATCGCCACCGCGTGGCCGGGCGACAGCCGCAGGTCGCGGGCGGGCAGACCGTCGCCGAACGCGCCGGCGCGCACGCGCACCGGATGCACCTCGGCGGGGCGCGGATGGCGATCGCAGCGTACGTGGCGGCTGCCGATCCAGATCACCGGCCGCATCCCGCCGCTGGCGGTGACCACCTCGTCGCCCTCGATCAGATCCTCGACGGCCACCTCGCCACGCGCGGTCAGGATCCGCGAACCCTCGGCGAAGCAGACCGGCGCGACGTAGGCCGTGGCGTCGTTGTTGAACGACAGCGGATAGGTCGGGCTGGGCGTGTTGGTGAGGGTGAAGAAGGAGGAACCGAAAACCGCGCCATCGGCCTCGATCATGAAGCTGTCCAGGCCCAGGACTAGGCCGTTCGAACTGGTCGCAAAGATCGTGTAGGTGTTGCCGTCGCTCAGGCTGATCGTGCCGAACGTCGCGAAGTAGTGGTAGTAATGGTCGGCCGGCGTTGGGCTGTAGACGTTGAAGGCGGCCGTGTAGCTGGCGTGGACGGCGGTGACCGTCACGGCGCCGGGTCTTACGTTGTCGATATTGCCGGCGCCGACCGAAAGCGTTCCGCCGTAACCGTCGGCGCTTTGCGAGGTGGCGTACAGAACCAGGCTGCCGTTGGAAAAGGTGACGCCGACCAGGCTCTCCAGCACGCCAGGGGTGAACGCGGTCATCTAACGCTCCTCGGATATCTCAATGGTCGCGCGCGGTCCGCGACGCCTCGACCGGACCCTAGGACGCCGGCCGGCGCCTGTCGCTGTGGCTAAACACAGGCTTTCGCGTGAAGAGTTCCGGCGCACGGGGCCCTTGAAATCGATCGAAAAAAGGGCCCCGGCTTGCGCCGGGGCCCCCCAAGTCGATCGAAGTCGAAGGGTGGATTAGGCGCCGACGATCGTGGAGACGCTGCAGGCGCTGTTGCCCGTCGTGCCGCCAGCGTGAGCCGTATCGAAATACAGGTTCAGCGCCGAGGTCGCGGTGGTGGGCGTCAGGAAGGTTTCGGTGATGGCGGTCTGCCAGGTCCCCGGCAGAGGGGCCAGACCGGCGTTGGTCAGTACGGCCGGGTTGGCGAACCAGTAGTTGATATAGCCTGGGGCTGCGCCAACCGAAGCCGTGCGGATGGTGTCGACCTTGGCGCTGCTGTTGTAGCAGGTGTAGCCGAGGAAGTTCACCGTGCCGACGATCGGATAGGCCAGGGCCGGGGTCGGGTTGGCCAGGCTGGCGGTGCTGCTGTTCGAGGTCAGGCGCACCCAGTCGTACGCGTTGGAGCGCGAGCCCCAGTCGGTCTGGGTGGCGTCGTAGTTGCCCGAAGAGTTCGATTCCGGGGCGCGTTGGCCGCTGAACGCGCTGGTCGCGTTGGTGCTCGCCGGCGGACGATAGGCGCCGGCGGCGTTCTTCAGGTCGGCCGTGAACAGCGTGTAGGGCAGGCCGTTGTTGGCCGAGGCGGGCAGGGCGTAGTCGGCGCCCACATAGCCCAGGCGGCCGCGGGTGATGACTTGGCCCGTGGTCGTCGGGACGTCCGAGAAGCTGACATAGCCGGCGACGCCGCCCGAGCCGGTGGCCAGGGTGAACTTGCCGAGGACCGGCGCGCCGCCCACGGGGTTGCCTCGCACGGCGACCGGCAGCGTCGATTCGCCGGCGGTGACGATGAAGGCGTTGCCCGTCAGAGACCCGCAGGCGGCGGCGAAGTGACGGGTGGTCACTTGGGTTGTGCCCGAGCTCTCGGAGCGGCCGACCAGTTCGATCGGAACGCTGAACGTGCCGGTGTCGGTGGTGTCTTGCAGCGAGAAGTTGTTGTTCAGGGCGGTGATCGCCGGGTCGTTCCAGTCGGTGATCTGACCGTTGACGATCTTGCAGTAGGTGGTGGCGTCCAGATGCAGGCCGCCGCCGGTACGCGGGAACTTGACGTTGAAACGGTACTCCGAGACGGTGCCGTCGGCGTTCTTGACCTTCTTGTAGATCGGGTCGTAGGCCAGGGCGACCGGCGCCACGGCGACCGGGAATTGCACCAGCGGGCCGTACTTCGGCTTGGGGACGTCGTATTGGTTGGCGCCCGAGGCGGGGGTCTTCAGGGTGATGCCCTGGAAGACCGTGGGGGTCGGGCCGCCAGCGCCCGGGGTGCCGTTGTCGTAGTAGCCGACTTCGGTCGAGCCCAGGGCGCTTTCCGACAGGCCGTACTGCACGTCGCCGGTCCAGGCGGTGACGCCGTAGCGCGAACGGTCGTGGCTGTAGACGCCGGCGGCGCCAAGGCCCGAACCCGTCAGGGCGTAGTGGACGGTGTTGCTGGTGGCGAAGCCGGTCGGGGTGCGGGTCGAGCAGTTCGGGGCCGGGGTCAGCGAGAAGGCCGTGCCGGGCGGGGTCTTGAACTCGGCGCCGTCGCCGGGGTTAGGCAGGTTCGTGCCGTAGCAGTAGGCCATTTGCCAGTGATAGGGGGCGATCAGCGTGGAGCCGCCACCCCAGATGTCGCCCGCGTGAGCGGCGCCGGCCAGGGCGAGGGCGGCCAGGCTGCTGACGCCCATCAGGGCGCGAAGCTTGATAGACATGGGTATTATCCTTTGTCCGTCTGATTGAGAGCATACGCTCGTGAGTGCTCACGACGCCGCTCTAGCGAGCGCCGCTGGCAAGTGTAGATGGATGTGTAGAGTTTATATCAGTATAGTCGCATATGCTTCTTGGCTTCATAGCATGACGTTTGGTCATCTATTTAAGCGAAGATCGTGTATGCCTTTTCTTTCTACATCCAATAGTAGAAGAGTCAATTGGGTTCAATTGTGAATTTAATTTGTCATCGAGAGTTGTGGTTATCGAAGAATAGATATCGAATCTAATAAGATTCAACGAGATGTCTCGGTAATCCGGATTTCGGACTAGTGAGTATTAAGCTTCTAAGTCTGACGTCATGGAGCCAGCAGGCCGAGCGCGATCGCGCGGGCCACGGCGGCGGTCTTGTTGGGGGTGTCCAGCTTCGCGCCGGCCCGGGACAGGTGGAACTGCACCCCCCGCCGGCTGAGCTTGAGTTCCGCGGCGGTTTCCATCTCCGTCAGGCCCTTGGCGGCCAGGCGCAGCACATGGATCTCGCGCGCGTTCAGCGCGCCGTCGGCGACGCCGGCGGCCGGCAGGTCGGCCCGGGCCATGGCGTGCAGGCGAACGGCGGCCAACAGGGCGCCGCCATCCCGGGCCGCCTCGGCCTCGGCGTCGGCCGGCGCGGACCGCGCCTCGGAAACGAAGAAATTGACGAACGCCGGACCGGCGGTTGAGTCCTGGATCGGCGCGATCAGGCCCGACCGGACGCCCCAGGCCTCGAAGGCGCGGGCCAGGGGGCGGGCGGCCGGCTCGGCCAGGTCGTCCAGCGTCCAGGCGAACGGCGCGAAGGCCCCGGCGGCGCGGGCCGCCAGCGGGTCGAAGGCCAGATAGCCTCGCTTGCGATAGAGCGTCTCGTCCAGCGCGCCGGACGAGATCAGCCGGCCCGGCGCGGCGACCGTCTCGCCCGGCAGCCGGTAGCCCAGGTGCATGTAGGCCGCGTGGGCGAACCCGCAGCGGCGGGCGGCCATGCCGAGCGCCGCGCGATAGGCCGACACGGGGTCGATCGGCGCGGCGGCGGAAAGGGCCGTGGGCCGCGCGCTCAAGAGCATGCTCCGTGAGCGAACGTTCGCGCCGCGCCGGCCGTCGGGTCCGGAAGGATCATCGCGCCTGTCTCCGTCGGGCAGGCTCTACGGCCTCGCCCTCATGACAGGACAGACGGCGACGGGGCGCGGCGACACGGAAACACGTGAACCTTTCGTGTAACCCGCGCATCGGAACGATCGCGCCGCGAGGTCCAATTCGCAAGTCGCTCTACTTACGGGGGAATCCTCGCGGCGAGGCCATGAGCCGCCCCGACCGACGCAAAAAATTTACATATCCCCGTGTCGCCCGAAGCCCGCCGCCTTTGTCTTACGACGTGGGAAGACGCCCAAGGGGGAGCGCGGGCCTTGCACATCTCATACGTCGGACAGTCCTGGCGCGAAGACTCGGTCGTGCACGCCCGAACGGTCGGCGCGGTGCGCCGGACGCCGGTCGGCCCCGACGTTCGTCGATCGTGACGGGGATGATCCCGACTTGCCGACTTGAACGTGCTCCCCGGTGAACCGGCTCGGATGACAGCGAACATGGCGTACGAAGAAGTTCAGGATCTGGCCGAGGCGACCGACGCTTGCGTCGCCGCTTCCGCGTCGCTGTTCAACGCCGCGCTGTCGGCCAAGGCGCTGGTGGCCGCGGCGGAGTATCATGTGGCGTCGGCGCTGCCCCGCAGGATGACCGACACGATGGTCGCCGCGGCGCTGGGCGTGTCGCCCGAGGCCCTGCGCGCGGCCTTCGCGCGGGTCCATGGCGAGTCGACCTACCGCTCCCTGCTCAAGATGCGCGTGCGGTTGGTCGACCTGACGCTGCGGGCCGATCCGGACCTAGGTCCCCGGGCCGTGGCCCAGGTTTGCGGCTTCGGCTATTTCGGCCGCTTCCACCAGCTGTACCGGCGCGACACCGGCCGCTCGCCCGAGATGCGGATGGAGCGCGCCGGCGCCGACGACGCGGCCCTGCAACGGGCGCGGGCGGCCGTCGCGCTGACGGTCGAGCGGGTCTTCCGACCGGCGACGGAACAGAGCGCCGTCGCCCTGGAGGCGCGCGCGGTCGAGGTCGCCGATCCGCGGCGAAGCCTGGAGCCGGAATCGTGAGCGGGCCGGCGTCCGCTCGCCGCGAGATCCTGTTCCTGCAAGGACCGCCCGGCGCCTTCTTCCTCGAGCTGGCGCGGGTCCTGCGCCAGCGCGGCCACGGCGTTCACCGGATCAACTTCAACGGCGGCGACCTGGTCGACTGGGGCGGCGAGGGCGACAACTATGGCCGTGGCGCGGACGCCTGGCCGGGGTTCCTGACCCGCCTGGTCCGCGCGCGGGGGATCACCGATCTGGTGCTGTTCGGCGACTGCCGTCCCCTGCATCGCGTGGCCCGCGCCGCGGCGCCGGGACTGGGGCTGACGGTCCACGTGTTCGAGGAAGGCTATGTGCGGCCCGACTGGGTGACGCTGGAGCGCGGCGGGGTGAACGGCTTTTCCGAGCTGCCCGACGATCCGCAATGGTATCGCGACGCGGCGCGGGGACTGGATCCGGTTCCACGGCGCGCGCCCCTGCCCTCGGCGATCGGCTGGCGGGCGCGGGCCAGCGTGCTCTACTATCTGGCCGCCGTGTTGGCGGGGCCGTTGTTCCCTGGCTACCGCACCCATCGCCCCTGGCATCCGGCGTTGGAGGCGATCGGCTGGGCGCGGCGGGTCCTGAGGCGGCGTCCGGCGACGCCGCGCCAGCCTGGGCCGGCCCTCGGGAGCGAGGCGGGCTATTTCCTGCTGCCCCTGCAACTGGACTCCGACTACCAGCTGCGCGCCCATTCCGACTTCGCGGGCATGCAGCCGGCCCTGGTCCGGATCCTGACCTCGTTCGCCCGCCACGCGCCGCCCGGCCCGCGCCTGGTGATCAAGGAGCATCCGCTCGACAACGGCCTGCGCGACTGGCGGCGGCGCGTGCTGGACTGCGCCCAGGCCCTGGATGTGGCCGACCGGGTGGTCTTCCTGGAAGAGGGCGACATCGACGCGCTGGTCGCCGGCGCCCAGGGCGTGGTGACCGTCAACAGCACCACCGGCACCCTGGCGCTCGCGGCGGGGGTGCCGGTGATCACCTTGGGCCGCGCCGTCTACGACGTGGCCGGTCTGACCCACCAGGGCTCTCTCGACACCTTCTGGCGGGCGCGCCAGCAGCCCGACCCGGCGCTCTACGAGGCTTTCCGGCGGGTGCTGGCCGACCGCTGCCTGCTGTGGGGCGGTTTCTACGCGATCGAGACCCGACCGGGCCTGGTGCTGGCCGCGGCCGACCGGATCCTCCGCGCGGCCGACGCCGTCGAGACCCGCGAGCGCTTCGTTCCGTCGCACATGATCGCCGCCGAATGAGCGACACGGCGCTTCTTGAACGGCGGCCCGCCGGACGGGTCGGCCGATCCGCCCCGCGGGGGCCGGCGGACGTCGTCATGGACATCGCCGGCATGCTGTCGCGCTGGCGCCAGCCGACGCCGACGGGGATCGACCGCGTCGAGATGGCCTACGCCCAGGCCCTGGCCGAACGGGCGCCCGATCGCCTCGGCTTCGCCGGCTTCCATCCCGGCCTGGGCTATGCGCGGTTCCCCGTCGCGGCCGTGTCGGACTATCTGGCGGCCACCCGCGAGGCTTGGGCCGGCGGGGCGGCCGAGGAGGTCGCCGAGGTTCGCCGGCGCGCCATGCTCCGGGCGATGCTAGGCGCGCGGCCGGTCTTCGACGCGCCGTCCGGCGCCGGGCGGGTCTATCTGCATCTGTCGCCGCGCGGCCTGGAGCGCCGGCGCGTCTACGAGGGCGCGTTGCGTCGCGAACGCGCCAGGCTGGTCGCCTTCGTGCACGACGTGATCCCGATCGAGCGCCCTGAATTCGTCGCCGACGGCGGGGCGTCGCGGTTCGAGCGCCGGCTGACCACCTTGGTCGACCTGGCCGACGGGGTGCTGGTCAATTCCCACGCGACGGCGGCCGCCTTGGCGCCGCACCTGGCCCGCGCCGGGCGCCGCCCCGAGGTGCGGGTCGCGCCGCTCGGCCTGCCGACGCCGCCGCCCCCGCCCGCCGCCGTGCCGGCCAAGCCCTACTTCGTGGTGCTGGGCGCCATCGAGCCGCGCAAGAACCACCTGCTGTTGCTGCACATCTGGCGGCGCTGGGCCGAGCGCGACGGGGTCGCCGCCACCCCGACGCTGGTGATCGTCGGGGCGCGCGGCTGGGAGAACGAGAACATTCTCGACCTGCTCGACCGTAGTCCCGTCCTGGCCGGGGTGGTCGAGGAGCGCGGCGGGCTGGGCGACGAGGCGGTTCGCGCCCTGATCGGCGGCGCCCGCGCGGTGCTGTGCCCGTCGTTCGCCGAGGGCTACGGCCTGCCGGTCGCCGAGGCGCTGGGTCTGGGCGCGCCGGTGCTGGCCAGCGACATTCCGGCTCACCGCGAGGTGGGCGGCCGCGCGGCCGACTATCTGGACCCCCTGGACGGGCCGGCCTGGGCCGCCGCCGTCCGCGACTACGCCCAGCCGTGGTCCGAGCCGCGCCGTCGCCAGCTGGAGCGGCTGGCGACATGGCGCAGGCCGGGCTGGGACGACCACTTCAGGGTCGCTTTCGACCTGATCGAGGAGGTCGCGCGATGACGCCCGTCGCGCGACCGATGACGCACCGCCTCCCGGAACCCCGGCGCGAGGATAGTCCATGTTCATAGCCGTTTCGGATTTCGATCGCTCGCCGGAGGGGCCGCCCGGGACGCCCGCGCGAGGCGTCGCCGTCGAGCGCCGCGCGTCGTTGGGCCTGGACCAGCGCCTGCGCGCCCTGGCCCAGGACTACGGCTTCTACAGCGGCCTCTATCTGCATATCGGTCACGCCGTGTGCGGTCCGGAGCAGACGGCGCCGTCGCGCCTAGTCGCCTCTTCGCCGATCGCGCTGCGGCAGTACGGGACGGCCCTGGCCGCCAGCAGCGTGGCCCGCCGCGCCGCCGCCGCCTACCGCCCGTTCGCCTGGACCAGCATCGAGGAGCGCCTGCCGGGGTTTTCGGGCCGTTGCGCGGGGTTGGCGATTCCGGTGCAGGACCACGCGGCCGGGCCGGGCCTGGTGGCGCTGATCGGCCAGGACCTCGACATGGCCCGGGCCCTGGCGGGCGACTCCGCGGGCGTGCTGGCCCTGGCGGCCGCCGACCTGCACCAGAGCGCCCTGAGCGACGTTCGGCCGGCCGCGACGGCCAGCTCGGCCCTGACCGGACGCGAGATCGAGTGCCTGCGCCTGGCCGCGCTAGGCCGTACGGTGGCCGAGACCGGCAAGGCCCTGGGCATCAGCAGCCGCACGGTGGAATTCCATCTGAAGAACGTGACCGAGAAGCTGGGCGCGACCAACAAGATCCACGCGGTCGCGCTTTCGGTGAGCCTGGGTCTGGTCAGCCTGAAGGGCGGAGGCTGAAAGCCGCCGCCGCGAGAACGCGGCGGCGGCCGTCAGATCGCGACAGTCCTAGACGATGCTGTCGTGGGTGACGACGAAGTGGAAGTTGTCGAGCACGAACTGCGAGCCGTCGACGTCGTCGGCCGGGCTGTGGTCGCCGGTGGTCGACACGCGGTCGATCACCAGGGTGTCGATCACGCCCCAGTCGGCGTCGACCAGGGTCGGCACGCCGTAGTGGATGGTCGTGGTGATGCTGCCCACTTCGAAGCCGTCGCTGTAGCCCTTGAAGGTGACGACTTGCGAGTCGTCGGCCGCGGCGGCGATCTGGACCTTGTCGAAGATGAAGTCCGAACCGTTGGTGCGCGTGACGACGATCGGGTCGGCGGCGAACGGGTTGTAAGCGCCGACATTGCCGTCGATGGCGGTGGCGTAGCCCGAGTTCGGGAAGTCGTCCTTGCCGACGCCGTTCAGGAAGACGCCGCCGGCCTTGATGTTGAAGCCGTGGTAGCCGTTCGAGATGGTGGTGTCGCCGAAGGGGTCGATGTCTTCGAAGTTCAGGGTGACGGCGTCGGTCGGCTTGGCGTTGAAGTGGACGTCGTTGGCGTCCAAGTGCGCGGCGCTGTCGGTGTTGATCAGCACGTAGCCGCTGGCCGACGGGTTACCGGCGTCGTTGATCTTGTACAGCTGGGCGGTGGCGCCGCCCAGCGTGCCGACGAAGTTCAGCGTCGAGCCGGCCGAGAAGCCGTGCAGTTCCAGCACGTCCTGGTTGGCGCCCGTGGTGTTGCCGGCGCCTTGGAAGTCGAGGATCACGTCGGGCGCGAGAAGCGAGCCCGTCAGGTCGCCGGCGTGGAACACGAAGGTGTCGTTGCCGGCGCCGCCGGTGACGATGTCGAGGCCCGCGCCGCCACGGATCACGTCCGCGCCGTTCTGGCCCAGGATGACGTCGCTGCCGCCACGGCCGTCCAGATGGTCGTCGCCGTCACCGCCCAGGATCAGGTTGAAACCCGCCGAACCGATGACAGTGTCGTTGCCCGCTTGAGCGTTGTAAATATTCGACGGAGTCAGAGTGGTCCCAAGGATCACTTGATCATCGCCAGCAGTACCATTAACGTTGCTCATGGCTTATTTCCTAATAGCCGCAAGCCCCGTGCCCCGAGATTTGATACAGCAAACGTATTGGGGTCAGAAGAGTCTGAATTGAGAAATTTTCTTCATAAAAATCGAGAGCTTTCTTTTTGAAGTAGAGTGCGGCGCGGATGCTCAGGACAGGCCCGGCAACGGTCCCAGGAGCCAGGTCAGCCAGCCGCCGACGGCCAGGAAGGTCCCGAACGGCAGGGGCTGCGTCGTGTCGATCCGTCGACGGATCAATCCGATGGCCGCCGCGGCGGCCAGGCCGACGCCGCAGGACCACAGCAGCACCGTCGGCAGGCTCTGCCAGCCGACCCAGGCCCCGATCGCGCCCAGCAGGAACGGATCGCCTCCCCCCAGCCCCTGGCGGCCGCGCAGCGCCTTGTAGGACAGGCCGACCAGGGCCAGGACGCCGTAGCCGACGGCCGCGCCGATCAGCGGCTCGAACGGCGGGGCGACGCCGAGCCCGACCGTGACCGCCCAGCCGGCCACGCCCAGCGGCAGGGTCACGACATCGGGCAGCCACAGGTTCTCGGCGTCGATCACCGCCGCCGTCAGCAGGCCCCAGCCGAGGGCGGCGGTCGCCAGGACCAGGGGTCCAGACTGGGCCAGGGCGCTCCAGGCGGCGATCGCCAGGCACCCGGCCTCCAGCATGGGGTAGCGCGGCGGGATCGGCGCGCGGCACGTGCGGCAGCGGCCGCGCAGGACCAGGAAGCTGGCGATCGGGACCAGGTCCGGCGGTCCCAGCCGGCGGCCGCAGCCGTCGCAGGCCGAGCGGGACGCGATCCACGGCCGTCCGGCGGGCAGGCGCAGCGTCAGCAGGCCGATGAAGCTGCCGACGAACGGGGCGGCCGCCAGGGCGACGAGGGTCCAGATCACGTCAGGGTTCAACGCAGAAGGTCCGCTTTCGCCGCCACCGTGCGACCATAGGGCGGCGCCTGTGACGGTTGTACGTCACGGGCGTCGGCGCACGACCGGAACGGCGCTTACTGGCGAACCAGCTTCAGATCCTGATAGTCGTACGAGAAGTCCGCCAGCGGCGAGACGGCCCGCATCGTGGCCCCCGCGACCTTGCCGTCCTTCACCGAGAACACCACGAAGGCGTCCTCCTGCGAGCGGTCGTCGAAGCGGGTCTTGAAGGTGTCGCCGTCGAAGGTTTCCAGGGCGCCGCGCAGGGCCGGGGTCTTGTCGAAGCTGATCTTCAGCGCCGCCTTCTTGCCCTTTCCGACCACCGAAACGCTCACCGTCCCGTACCAGGGATCGCGATACACGCCCGCATAGGCGGCCAGCGGCAGGGTGGGCGCCGCGCCGCCGCCCTTGGGGGTGGTGGCCTCGGCCGCCTCCTTGATCGTCTTGGCGTCGTTCTCGGCCTGGACCTTGCGGCTGGAGGCGATCCAGTCGAAGTCGCTGCGGCCCTGCAGCCGGTCGGGACCGCCGTAGCGCAGGGACCGGAAGACGGTGTTCTCCTCGGCGTTGGTCATCACCATGATCCCCGACTTCCGGCCCGGCAGCAGGCCCGTATAGGAGATGAAGCCGGCCAGGCCCCCGGTGTGCCAGACGATCTTTTCGCCGCGATGGTCGTTGACGAACCAGCCCAGAGCATAGGCCTGCAAGCTGGCGCGCACGGGGTTGTCGGCGATCGGGCCGTCGGACCAGGCGGTGATGGTCTGGGGCTTCCACATCTCGCGGCCCGAGGCCTCGGTCCACAGCTTGGTCCCGCCCGGCGTCGTGCCCAGGCCCAGCTGGACCTGCATCCACTTGCCGATGTCGCGCGGGCTGGCGTTGAGGCCGCCGGCCGCGCCCGCCGAGTCGAAGCTGCCGTCGAACGGCAGCACGGTCTGCGGCCCCAGGCCCCGCACCGGCGGACCCATGCGGGCGTGGGGCTCGGCGCGCGGCCGGGCGCCGATCAGCGAGGGCAGGGGGACGCTGTCGGTCATCTTCAGCGGGTCCAGGATCCGCGCCTGGATGAAGGCTTCCCACGGCTTGCCGGTGATGGCCGCGATCACCTCGCCGGCCGCCACGTACAGCACGTTGTCATAGGCGTAGCCGCCCCGGAACTGGCCGCCGATCGGCAGGTACTTCAGGCCGGCCACGATGTCGGCCCGGCTGTGGGTGGGATTGGGCCAGATCATCAGGTCGCCGGCCCCCAGGGTCAGGCCCGAGCGGTGGCACAGCAGGTCGCGCACGGTCATCAGCCTGGTGACGATCGGGTCGCTCATCTCGAAGGTCGGCAGGTACTTGGTGACCGGGTCGTCCCAGGCGACCTTGCCCTCCTCGACCAGCATGGCCAGGGCGGCGGCGGTGAAGGCCTTGGTGTTGGACGCCACGCCGAACAGGGTGGAGTCGGTGACCTTGTCGGGCCCGCCCAGGCGGCGCACGCCATAGCCCTTGGCCAGGGTGATCTCGCCGTCCTCGACCATGCAGATCCCCAGGCCCGGCTCGTCGGGGAAGGCGGCCATGACCTCCTGGGCGAACTGGTCGATCGCCGCCCCCGCCTTGCCGGTCTGTCGGGCGAAGGCGGGTCTCGCCAGCGCCGCGGCCCCGACGGTGGCGAAGGCCGACAGCAAGGCGGCGCGGCGGGTCGTGGCGATCATGGAGGCGTCCTGGAAAGGTCAGGCGCACACTGAAGCCTAGCGGGGCAGTCGGGGCAAGGCATGAAGAACCCTCTCCCGGAGGGGAGAGGGTGAAACGCAACAAGCCCGCCTGCCGGGGGGGGGAGCAGACGGGCTTGCCGTACTGGGCCTGACGCTAAGCGGCCCGTTCCGTTACGCCCGGTAGACGTAGGCGCTGCTGACGTAGCCGACGCCGACGCCGTCCTGGCCGACCAGGATCCACTTGCCGTCGCCGGTGCGACCCAGGGCCTGGAAGGTCTCGCCGGCCCGGACCGAGCCAACGGCCTCGCCCCGGGTCGAGGCGGCGGCGCGCAGGTTCAGGTTGGAGCGGGCGACATACTTGCCCTTGATCTTGGTCATCGGGGCGGCGTCGACCGACTGGGCCACGCGGATGCCGTCGCTGACATAGACCCCGCCGGCGTTGTCGGCCGCGCGGCTCTTCTGCATCTGGCAGCCGGCATAGGAGCCGGCGCCCGCGCCGACCACGGCGCCGATGGCGGTGCCCGTGCCTCGGTTGTGCTTGGCCAGCTGGTTGCCGGCGACCGCGCCCAGCAGGCCGCCGATCACGGCGCCGGCTTCCTGCTTACCGCCCGAGGCGTTGCAGCCGACCACGCCGCCCAGCTTCTGCGACATGGCGCTGGCCGTGGTCGGCGCGGCGGTCATGGTCAGGGCGGTGGCGCTCATGGCCAGGGTCAGAGCGATGGTCTTGAAGGTCTTGGTCATGGTCTTCGTCCCGTGAATGGTTCGGAGCCGTCGGCCCCGTGAGACGCACCATGCCAAGGTGAAGCTGAACCGCGTCGACAGCGTCGCCGACAGGTTTCGTTCATGTGAGATTTTTCGGCGTCGGCGGGCGCCGACCGCCCGCCGTTAGACCGACTTGTCGACCTTGTCGCCGATGACATAGGGCTCGAGGACGGGGCGGGGCGACGTGTCCACGCGGGCCTCGGCGTCCTTGCGATCCTTCTCGACCCGGTCCTTGGCCTCGGCCCGGGCTTGGGCGGCCTTCTGCAGCATCTTCAGGGCGGCGGTCGCGACGCCGTCGCCCTGGTTCGGCGAGGTCAGCGCCGCCAGGGCCTGGGCCTCCGGGGAGTCGTCGTTCGACGCGGTCGTCCCGTCCTCGGCGACCTTGGTTTCGGCGGTCTTCTTGCCCGACTTGCCGGCCTTCTTCTCGGCCTCGTCCATGGCGATCATCTTGTCGACATTGACGATGTCGACCTGCATCTGGGCCTTCCACTCGTCCAGCGAGGTCGCGCCATTGTTGACCGTGCCGTCCATGCTGACCGTGCCGGCGAAGACCATCTGCTGCTGCAGCGGCGACATCGCGTTCAGGTGGGCGAGATTCTTGCGCGGCACGTTGGAATGGAGGTCCTGCGACATGCCCCAGGCGTTGAAGTCGTCGGCCGCCTTGCGGATGGCCAGGCTGGTCTGGCCGCCGTCCATGATGGCGGCGTAGGCCTTGCGGTCCTCGGGCGTGGACTGCGTGAACCAGGCGCGGTCGGGGTCGGTGAACACCAGTTTCTGCAGGTCGACATAGGCCTTGATCTGCTCGTCCTGGGGAACGCCGGAGCCGTCGGCCAGCTTCAGCAGCAGAGACTTGGCCTGGGCCAGCGTCCCCGAGCCCTGGGCGCCGGGCGTCAGCTGCTTGACGGCGTCGGCCATCGGCATGGCGGTCAGGGCCTTCTGGGCGGCCCGGGCCTCGGGCGACAGGGTCACCGTCACGGCCGGGGCGGGGGCGGGACTGGCGGCGTCCTGGACGGCGGGCTGTGGGGCGGCGGCCTCCGGCGCGTCGTTCGGCGCGAGCGCGGCAGTGGTCGCGGCGGGGTTCGGCGTCGTGGCGGAAATCTGCACGGAGAACTCCAGAACCTGGCGCCGGACGGAACCCGGCGCGGCCACGCTAGCCAGAGAAACTAAACTAGAGATTACTTGCAGTGTCAGGTTGCCGTCGCAGGGCGCCGCGCGTCAAACGCAAAACGCCCCCTCCGCGGGGAGGGGGCGCTGCTGGCTTTCGATCGTCGAAAGCCTAGTTGGCGGTTCCGACCGGCGCGGTCGCCGCGACCGGCGCCGGTGCGGAGGCCGGGGTCACCGGGCTGCTGGCCAGGGCGACCGTGGCGTCGGCGTCGGTGAAGATGGTCATGCGCTGACCCGGTTTGATCTCGACGTCCTTGCCGTGCTTGATCAGGCCCAGCGGGCCGAACAGTACGGTCAGGGTGATCGTGGTGCCGTAACGGGCGTCGCCCTCGGCGCCCTTCTGGCCGCGCAGCTTGATCTTGGCGTCGCCGGCCTTGAGATAGTCAAACCGGACGTTCAGTTCGCCCGGCTTGCCCATCATGCCCTTCTTCTTGGCGTGGGTGACTTCCCCCGCGCCCTTCAGGCCGGCCGGCAGCTTGCCGCCGTCGGGCAGGACGACGTCGTCGACCAGGCTGATCGAGAAGCGGTCGCCCTCGTGGCTCGTCTCCGACGACAGCTTGTCCTCGACGCTGATCACCACCTCGGTGCCCTCGGGCACCTTGACGGTCTGGGCGTGCGCGGCCGTGCCGGCCATGACGAATAGCGCCGCCGCAGCGGCTTTATATAGGTTTCTCAAGGCATTTCCCCCGCGAGCCCCCAGCCCGCGCGGTCACCTAAGCCGATATCGTCAAGCTTGTGAAGCGTGCGCGAGCACGCGCCTGTGAGTAAACCGGCGGGCGAGAGTGTCCCCGGCCGCTATTTCCCCAGCCCGTAAGGCCCGCCCTTCTCCAGCGCCGCCTTCCACGCCGGCCGCGCGTGCATGCGGCCGATCCAGGCTTCCAGGTCGGGATAGTCGGCCAGCTTGCCGTGGGCCTTGGCGACCTCGGCCACGAAGCTCATCTGGATGTCGGCGCCGGTCAGCCCGTCGCCGACGAAGAAGTCGCGGCCGGCCAGCGCGTTGTTCACATAGGCCAGGTGATTGGCGATCTCGCTCTCGATGCGCGGGTGCAGCGGCGCGCCGGCCGCGCCCAGCCGGCCGACATAGAGCCGCAGCATCAGGGGCAGCATGGCCGAGCCCTCGGCATAGTGCAGCCATTGCTGATAGGCGTCGTAGTCGGCGCTGGCCGGATCGGGCGCCAGCCGGCCGCCGCCGTGGCGGCGGATGACGTGGTCGGTGATCGCCCCGCTCTCGATCAGCGTCGCGGTCCCGTCGGTCAGCACCGGCGACTTGCCCAACGGATGCACGTGCAGCAGGGCGGGCGGCGCCAGGCGGGTCTGGGCGTCGCGCTCGTAGAAGCGGATCTCGTAGGGCAGGCCCAGCTCCTCCAGCAGCCAGAGGATGCGCTGCGAGCGCGATTCATTGAGGTGGTGGACGACCAGCATCTGTTTTCTCCCTGCGGCCTTCTTCAACGCTTTCGGGAACTTTTGATCCCGTCAGGCCGATTTATGCTGCGCTGCGGCATTGCTCGCAGGTGCGAAAGGCTCCACAGTGAAAGAAAACAACTGTTTGGCGCACGGGAGCAAGCCATGACCGCGACGGTGGTTCAGGAAAACCAGACCCTCATCCTGCCAGGCCTGACCATGCTGCTGCGCGAGGCCGCCGGCGCGGCCCAGCTGTTCGTGGCCGAGGCCAGGCCCGCCGTGAAGGCCGCCATCGTCGGCGACAACGGCAAGATCGACCGCAAGCTGGCCGACGAGCACCAGCACCAGGTGCACGGCTATGGTTGGTACGCCGCCTATGCCGAGCTGATGAACCAGGTCGCCGGCTGGGCCGAGCGGCTGGAGGCCGAGGGCCGGTTCGGCGAGATCGAGGCCCTGCTGGCCCAGCTGCTGTTCAGCGAATACTGCGCCCAGCTGGTCGGCGGCGTGGCGATGAACCAGGGCGAGATCGTCCGGCCCGCCCACCTGGTCACCGACCGCGCGGTGCTGAACCGGCTCTATTCCAACGGCCTGATGAAGCTGATGGTCGAGGGCGGCACGCAAGCGGTGAAGACCCGCGTCGCCGAGCGCCTGGCGCAGGCGCGCGGCCGCCCCACGCTCGAGCACACCGGGCTGGACGAAACCTTCGAGATGATCCGCGACCAGTTCCACGCCTTCGCCGAGGAAAAGGTCACCCCCTTCGCCCACGAGTGGCACCTGAAGGACCAGCTGATCCCGATCGAGCTGGTCGAGGAGCTGGGCGCCCTGGGCGTGTTCGGCCTGACCATTCCCGAGGACTACGGCGGCAGCGGCATGGGCAAGACCGCCATGTGCGTGGTCTCCGAGGAGCTGTCGCGGGCCTGGATCGGCGTCGGCTCGCTGGCCACGCGCTCGGAGATCGCCGGCGAGCTGATCCTGACCGGCGGCACCGAAGACCAGAAGCAGTCCTGGCTGCCGAAGATCGCCGAAGCCTCGATCCTGCCGACCGCCGTCTTCACCGAGCCCAACACCGGTTCGGACCTGGGCAGCTTGCGCACCCGCGCCGAGCTGTCGGGCGAGCAGTATGTGGTGACCGGGAACAAGACCTGGATCACCCACGCCGCCCGCGCCGACGTCATGACCCTGCTGGTCCGCACCGACCCGGCCACCACCGACTATCGCGGCCTGTCCATGCTGCTGGCCCCCAAGCCGCGCGGTGTCGAGGGCGACGACTTCCCGGCGCAAGGCATGAGCGGCGGCGAGATCGGGGTGATCGGCTATCGCGGCATGAAGGAGTTCGAGCTCGCCTTCGACGGCTTCGCCGTGCCCGCCGAGAACCTGCTGGGCGGCGTGCCAGGCCAGGGCTTCAAGCAGCTAATGGCCACCTTCGAGAGCGCCCGCATCCAGACCGCCGCCCGCGCCGTGGGCGTGGCCCAGGCCGCGCTGGAGACCGGCCTCGGCTACGCCCTGGACCGTCAGCAGTTCGGCCAGGCGATCTTCGAGTTCCCCCGCGTCCACAACAAGCTGGCCATGATGGCGGCCGAGATCATGGGCGTGCGCCAGCTGACCTATTTCGCCGCCCGCCAGAAGGACGAGGGCAAGCGCTGCGACCTGGAAGCCGGCATGGCCAAGCTGATCGCCGCCCGCGTCGCCTGGGCCGCCGCCGACAACGCCCTGCAGATCCACGGCGGCAACGGCTTCGCCATGGAATACGTCGCCAGCCGCCTGCTGGCCGACGCCCGCATCCTCAACATCTTCGAGGGCGCCGGCGAGATCCAGGCCCAGGTCATCGCCCGGCGGCTGCTGGAGGAGGGGAACTAGCGGCGCCTACGAGCCCTCCTTCTCTGGCCAACCCATGTTATCGTCGCAACGTCCGGCCTTGCTGGAGGCGCCGCCGTTGAGCTGCGTCCCAGCCTGATCGGGTTCGGGGAGAACGGCCATGGTTGTCGGCGTGAACAAACCCAAGCGCCTCGAGGACAAGCCGACAGTCGAGCTGGCCAAGGATCTCGTGCAGGCGGGGATCGGCGTCGCCATCGTCGTTCTGCTGTTGGCGAAGGTCGGATTCGCCTTCGTCGTGGAAGGCGAAGCTTGCACCGCGGCGGCGTGGCCACGGATTGGCTGGTTGGCGGGCTGGCTAGTGGAGACTTCGCCGCTGAAGATCGTCGGCGAGGCGCTAGCGTTCTCGGCGGCGATCGAGCTGGCCTATATGTTGTTTACGCCCAAGCCGGACGAGGCGGTTCAGCCGCTCATCCTGGGCGTGGCCGCCGCGGCGCTTATCGCGGCTTCTCAAGAGACGGTCGATATCCGGGGCGCGGCGACGGTGGCGGTCCTGAGTCTGGTGATCGGCTTGCTGTTCCTCATCCGCCAGTACTTCGCTCTGGACGTGGAAGGCGAAGAAGAAAGCCCCAGGACATCCTGGGCCACATTGTGCTTGCTGGTGGCGCGTATCGAATTCCGGCTCAAGAGTCTGTTGCGGCGCTAATTGTGCGCCTTCGATGTTGCGGCGCACAACGAAAAGGCCCGCGAACGGGGTTCGCGGGCCTTTTCGATACAGCCGCTAGAGGCGGGCTGTTTTGGCGTCTCAGGCGGCGGCGCGTTGCGCCTTGATGGCCGAGAGGGTCAGAACGATCAGGCTAAGCATGGATTTCTTCCGGTTCGAACGCGAAGGCGCGAGCGCCTCCAATACGTCCAATATAAATGACAACGTTGTCATTTGCAAGGGGTTTTGCTGCGGTGCAGCGTCGCAGGCGCGCGCTTTACCGCGCGACGGGTTCGGCGCACTCTTGGCGCTCGCCGCTGGCGTCCCATCTTGGAGGCATGATGTTCGCCGTTCGCCGCACCGCTCTGGCCCTGATCGCCTGCGCCGCCTTGAGCGGCGCAGCCCGCGCCGAGGCGCCGTCCGCCCCCAGGCTGTCGCTGGCCCCGTCGGCCAAGCTGCTGGACCTGACCGCGCCTGGCCTGCCGGTGCTGTATTCGCGCGCGCCGACGCCGCTGCCGCCCGGCGTGGCGCGGACCTCGGTTGAAGGCAAGACCGGCGACGCCCAACTGGGCGCGGGCCTGCTGTGCGGCCTCCAGCCCAACGCCGACGACAGCGGGGCCGGCCGGGCCCGCGGCTACGACCCCGACGGCAAGTTCGTGGGCGCCAAGCTGGGGTTCAGGTTCTAGGCTCCGCCCTACAGCCGCACCCCGCCCAGCCAGGTCTGCCAGACCGCGACGAAACCGCCGTGCAGGATCACCGCCGGCCACAGCGAACCCGTCCGCCAGCGCATCAGGGCGCAGGCCAGGCCCAGGATCGCGGTGCAGGCCAGGAAGTCCGGGTGCAGGAACATCGCCGCCTGGGGCAGGAAGGTCAGGGCCTCCAGCGGGTGCCAGGCGACATAGAGCGCGGTCGAGAGCGCGATGGCCGGCCAGGGGTTTGACGTCTCGTCGCGCCCGGGAACCAGCAGGCCACGAAAGGGGATCTCCTCGCCCAGGGCCGGTACGAACAGCACCGTCAGCAGCCGCAGCGGCAGGCCGGGGACGGCGGGGGTGAGGGCGTAGAGCCCGGTCGAAAAGCCAATGGCCGCCATCAGGCCGCCCGTGATCGCCGCGACCAGGCCGCACAGCGCCCAGCCGCGCGCGTCGGGCAGGGTGGTCAAGGATCGGCGCAGGCGCTGGAGCATCCCGCACCCTAGCCCAGGATCACGACCTCGCCGTCTTCCTTGGTGAAGCGGTCGGGCTTGCGGTCCAGGAGGTCGAGGACGGTTTCGGAGGGGCGGCACAGCCCGACGCCCTTGGGCGTGACGACCAGCGGACGGTTGACCAGGATCGGTGGGCGACCATGGCCTCCAGCAGGCGGTCCTCGCCGACGCCGTCGTCCAGCAGGCCCAGCGCGGCGGCGGGCGTGCCCTTTTCGCGCAGCAGGTCGCGCGGGGTCAGGCCGGCCCGGGCGGCCAGGTCGCGCAGCTGTTCGACGGTCCAGCCGGCTTGCAGATAGTCCACGACGGTCGGCGCGTAGCCGGCGGCCTCGACCATGGCCACCACGTTGCGCGAGGTCCCGCAGGCGGGATTGTGGAAGATGGTCACGGGAAAGTCGGGGGCGGTCATGGGGTCTGCTCGTCTTTCAACTCGTCTTTCAGGAGCCAGCCGAGCACCGCCGTCGCGACCAGCGCGCCGGCGGTCTGGGCCAGGATGAAGGCCGGAACGCCGCCGGGGGCGATCCCGGCGAAGGTGTCGCTGAGGCTTCGGGCGATCGTCACCGCCGGGTTGGCGAAGGACGTCGAGGCCGTGAACCAGTAGGCGGCGGTGATGTAGAGCCCCACCGCCACGGCGGTGAAGTCGGGCCGGAACTTCGCGGTCCCCAGGATGGTGGCCAGCAGGCCGAACGCAGCCACGAACTCGGAAAAGGCCTGGGCCGGTCCGGTCCGCGCGTGGGTCGAGACCTGCCAGATCGGCTGGCCGAACATGGCGTGGGCGCACCAGACGCCGAGGATGGCGCCGGCCAGCTGGGCCGGCGGATAGGCCAGGGCCGCGCGCCAGGGCAGCTCGCGCCGGATCGCCGCCGCCAGGGTGACGACCGGGTTGAAGTGGGCGCCCGACACGGGTCCGAACACGGTGATCAGCACGACCAGGGCCGCGCCGGTGGCCAGGGTGTTGCCCAGCAGGGCGATGGCGACGTTCCCGCCCGCCAGGCGCTGACCCATGATCCCGGATCCGACCACCACCGCTAGCAGCATGGCCGATCCCAGCGCCTCGGCGACCAGGCGGCGCGGCAGGGAGACGGTGGTCATGGCCGGCAGGTCGCGCCGCAGTCGGCGGCCTTGGCGACGATATCGCCCAACGGCGCGCAGATCTCGGGCGCGCCGTCGCAGCAGTCCTCCATCAGGAAGCCCAGCAGGCCGCTCATGGCCGCGTAGTCGGCGGTGTAGACGATCGACCGGCCCTCGCGGCGCGAGGCGACCAGGCCGGCGTGCGCCAGCACGTTGAGATTGGCCGACAGGGTGTTGGGCAGGCTGTCCAGCCGCCGCGCGATCTCGCCCGCCGCCACGCCCTCGGGCCCGGCTTTCACCAGCATGCGGAAGATCGCCAGACGTCCCTCATGCCCGAGGGCCGACAGGGCGGCGACGGCGGTCTTTGATTCCATATTTCCAGGATAATAGAAATAATGGAGCGATCAAGGGCCGCCCGATTGGCGAAGTCGGCTTCGACCCTCAGCAGACGTTGGCTACTCGTGCGTGTCGGCGAAGGCGGTGTGCATGCGATGCAGCGCGACCTCGTCCTCCGGCGACAGGTCGCGCGGGCCCAGTTCGACATCGACGCGCAGCACCTTGCCGGTGAACCGGAACGGGGTCTTGTAGCTCTTGCCGACCGGCGACCCGGTGTCGGAACCCACGCCGAAGGTGTCGATGCCGAAACGGCCGGCGACGGTGTTCTCGATCCGGGTCCGGCCGACCTCCTGGCCGTCGATGCCGATCACCGCCTCGCCGCCCTTGCCCAGCCCGCCGCCGTCGTAGGCGAACTCGATCGAGACCGTGGATCGGCCGGCGGGAACGGGGACGCTGGAGACCAGGGTCGTGCGCTCCCGCTCGAACCAGTTGTAGTGATAGACCAGCTTGCCGTCCTGGACGTACAGGGCGTAGCCGGCCGAGGCCCCGCCGGCCGCCACGATCATGCCTTCGCCGCCTGTCTCCGGCATCTCGATCTGCGCGACGATCCGGTGCGAGCGGTTCTTGGTGTTGGGCGAAGCCGTCTCGGCCAGGCGCGAGGCCCCGGCATAGTAGGTGAAGTGGGTGCGGTTCGGATCGGCCCCGCCCGGCGAGGGCTTGGGCGTGGCCAGCCGCCCCGAGCCGCGGTCGTCGAAGGGATAGACGCCGTTCTTGCGCGCCTCCTCGTCGAACACCGCTTTCAATTCAGCCAGCTTGTCGGGATGGACGGCGGCCAGATCCTTGGCCTCGGAGAAGTCCTCGTCCAGGTGGTAGAGCTCCCACCGGTCGTTCTCCCAGTGGCCGGGGGCCAGGTCCTGGCGCCAGGGCAGGGTGTGCTGGGCGCAGGCGATCCAGCCCTTGTCGTAGATCGCCCGGTTGGTGAAGACCTCGAAATACTGCCGCTCGCGCACGGGCCTGGCCTTGGGATCGGCGAAGGTCGAGGTGATCGGCACGCCGTCCAGGGGCTTCTGCTCGACGCCGTCGACGAACTGCGGCGCGGGGATGCCGGCGACGTCCAGGATGGTGGGCATGATGTCGATCAGGTGGGTGAACTGGTCGCGCACGCCGCCATGGTCGGTGATTCTGGCCGGCCAGGCGGCGACCATCGGGTTGCGCGAGCCGCCCAGGTGCGAGGCCACCTGCTTGACCCATTGGAACGGCGCGTTGCCGGCCCAGGCCCAGCCCAACGGATAGTGCGGCTCGGTCTGCGGCCCGCCGATCTCGTCCAGCTTGGCCAGGTTGTCCTCCAGCTTCGAGGGCACGCCGTTGAGGTTCATGATCTCGTTGACCGTGCCGGTGAAGCCGCCCTCCGAACTCGCGCCGTTGTCGCCCACGATGTAGAGGATCAGGGTGTTGTCGGCGTCGGGCAGGGCCTCGACCGCCTCGATCAGCCGGCCGCATTCGCTGTCGGCATAGGCCAGATAGCCGGCGAAGTTCTCCATGAAGCGGGCGTAGAGCTTGCGCTCGTCGGCCGGCAGGCTGTCCCACGGTTTGACCCATTCGGGGCGCGGGGTCAGCTGGGTGTCGGGCGGGATCACGCCCGTCTCCAGTTGCCGGCGATAGGTCGCCTCGCGCACCGCGTCCCAGCCGGCGTCGAACTGGCCGGCGAACTTCTCGCGCCAGGCCTTGGGGGCGTGGTGCGGGGCGTGGGCGGCGCCGGGCGCGAAGTAGAGGAAGACCGGCTTCTGCGGGGCCACGGCCTTGCTGTAGCGCATCCAGTTGATGGCCCGGTCGGTCATGTCCTCCATGAAGTGGTAGCCCTCTTCGGGCGACTTGTGGGGCTCGACCGCGACGGTGTTCTCGAACAAGACCGGATAGTACTGGTGGGTCTCGCCGCCGATGAAGCCGTAGAAATAGTCGAAGCCCAGGCCGGTGGGCCAACGGTCGAAGGGCCCGGCGACGCTGCTCTCCCAGTCGGGGGTGTTGTGGTTCTTGCCGAACCACGAGGTGGCGTAGCCGTTGCCCTTCAGCACCGAGGCGATCGTCGCCGTGCTCCTGGGGATCATGTTGTTGTAGCTGGGAAAGCCCGTCGCCCACTCCGACAGGAAGCCCACGCCGCAGTTGTGGTGGTTGCGGCCGGTGATCAGGGCGGCGCGCGACGGGCCGCAGATCGCCGTGGTGTGGAAGCGGTTGTAGCGCAGGCCCCGCGCCGCCAGCTTGTCCAGGGCCGGGGTCGGCACCGGCCCGCCGAAGGTGCTGACCTGGCCGAAGCCCACGTCGTCGAGCAGGATGACGATGACGTTGGGCGCGCCCTCGGGCGGCTTGGGCACCGCGGGCCAGTCTTCTTTGGAGTCCAGATAGGTCTGGCCGATGACCCCTTGGAACGGCGGTTCCGGCAGGGGAAGGCGCGAGCGGTCGGTGGTGTCGGCCATGACAGGCTCCTCGGACGCGACAAATGTGCCAAGGAGCTAGCCAGCGCGGCGGCCGGCGAGCCATGGGGTGAACCCTCTAGGACAAGAATTGGATGTCCTAGTTTCCGCTAGCTTGACGCGGTTTTCCGCCATGTCCGCAAACCACCCCTTGCAGACACTGCCATGGGCGCGCGGATCGTCACCGTGGGCAATGGTCGGTTCGGGTGACTTCCTGCTCCTGTGCGGGAATGACGGAGGCGGAGCCCCTAGGCCGCCGCCTCGGCGTCTTCTTCGTCGTCGCCGCCCAGCAGGGCCGAGAGGACCACGGCCAGGCGTTCGGGCTTGATCGGCTTTTCGACCACGTCCTGCATGCCGGCGGCGATGTAGGTGGCCACGTCGTTGGGGTCGGCGTTGGCGGTCAGGGCGACGATCGGGGCCTGGCCGGCGGGGCCGGGAAGTTCGCGGATGGCGCGGGTGGCGGTGACACCGTCCATGCGCGGCATCTTGATGTCCATCAGGATCAGGTCGAAGCGACCCGACTTGGCGGCCTCGACGGCCTCGACGCCGTCGACCACCTGTTCGGAGGTGCAGTCGAACATCTCGCACAGCGCCTCGGCGACCATGCGGTTGGTGGCGTTGTCGTCGACGATCAGGATGTGGGCCGAGCGGGCGTCCAGCATCGGTTCGTCGTCGGTCTCGGCCGCGAGGATCGCCTCGGGCACGGTCAGCGAGAAGTGCAGGCTGAGGCCGGCGCCCAGATTGGCCTCGGCGCGCAGCGGGCCGCCCATGGCGCGGGTCAGGCCGTGGGCCAGGGCCATGCCCACGCCCAGGGCCAGTTCGTTACGGTCCTCGGTGCTGGCCGAGCTCAACGGGTCGAACACCCGGGCCAGACGCGCCTCGGCCGAGCCGGCGGTGTTGTCGCGCACCCGGCCTTCCAGCAGCAGGCCGCCGTCCACCGGACGGGCCTTGAGGCTGGCCTCGATCACGCCGCGGCCGCTGGCCAGGGCGCTTTCGATCAGGGCGTCGAACACCTGCAGCACGCGGGGCGTGTCGATCAGGGCGGCGGCCTCGGGGTCGCCGTCATAGGAGAACAGCAGGGTCGAGCCGCCCTCGGCGGCGCGCGGCGCCCAGCGGGCCTCGACCGCGTCGCTGAGGTCGCGCAGCAGGGCGGGGGCGGGGGTCAGGGCCAGGCCGCCGGTGGCGGCGCGGCGCAGGTCCATGGCGCGGCCCAGCACCTGGCTCATGTCGCGGCTGGTGTCGCCGATGGCGCGGACATAGGCGCTGGCGTCGGGCGTCAGGCGCGACTGCTCCAGCCGCTCGGTGAAGGCCAGGACGCCTTCCAGATGGGTGCTGACATCGACGGCCATGCGCTCGACCAGCGCCATGGCGTCGTCGGCCTCGCGCTGGCGGCGGCGGTGCGAGGTGAGCAGCGAGTTCAGCCCGCCGACCCCGACATAGTCGCCCGCCGCGTCGACGGCGACATAGGCGCTGCGGAAGATCGGGGTGTCGCTCTGGGCCAGGCGGTCGACGAAGTCGGCGGCCGACAGGGTGGCGGGAACCGCGCGCGGCTCGCGGTCCATGATCTCGGAAATCGGGCGCTCGGCCAGGCCGGGCGCGACGGCCATCTGGCCCAGGAAGACGTCGCGATAGACCAGGCCGACCGGCTTGCCGTCCACGACCACGGCGATGGCGGCGGCGTACGACTGGGCGTGGAACATCGCCCCGACCTCGGCGCACGAGGTGGCGGGGTCGATTGAAGCTCGGCGGTCGATAAGGCGGGCGAGCGTGTCCATGCAGCCGTTCGGCGAGGCGTCGTTGGGACCACACCATCGCCTGTCGGCGTTGCGGAGTCGTAAATGGCCAGACCAATGACGGCGTGGATCTTGTTTTTGGCCCGGCGCTAGGCCCCCATGCGCAGCACGTCCTCGCACAGGGCCTGGACTTCGGCTTCCGACATCGTCCCGCCGCGCAGGGCGACGCGCCAGAACACCGCGCCCAGCAGGGCGTCGATGGCGCGGTCGATGGCGGCGTCCGGGGTGTCCTGGCCCCAGGCGGCGCGCAGGGCCTGGGCGAACTTGGGGCGGTCGTCGTCGACGATCTTGTCCAGGGCGGCGGCCAGTTCCGGTTCGGTCGAGCGCGCCTGGGACAGGGCCAGCAGGGCGCCGCGGCCCGAGCCCGACAGGAAGATCACCAGGCCGGCCACCCAGTCGACCAGGCTTTCCAGCGGCGCGCCGTGGCGCACCGGCCGGGTGCGCATGGTGTCGTCGATGAAGCCCTGCAGGGCCTCCAGCACCATCGGCTGCTTGCCGGGCCAGCGCCGGTACAGCGCCGGCTTGGAGCAGCCGGCCAGGCGCGCGACCTCGTCCATGGTCAGGCGATCGTAGCCGACCGAGCCCAGGGCCTCCCAGACCGCCAGCCGCACGGCCCGCTCGACCTCGGGGTTGCGAGGGCGCCCGCGCCCGCGCTGGGCGCCGTCCGGCTCCGGCTGTCTTGAAACTTCCATCAACGGTTCACCGATCTGCCAAATCATTTCGTTACTGCACCGTTCCGTAAATAGCGGAACCAGGGACGACGATCCATGAAAATCATCAAGACGCCTTACCGACGCAACGCCTTCTCGGCTTCGGTCTCGCTGGCGGCCTTGGGCCTGGCCTGCGCCGCTCACGCCCAGGCCCCAGCCACGGCCCAACCCGCCCCCGCCGCCCAAACGGGCGACGTCGAGGCGATCGTCGTCACCGCCCAGTTCCGCGAACAGGCCGCCAAGGACGTGCCGATGGCGATCAAGGCGTTCTCGGGCCAGACCCTGGAGCGCTTCGACCTGCGGTCGTGGGAAGACATCGCCAGCCTGACGCCCGGCGTGCTGATCCAGCAGCAGAACGACTCCTCGCCCAGCTATGTCGTGCGCGGCATCGAGGCCCCGACCGCCGACGCGGCGTCGGAGCCGGGCATCTCGATCTTCGTCAACGGCGTCGACTCCAGCCGCACCAAGGGCTCGCTGACCGAGCTGTTCGACATCGATCGCCTGGAGATCGCGCGCGGCCCGCAGAGCACCCTGTTCGGGCGCGGCGCGGCCGTCGGCGCCTTCGCCATCCACACCCGCATGGCCGACCTGAACCAGTCCGAGGCCCAGTTCGAGGGCGAGGTCGGCAACTACAAGGCCTATAGCGCCACGGCGATCCTCAACGCGCCGCTGGTCGACGACAAGCTGGCCGCCCGCGTGGCCGTGCGCCGCCGCGAGCGCGAGGGCTACGCCGAGAACCTGGCCGATCCGGGCCACAAGCTGAACGACGACGACCTGTGGGCCGGCCGCGTGTCGCTGCGCTGGCGTCCTGTCGAGGACCTGACCTTCGACCTGGTCGGCGCCTACCAGCGCGACCAGGACGGCGACACCGTGGCCAAGGCCATCGCGCTGCCCTCGCCGGGCGGCGACACCAGCGCGTTCTCGGACGCCGCCCAGAACCCGATGGAGAACCGCTTCGACCGCGAGGTCAGCTCGCTGACCCTGCTGGGCGAATGGCGCAAGGGCGACTGGACGATCAACAGCGTCACCGGCTGGCGCAAGATCGACTTCGACAACGGCTGGGATCCGGACGGCACCAGCTACAAGTTCCTGTACGGCCGCGAGGACCAGCGCGAGGAGAGCGCCAGCCAGGAGATCCGCTTCGCGTTCGACGACGGCGGGCGCGTGCGCACCCAGTTCGGCGGCAGCTGGTTCCGCGACGTGGTGCACGACGGCCTGACCCTGGGCGTCAACGAGCAGTACCTGGTGGGCGGCTTCCCGGCCAAGCTGACCCCCGTGCCGGCCATCCCGGTCGGCGGCGGCGTGGTGATCCCGGTCTCCGAGCGCATCGACTCGCTCAAGCGCATCGACAGCAAGCGGGTCAGCGCCTCGCTGTACGGCAATGTCAGCTTCGACCTGACGCCGCGCCTGACCGCCGAGCTGGGCGTGCGCCAGAACTGGGACGACGCGGACCTGGCGGCCTCGACCTCGGTCAAGTCGCGTGACGGCCGCGCCCCGATCGCCGTGCCCAACGGCCTGCTGGGCAATTCGCGCGGCAAGGTGTTCACCACCTCGGGCCAGTTCGACTACTTCACGCCGCGCCTGGCCCTGGTGTTCAAGGCCACGCCCGACGTCAACCTGTACGGCTCGATCGCCAAGGGCGTGCGCGGCGGCTATCCGCAGATCAACATCACCAACCCCACCCCCTCGACCGTGCTGGCCACGCCGACGACGGTGAAGGCCGAGACGATCTGGAGCTACGAGCTGGGCGCCAAGGGCCGTGCGCCGATCACGGGCGGAAGCTTCGACGTGTCGGCGTTCTATTACGACTACACCAACTTCCAGACCCTGAGCCTGGACATCACCCAGGGCACGGTCAACGCCGGCTCCGCCAAGGCCTGGGGCGTGGAGGCCAGCTACGACCAGCGCCTGACCGACACCCTGCGGCTGTTCGCGGGCTACAATTTCCTGCACACCGAGTACGAGCAGTTCCGCGACAAGGTCGGCTCCACGGTCTACGACCTGTCGGGCAACCGCTTCCGCCTGGCGCCGGAGAACACCTTCTCGGTCGGCGCCGACTACACCCAGCCGATCAGCGCCACGCTGGAAGGCTATGTGCGCGGGACCTACGCCTATCGCTCGGCCTATTTCTTCAACAGCGACAACCTGCCCAGCGAACAGCAGAAGGCCTTCGGCCTGCTGAATCTGCGGGCGGGCCTGGCCGCGCCGGGCGGGCGCTGGTCGGTCGAGGCCTATGGCGCGAACCTGCTCGACAAGGACTGGGTGCGCGACATGGGCAACGCCGGCAAGAGCTTCGGCGTGCCCACCGCCATCCGCGCCGACCCGCGCTTCGTGGGCGTGCGCCTGACCGTCCGCCGTTGACCCTGGCCAGAACCGGAGATCCTTCGATGAAGACCCCCAACCTCCTGGGCGCCCTGCTCGGCGGCCTGGCGGCGCTCGCGCTCGCCGCGCCCGCCGCCCCCGTCCTGGCCCAAACGCCGGCCAAGATCGATGCGCTCAAGCTGAACCAGATCCAGGTGATCGGCACCCACAACAGCTATCACCTGCCGGCCGATCCGCGGGTGCTGGACTTCGCCGGCGCCCAGGTCACCGCCGCCATCGAGGCCATGCTGGCCCGCCTGACCCCGGTCCAGCGCAAGGCCTACGAGTCGGAGTTCACCAATGGCTCGACGCCCGACATCCGCCGCACCCTGGCCTATGTCGAACCGCCGCTGTCGACCCAGCTGTCGGCCGGGATCCGCAGCGTCGAGCTGGACCTGCACCACGATCCGGAGGGCGGCCGCTTCGCCGACCCGATGGCCTATCGGGTGCTGCGCCAGAAGGGCGAGACGGATCTGGCGCCGTTCTTCGCCGAGGGCATGGACAAGCCGGGCCTGAAGGTCCTGCACATGTCCGACATCGACGTGCGCAGCCACTGTCCGACCTTCCGCCAGTGCCTGAAGGACGTGCGCCAGTGGTCGGACGCTAATCCGGGTCACACCCCGGTGTTCATGATCATCGAGCCCAAGGCCGGCGCCCTGCCGCTGCCCGGGGCTGTCAGCGTGCTGCCGTTCGACAAGGCCGCCTGGGAGGAGTTCGACCGCTCGATCCTGGAGATCATCGGTCGCGATAAGCTGATCACGCCCGACGACGTGCGCGGCGACCACGCGACCCTGGAAGAGGCCGTGCTGGCCGGCGGCTGGCCCACCGTGGCCAAGGCGCGCGGCAAGTTCGTGTTCCTGGTGCTCAGCCCGGCCGGCCAGCAGCAGCTGCTGGGCGCCTATCTCGACGGCCATCCGGCCCTGAAGGGCCGCGCCGCCTTCATCGACTCCAAGCCGGGCGACGCCCACGCCGCCTTCATGCAGGAGGACAACGCCCTGGCCGATCCCAAGGCCGTCGAGGGGCTGGTCAAGCGCGGCTACATCGTCCGCTCGCGATCCGACATCGACACCGAGGAGGCCCGGCGCAACGACGTGCGCCGCCGCGACACCACCCTGGCCACCGGCGCCCAGGTAGTCTCGACCGACTACTACCAGGCTCCGAACCTGTTCGGGAACGACTACCACGTGGCCCCCTTCGCGGGCGGCGCGCGCTGCAATCCGGTGACCGGCGGCACGTGCTGACGGGGTAAGCTCCGAGAAACGAAACCCTCGTCCTTCGACAAGCTCAGGATGAGGGTTTCTAATGCCAAGGCCTGCGCCATGGTCCTCATCCTGAGCTTGTCGAAGGACGAGGACCACGCACCGACCCTCAAACGCAAAAAAAGGGCGGCGGATCGCTCCGCCGCCCTTTCCGTGTCCGCCGTGAGGCGGTGACTAGAACGACTTCTGGACGCTGACGCCGTAGAGGCGGGGCTCCAGGGTGATCAGGTTGGTGAACAGGCCCGAGCTGTCGTCGGTGGTGTAGGCGTCGGTGATCGGGGTCTTGTTCGACAGGTTCTTGACGTAGGCGTCGACCTGCAGGCCCCACTCGGGCTTCTCGATCTTCAGGGTGATGTTGGCGTTGTTCCACGACCGCAGCTGGTCGTAGGCGGTGTTGTAGACGCGGGTGAACTGCTTGCTCTGGCGGTAGTAGTCGCCGCGCAGGGTGGCCGACCAGCCGCCCGCGAAGTCCCAGGTGTACTGGGCGCCGACCGAGGTGGTCCAGTGCGGCGAGTTGGGCAGCTCGTTGCCCGACAGGTCCGCCGAGGTTCCTTCGATCGTATAGCCGGCGCCGTAGTTGTAGAGGCCCGTGGCGTTGGCCAGGAAGGCCGCGGCGCCCGCCGACTGGCCGCCGCCGCCGGCCGCGGCCGGGGTCTGCAGGAAGGCCTGGAACACCTGCGGGCCGCCGCAGGCGAACGGCACGGCGCTGCCGGCGCCGGCCGCGATCAGGGTGGCGACCCCGGCGGTGGTCAGCACGCAGTTGGAGCCGACCGCGGCGTTGGGCAGGCTGGGACCCGCCTTGACCACGGTGTAGGCCGGGTTGCTCTGGGTGCGGTTCATCGTGTCGATCGACGTCGCGCCCTTGGCGATCTTGGTGTCGAGATAGCCGATGTTGGCGTTGAGCTTCAGGTTGTGGACCGGCGACCAGAGGGTTTCCAGCTCCAGGCCCCAGACCTTGGCGTCAATGTTCTCGTTGACCGAGGTGCGGCTGACGATCTTGGAGATCTGGTAGCCCTGATAGTCGTAGTAGAAGCCGGTGGCGTTCAGCATCACGCTGCCGCCCAGCAGGGTGTTCTTCGAACCGATTTCATAGGCGTTGACGAATTCGGGATCGAACTGCGGCTTGACCGCCGAGCCCACCGCCGCCGGCGGGTTGGAGCCGCCGCCCTTGTAGCCCTTGGAATAGAAGGCGTAGAGCAGGTTGTCGTCGGTCAGCTTGTAGTCGAAGCCGAAGCGGCCGGTCAGCTCGTCGAAGACCGACTTTTCTTCCGGATCGGTGGTGCTTTGCTTGAGGCCGATGCCCGGCGCCAGCAGCACGGTGTCGAAGACTTCCAGGCGCTTGTCGTCGTGGGTGCGGCGCAGGCCCAGGGTGAACTTCAGCTTCTCGTTGGCCTGCCAGTACAGTTCGCCGAACAGGGCGTTCGACTTCAGGTGATAGGGCGAGCGGTTGTCATAATAGTTGTGGCCGCTGCCGTCCGGCGTGGCGTTGGGATCGATGCCGATGCAGGTGGTCGGCAGGGTGACCGGGTTGCACTGCGGATTGCCGGTCTTCTGGAAGTTCAGGGCCAGGGCCGACAGGGTCAGCGAGTTGCCGATCACGTAGTAGTCGGTGGTGGTCTTGTAGTCGAAATAGATGCCGCCGACGTTGAAGTTCAGCGGGCCGTCGAAGTTCGACTGCAGGCGGAATTCCTGGCTCCACTGCTTGGCGTCGCCCGAGGACACGTCCAGCGTGGTGAACTTGTTGGTGGTGCCCACCTGCGGGTCGGTGAAGAAGCCGCCCGGCGTGAAGGGGGTGTTGTTGAACGGAACGGTCGAGACGTTCCGGTTGTAGTCCAGCTTCGTATAGACGTTGCCCTTGCTGTACGAGGTCAGGGCCGTGAACGTCAGGCTCGGGGTGATGTCGTAGTCCAGGTTGAACTGGTAGATGTCGGACTTGGACTGGTAGATCGGATCGAACAGGCTTTCGATCTCACGCAGGTTGCGGCTGGCGGTGTCGCCGGCGTTGGCGTCGCCGCTGGTGAAGCCGAAGATGTTGCCCAGCTCGCCGGTCAGGGTGCCCGAGGTGTTGACCGTGCCATAGGCGCTGTCGCCGTACAGCGAGGCGGGCAGGCAGCCCTGGCTCAGGAAGGCGCGGGCCGCGCCGCTGGGCACGCCGCCCACCGTGGCTGGGCCGTTGTCCTTGGTGCACAGCTGCTTGCCGACGCGGGCGCGGCTGTCGTCTTCCTTGAAGTGCTCCCACATGAAGTTGGTGCGCAGGCTGTCGATGGGATTGAACATCACCGACACGCGGGTCGAGTACAGGTCGCGGTCGTCGACCTTGTGGTCGTTGAAGGTGTTGGTGACGAAGCCGTCGCGCTTGAGGTAGTTGCCGGCCACGCGGATCGCCAGCTTGTCGCCCAGGATCGGCATGTTGATCATGCCGCGCACCTTCTCGGTGCCGTAGTTGCCGACCTCGGCCCGGATATTGGCCTCGAAGTCGCCGGTGGGCTTGGCGGTGATGATGTTGACCACGCCGCCGGTGGCGTTGCGGCCGTAGAGGGTGCCTTGCGGGCCCCGCAGCACCTCGACGCGCTCCACGTCGAAGAACTCGGCGTCGAACAGGTTGCCCGACTGCAGCGGGGCGTTGTTCTCGTGCACGCCGACGCCGCCGTCGGTCGAGACGCCGACGGCCTTGTTGCCGATGCCGCGGATCGCGAAGTTGAAGCTGTTGGTGAAGTTGCCCTTGGCGAAGGTGACGTTCGGGATGGCCTGTTGCAAGTTCGGGCCGCCGTCGATCTTCTGCGCTTCCAGGCTGTCCTGGCTGAAGGCCGACACCGCGATCGGCACGTCCTGCAGGGCCTCTTCCTTTTTCTGGGCGGTGACGACCAGTTCCTCGAGCACGTTGCCGCCGCCCTGCTGGGCGGCTGGTTTGGCCGGAGTGGTTTGAGCGAAGGCTGGGGCGGCGACGGCGGCCAGCACGGCGACGGACGCGCCCATGGCCAGCACGCTCCGCATACGCAGAGATTGCGACATTCTATTCCCTCCCTGGACGTCGCGGCTCCTTATGGCGGACCCTGCGGACGTCGCGTTGTTTCCTCGGCGCCGTACTTTTAAACACTACGCGGGCGTACGACCGACCCCTCGCAGCATAAGGTCGATTGCATACTTGGCCTGTGAGGCTGTCAACCGGTCTTACGGTAGGTAATCATTGATAGGTTACACGTTTTCACTTTACCCAAGGTCACATTAACCTCGAACATGTAAGTTTTCGCTGAAATTAGAAAAGCCGGTCCGGCGCATGACGCAACGTCAAGCGTGGTTTCAGGCCAGAAAACCCAGGCGCGACTGGTCGCCGCGCGTGGTTCATAGTGTCCCATTCGCGCCGAAGGTACAGCTCAAATATCGCTGTTCGAAACAAATGTTCGAGGCGTGCGGTTGGGGACACACACCCACGACCGCGACCGAGGGCGCGCACCCCCGTGCCAACCGCGCCGGCCTCGTGTAGAGAGACGCCATGTCCACCTCCCAAGTTTCCCAACCGGCCGGCGCCAAGTCTGGCGGGCGCGCCGACGCCGCCCTGGTGCTGTTCTCCGGCGGCCAGGACTCCAGCGTCTGCCTGGCCTGGGCCCTGGAGCGCTACGCCCGGGTCGAGACCGTCGGCTTCGACTATGGCCAGCGCCACGTGATCGAGATGCAGGCCCGCCAGGCCGTGCGCCATCAGATGATCGAGCGCTTCCCGCACTGGGCCGACCGCCTGGGCGAGGATCACGTGCTGGACCTGACCGGCTTCGGCGCCGTGGCCCAGAGCGCCCTGACCGCCGACGTCGCCATCGAGATGACCGAGCGCGGCCTGCCGTCCACCTTCGTGCCCGGCCGCAACCTGGTGTTCCTGATCTACGCCGCCGCCTTGGCCGACCGCCGGGGCCTGGGGGCGCTGGTCGGCGGCATGTGCGAGACCGATTTCTCCGGCTATCCCGACTGCCGCCGCGACACGCTGGACGCCATGCAAAGCGCCCTGAACCTGGGCATGGACCGCGACTTCGTCATCGAGACCCCGCTGATGAAGCTGACCAAGGCCGAAACCTGGGCCCTGGCCAAGACCCTGGGCGGCGAGGACCTGGTCGACCTGATCGTGGTCGAGAGCCACACCTGCTACCAGGGCGACCGCGGCGAACTCCACGCCTGGGGGCATGGGTGCGGCGAGTGCCCGGCGTGCGAGCTGCGCGAGAAGGGGTATGAGGAATGGGACGCGGCGGGGCGTCTGGAGCTCGCATGATCGCGCCTTTTTCTTCCGTTTTCCCGGCGAAGGCCGGGACCCAGGTTCATCCTGAGCGGCTCGTGGGTTTCACCTGGGCCCCGGCCTTCGCCGGGGAGACGGGTTTGGGCAAGATCGGCGCGGCCCGATGACCTACACCGTCAAGGAAATCTTCCTCACCCTGCAGGGCGAGGGCGGCCAGGCCGGCAAGGCCGCGGTGTTCTGCCGGTTCGCCGGCTGCAACCTGTGGACCGGCCGTGAGCAGGACCGCCACAAGGCCGTCTGCACGTTCTGCGACACCGACTTCGTCGGCACGGACGGCGAGGGCGGCGGCAAGTTCGCCACGGCCGACGCCCTGGCCGACGCGGTCGAGGCCGCCTGGACCGGCGGGCCGAACGATCGCCTGGTGGTCTGCACCGGCGGCGAGCCGCTGCTGCAGCTGGACGCCGCCGCCATCGACGCCCTGCACGCGCGCGGCTTCATGATCGCCTGCGAAAGCAACGGCACCGTGGTCGCCCCCGAAGGCATCGACTGGGTCTGCATCAGCCCCAAGGCTGACGCCCCCGTCGTCCAGACCCGAGGCCAGGAACTGAAGCTGGTCTATCCGCAGGACAAGGCCCTGCCCGAGCGCTTCGCGGCCCTGGATTTCGAGCGCTTCTACCTCCAGCCGATGGACGGCCCGGACCGCGAGCGGAACACGCAATTGGCCGTCGCCTATTGCCTTTCGCACCCACAATGGCGTTTAAGCGTCCAAACGCACAAATATCTCGGCCTGCCCTGACGGATAAGGCGCTCGACTTGGTGACAGGGTCGAGCCGCTAGAGCCTCCCAGGCCTTGTCAAAAGAAGTACCCTGATGAAGCCCGTCTTCGAGATCACGAAGGCCGCGCATTTCGACGCGGCGCATTACATCGAGCAAGGTCCCGCCGACCATCGCTATCGCAAGCTGCACGGCCACTCGTTCAAGGTGGAGGCCAGCGTGCGCGGCACCATGCAGGACGCCGGCTGGGTCGCCGACCTCGACACCCTGGACGGCGCGGTCAAGGCGGTGGCCGCCGAGCTGGACCACGGCCTGCTCAATGACCGCCCGGGGCTGGAGAGCCCGACCCTGGAGCGCCTGTGCCTCTACTTCGCCGAACGCCTGACGCCCCAGTTCCCGGGCCTGTCGCGCGTGGTGATCTCGCGCCCGACCATCGGCGAAAGCTGCGCGCTGACCTTATAAATCCACTCATCCCGGCGAACGCCGGGACCCAGATGGAATGGCTTTGAGGCTGACGCCAAGGGCTCGGAGCTCTTCCAATCAGCCGCACCGCCCAATCAGCCGCACCGCCATGGGATCTGGGTCCCGGCGTTCGCCGGGATGAGCGGTGTTTGGGGTTGTTGTAAAACGCCGGTCTTCCGTCGCGCGCGTCCGTGCCCTATCCCTAGCGTCCCATGACGCCAGGGAAGGTCGCCCATGCTCTTCATGCTGCTGTGCTACAACAACGAGACCGAGGTCCTGGGCTGGACCCCGGAGCAGGACGCCGCCGTCATGGGCCGCCTCTCCGTCGTCCATGACCGCCTGCTCGCCGAGGGCAAGATGGGCCCGTCCGGCCGTCTGACCGGCACCGACAGCGCCAAGACCCTGGTCAAGACCGAAGCCCCCTTCGTGGTCGACGGCCCGTATGCCGAGACCAAGGAGCAGTTCCTGGGCTTCTACACCCTGGACGTCGCCGACATGGACGAGGCCCTGGCCATCGCCCGCGAGCTGGGCGTGGCCAATCCCGGCGGAGCCTACGAAGTGCGGCCGATGCGGCTGTACCTGCCGGGGGCGATCGCGGGCTAGGTTTCGCCAACAGGTCCTCCCCCGTGGGGGAGGCGATCGCGCAGCGATCGGTGGGGGGAGTTTTAGGGGCGAGGGCTAGATGCGCGGCTATCTGCCGAACACTCCCCCCCTCCGTCGGCTTCGCCGACACCTCCCCCACAGGGGGAGGATCTTTAGTCCCGCTGCGCCTTCTTCCACGCTTTGAATTCGCGCTTTTCCCGGTCGCTCTTGCTCTCTCCCGGGATCACTGCCTTGCCGGCGCCGACCACGACCTTGCCGGTGGTTCCGACCACGGCTCCGGCCGCGCCGACCACGGCCCCGCCGGCGGCGACGGCCAGGCAGCCCTGGGTGGTGGTCGCCAGGGCGAGCAGGGCGAGGACGAGGGGCAGGCGACGCGCGGACATGGGCAAGCTCACGGGGGTGGGTGCGAGCCTTCTAGCCCGGGGCGGGTTAAGGGTCTCCGCGTCTGATGGCCGCGTCACGACACGTCCACCACCTCGTGATCCCCTTGGCGCCGCCAGGGTCCCCTGAACCCCGGCTCGGCGCGCCGCCGGCGGTCGGGGCCGAAATAGTCGGGGCAGCGGATGAACGGGCGGGGGTGCTCGATGATCAGGTTGATGCGGTGGATCACGCCGCGCGCCGTCACCGGCTTGGCCAGGAACTCGTTGACCCCGGCGTCGCGCGCCTCCTTGACCCGGCGCTGGGTGGAGTGGCCGGTGATCATGATCACGGGGGCGAACGGGGCGGGGCTGTCGGACGAGTTGCGCAGCAGGTTGACGAAGTCGATGCCGTCCAGCGGACCCATGGTCAGGTCCGTCATGATCAGGTCCATCTCGGTGTCGCGCAGCAGCGCCAGCGCCTCGGCGCCGTCCAGCGCCTCGAAGATCTGCCGCACGCCCAGCGCCCGCAGGATCTCGGTCAGCACCATGCGCATGTGCTGATTGTCGTCGACCAACAGGATCTTCAGGAGATCGAAGCGCACCCGCTCTCGCCTCGTTCATGGGACACGGCGTCTGGCGCGCCGCTTGGGCTGAACGTTACGGGGCCGCAACAAACGGTCAATCGGTAATTCACCGAAAACATCAATGTTTTCAGTCATAAGTCGGGTTCGCGACATTAGGTCGCGGGGTCTGCCCGGAGCCCGTGGCTGGGGGCTGGACCGGGCGTTGCCTTGAGTTTTCCGGTCGCTGACGATCAGACTATCATTAACGTCGGCAGCGCTTGATTACCTTTTGTCAACGAAAAACATAGGAACGAGTCGCATCGCTAGAGAGTTGTTTGGCTGGAGGATTTTGGCCGATGGCGTCTCGTGACGAACTTATCAAGCGTGAAGCTCTCGAGCTTTGGCGCCAGACGCACCAGGAGCCCCCGCCGGAGGTCAGCGGCGGCGAATTGCTTGAGATCATCTGTCGAGATCTTGATGTGCAAGACTACGATCGCGTCCGTTCGCCGTTTTTGCGCCCCACGATGATCATGCGTCCCGAGGAATGGCCCGAGGCGCGGAAGGGGTAGGATAGGGGCTAGCCCTGGCGCCCGTCGATCCCCGGAACGAACGTTCCGCCGCCCGTCTGGCCGCGATGGCGCAGGAAGGCGTCGGCCAGCACGCAGGCCGTCATCGCCTCGACCACCGGCACCCCGCGAATGCCCACGCACGGATCGTGGCGACCCTTGGTGCGCAGGTCGACCTCCTGGCCCGCCTCGTTGACGCTCTCGCGCGGCGTCAGGATCGACGAGGTCGGCTTGAAGGCCACGCGCGCCACCACCGGCTGGCCCGTCGATAGGCCGCCCAGCACGCCTCCGGCGTGGTTGCTCAGGAACACCGGGCCGTCATTACCCATGCGCATCTGGTCGGCGTTGTCCTCGCCCGATAGCGCGGCGCTGGCGAAGCCCTCGCCGATCTCCACGCCCTTGGCGGCGTTGATCGACATCAGGGCCGCGGCCAGTTCGGCGTCCAGCTTGCCGTAGAGCGGCGCGCCCCAGCCAGCGGGCACGCCAGTCGCCTCGACCTCGACGATCGCGCCGGTCGAGGAGCCGGCCTTGCGGACCTTCTCCAGATGCTCTTCCCACACGGGGATAATCGCTGCGTCCGGCGACCAGTAGGGGTTCTCGCCCGTCTGGTCCCAGTCCCAATTGGCGCGGTCGATGGCGTGCGGGCCGATCTGCACCAGGGCCGCGCGCACGGTCACGCCCGGGATCACCAGCCGCGCCACCGCGCCGGCCGCCACCCGCGCGGCCGTCTCGCGCGCCGAACTGCGCCCGCCGCCGCGATAGTCGCGCACGCCGTACTTGGCGAAATAGGGATAGTCGGCATGACCCGGGCGGAAGGCCTGGGCGATCTCGCCATAGTCCTTGGAGCGCTGGTCGGTGTTGTCGATCATCAGGCTGATCGGCGTGCCGGTGGTGCGCAGGCCGTCGCTGCGCTCGTCCTCGAACACGCCCGACAGGATGCGCACGGCGTCCGGCTCCTGGCGCTGGGTGACGAACTTGCCCTGGCCGGGGCGGCGCTTGTCGAGGAAGGCCTGGATGGCCTCGGCGCTGATGGCGATCCCCGGCGGAACGCCGTCGACCACGCAGCCCAGGGCCGGACCGTGGCTTTCGCCCCAGGTGGTGACGCGGAACAGGTGACCGAAGGTGTTGTGCGACATGGGGGGCGGTGTAGCGGAAAGCGACGCCTCATTGAACCCTCTCCCATGGGAGAGGGAGAGACCCATGCGCAGCATGGGAGGGGGAGGGGGTAAGACGTTCGACGGCGCGCCGGCAGGGCGTCTTGAGAAAACTCCAAGGGCGCAATCGCTCAACCCTCCTGCGCGCCGCGCTGGAGAGGTGACAAACGTCTGACAGCGCTCGCCACAATCGTGATTAACCTTAGGGCGGTCTCGGGCAAGATTTGCTGCAACTTCAAGCATGCGGGGGTCGAGTTGCCGCTGAAGGGCGAAAAACGCGCGACCAATTGTCCGCCCCCATCCCGTGAACCTGACACTGGTGTCATCCTCGCTCGTCTGGCGAGTGATTCGGCTGTTCGGATCCCGCCGCCGGTTTCGGGGGAAACCCATCATGTCCGATGAAGACGCCAGCCTCCGCCCAGAGCGCATCCTGGAGCTCAGCGAGCGCCTGAGCCACGTCGCTGGCGAGAAGATCGGCGAGATCGCCTACGTCAACCGCTCGGCCAAGATGCTGGCCATCAACGCCCTGATCGTCGCCGCCCGCGCGGGCGAGGCGGGACGCGGCTTCGCGATCGTGGCCGAAGAGTTCAAGACCATCTCCACCCAGATCGACGTGGTGGCCGCCGCCCTGGAGAGCCAGGTGCGCGCCGACCTCAACGAGCTGACCAAGATCGGCGGGGCGATCCTGGGCCACCTGCGCGGCCAGCGCCTGGTCGACCTGGCCCTGAACGCCATCGAGATTATCGACCGCAACCTCTATGAGCGCACCTGCGACGTGCGCTGGTGGGCCACCGACAGCGCCGTGGTCGACTGCGTCGCCGCGCCCACCCGCGAGGCCTGCGCCTATGCCAGCCAGCGGCTGAGGGTGATCCTGGACGCCTACACCGTCTATCTCGACCTATGGATCGCCGACCCGCAGGGCCGGGTGATCGCCACGGGCCGCCCCGACAAGTATCCGGCCGCCAAGACCGCCTCGGTGGCCGAGACCGAGTGGTTCAAGAGCGCCATGCGCACCCGGTCGGGCGACGACTTCGCCGTGGCCGACATCGAGCGGGTCAAGGCCCTGAACGACGCCCCGGTCGCCACCTACGCCACGGCCATCCGCGAGGGCGGCCAGGCCAACGGCAAGGTGCTGGGCGTGCTGGGCGTCCACTTCGACTGGAAGCCCCAGGCCCAGGCGGTGGTCGACGGCGTGCGGCTGACCGAGGAAGAGCGCGCCCGCTCGCGCGTGCTGCTGCTGGACCAGAACCACCGGGTGCTGGCCAGCTCCGACGGCCAGGGCGTGCTGGAGGAGACCTTCAAGCTCGACACCAAGGGCGGCGTGATGGGCAGCTACGCCGACGGCGCCAAGACCATCGGCTACGCCCTGACGCCGGGCTACGAGACCTATGAAGGCATGGGCTGGTACGGCTGCCTGGTCCAGACGGCGGAGGTCGAGAAATCGGCCTCGACCTTTCGCCCGGCCGTGACCCAGGCCCCGGTGGCCAAGCTGAGCGCGGCCTAGGACCTCTTCTCCTCACCCGCGCAGCGGGGGAGGTGGCGCGGCGCCGATAGGCGGCGTGACGGAGGGGGCGTCCAGGCCGTTCCGTTTGTTTTCAGGACTTCCAGGCGCCGCGCGACGCCCCCTCCGTCACGCTGCGTATTCGCAGCGCGCCACCTCCCCCGTTTCACGGGTGAGGAGGAAGGGCGATCACCCCTCCCAGAACCGGAACGCCCGATAGCCCGCGCCGATGTCCGGGCGCGAGACGCCGAACAGGTCGGTGATCGACAGCACCACGCGGAACAGGGCGTCGTTGACGGCCGGGATGAAGAAGATCGCCAGGAACAGGCCGATGAACACCAGGCCGCCGAACTTCAGCGCCTGTTGCTGCAGGGCCGGCGGCAGGTAGGGACGGATCACGCCGAAGCCGTCCAGGCCGGGCAGGGGCAGCAGGTTCAGCACCAGGGCCCAGGCCTGCAGGAAGGCCAGGAAAGCGGCGGCGCGCGACAGCGGGCTGGTCTCGACGCCGACCGCCCGGTCCGCGCCCAGGCACACGGCCAGGCCGATCAGCACCGCCAGCGTCCCCAGCGGTCCGGCCAGCGAGGCCAGGGCCCGGCCGCGCCGGCTGCGCATCAGGTCGTCGCGCAGATAGACCGCCCCGCCCGGAAAGCCGATCCCGCCCATGGCCAGGACGACCAGCGGCAGCACCAGGCTGGTCGACAGGTCGGTGTATTTCAGCGGATCGAGCGACAGATAGCCCTTCTCGACGATCGTGTGGTCGCCGGCCTTGTAGGCCACGAAGGCGTGGCAGAACTCGTGGATCGCCACGCTGAGGATCCACCCGACGATCACGAAGGCGAAGGTCAGCACGCCCGGCGGCTCGTCCAGGCGGGCCAGGGCGAAGGCCAGGGCGGCGAAGATCGCCGCCAGGATCAGGGCGTTGGCGCTGATCGGCGCGGGCTTGACGGGGCGGGCTTCGGCGAGGGTCATATGGGCTTGTACGCACAGGGGAGAGGAGGGGCCAAGCCTCCTCTCCTCACCCGCGCAGCGGGGGAGGTGGCGGCGAAGCCGACGGAGGGGGCGCCCCTGCGTCAGTCCACCCCAGCCAACACCCCTCGGATCACCTCCACCACCTGATCCACCTGCGCCTTCTCGATGATCAGCGGCGGCGACAGGGCGATGATGTCGCCGGTCACGCGGATCAGCAGGCCCTGGTCGAAGGCCGTTTCGAACGCGGCCATCGCCCGGGCCGTCGGAGCGCCCGGGCGCGGCTCCAGCTCGATGCCGGCGATCAGGCCGAAGTCGCGGATGTCGATCACGTGGCGGGCGTCCTTCAGGGAATGCACGGCCGCGCGCCAGTAGGGCTCCAGCTCCAGCGCCCGCTGAAACAGGCCCTCCTCCTGATAGACCTCCAGGGTCGCCAGGCCCGCCGCGCAGGCCAGGGGATGGGCGCCGTAGGTGTAGCCGTGGAAGAGCTCGATGGGGGCGTCGGCGCCGTCCATCATCGCCTGGTAGATGCCTTCGGAGGCCGCCACCGCGCCGGCCGGGACGGCGGCGTTGGTCAGGCCCTTGGCCATGCAGATCATGTCGGGCGTCACCCCGAACCGCTCGGCCGCGAACGGCGCGCCGACGCGGCCGAAGCCGGTGATCACCTCGTCGAAGATGAGGAGAATATCGTGCTTGTCGCAGATCGCCCGCAGGCGTTGCAGATAGCCCTCGGGCGGCACCAGCACGCCGGTCGAGCCCGCCACCGGCTCGACGATGACGGCGGCGATGTTGGACGCGTCGTGCAGGGCGACGATGGCCTCCAGGGCGTCGGCCAGCTCGGCGCCGTTCTTCGGCTGGCCCTGGCTGAACAGGTTGCCGGCCGCGCCGTGGGTGTGGGGCAGGTGGTCGACGCCGGTCAGCAAGGACCCGAAATACATCCGGTTCTTGGGGATGCCGCCCACCGAGATGCCGCCGAAGCCGACGCCGTGATAGCCGCGCTCGCGGCCGATCAGCCGGGTCTTGGTCCCCTTGCCGCGCGCCCGGTGATAGGCCAGGGCGATCTTGAGGGCGGTGTCGACCGACTCCGAGCCCGAGCCGGTGAAGAAGATGCGGTCCAGGCCCGGCGGGGTGATCTGAGCGATGCGGCTGGCGAAGGCGAAGGCCGCCGGGTGGCCCATGTTGAAGCTGGGGGCGTAGTCCATCTCGCCGGCCTGCCTGCGGATCGCCTCGACGATCCTGGGCCGGTTGTGCCCGGCGTTGACGCACCACAGGCCCGAGGTGGCGTCCAGGATCTGGCGGCCGTCGGGCGTGGTGTAGTGCATGTCCTGCGCATGGCTGAGCATGCGCGGATTGGCCTTGAACCGCCGGTTGGGCGTGAACGGCATCCAGAAGGCGTCGAGGTCGTTCGTCGCGGGCTGAGAGCCGAAATTGGTCATGGGGAAGTCTCGGGCTCTGGCGTTCTGGATGGGTGCGTGCATTGTGATCGCAGTTCAATGCGATCTGGCAAGCCCTTACGGCCGCTCATCCCGGCGAATGCCGGGACCCAGATCCCAAAGCGTGGAATCTGATCGGATGAACGCCGAGCTCAAGGAAACCGCTTCTGAGCCATTCCATCTGGGTCCCGGCATTCGCCGGGATGAGCGGATTTTGGGTGGAGGGGGCGATGGTTGAGCGCAAACCCCTCGCCGACAGCCAGGCCATCCACGACCAGGTCTACGAGGCCATCCGCCAGGCGCTGATCACCGGCCGCATCGCCCCCGGCGTCGGGGTCAGCTTGCGCAGCCTGGCGGGCGAGCTGGGCGTGTCGCCGATGCCGGTGCGCGACGCCGTCCGGCGGCTGGTGGCCGAGCGGGCCCTGGCGATCAATCCGGCCAACAAGCGCCTGTCGGTGCCGTCCCTGACCGCCGACCGCCTGGATCAGCTGTCCCTGGCCCGCCTGTGGGTCGAGCCCGAGCTGGCCGCCCGCGCCGCGCCCCACGCCGACGCCGCCCTGCTGAAACGCCTGCGCGAGCTGGACGCCGCCGTCGATGACGCCCTGAAGCTGGGCGATGTCGACGCCTACATGACCGCCAACCACGACTTCCACTTCGCCCTCTACGAGCGCGCCGAGGCCGAGGTGCTGCTGGCCATGGCCGGCGGGCTGTGGCTGCAGGTGGGGCCATTCATGCGCGTGGTGTTCGGCCGGGTCGGCGCCGACGGCCTGGTCGCCGACCGCCACGCCGAGGCCATGGAGGCGCTCAAGGCCCGCGACGCCGACGCCGCCCGCCGGGCGATCGCGGCGGACCTGTCGGAGGGCATGGACAAGATGCGCGCGGCCGTGGAGGCGGGGCGGTGACCCGTTCCTCCTCACCCGCAAAGCGGGGGAGGTGGCGCGATGCGAATACGCATCGTGACGCAGGGGGCGTCGGCCACCGCTGGACGCCCCCTGCGTCGCGCCGCTGCGCGCCGCGCCACCTCCCCCGTTTCATGGGTGAGGAGAAAGGGCGCCCAACTGTCAGGCGCCGTCTCGCCAGTTCGCCGCCCCACCTTGACAGTCGTCTATCCGACGCAAACTGTGATCACAGTTTACAGAGAGCTTTCCCGTGACCGCCCTCAGCCCCATCGACGCGATCAAGACCCTGTCCTTGCCGGGACGGGCGGTGATCGACGGCGCGCTGGTCGAGGCCGCTTCGGGCCAGACGTTCCACAATGTTTCGCCGCGCGACGGCACGGTGATCAACCAGGTCGCCGCCTGCCAGGCGGTCGACGTCGACCGCGCCGTGGCCTCGGCCCGCGCCGCCTTCGAGGACGGCCGCTGGCGCGACCAGGGCCCGCGCGCCAAGAAGGCGGTGCTGTTCAAGCTGGCCGAGCTGATGGCCCGCGACGCCGAGGAACTGGCCCTGCTGGAGTCCCTCGACACCGGCAAGCCGATCCGCGACGCCCGGGCCGTCGACGTGCCCCTGGCGATCGGCACTACCCGCTGGTACGCCGAGGCGCTGGATAAGATCTATGGCGAGGTCGGGGCTTCGCCGATCGATCGGCTGAGCTGGGCCGCCCACGAACCGCTGGGCGTGATCGGCGCGATCGTGCCGTGGAACTTCCCGCTGCACATGGCGATGTGGAAGGTCGCCCCGGCCCTGGCCATGGGCAATTCGGTGGTCCTCAAGCCCGCCGAACAGTCGCCGCTGACCGCCCTGAAGCTGGGCAAGCTGGCCCTTGAGGCCGGGCTCCCGCCGGGTGTCCTGAACGTGGTTCCCGGCCTGGGCGGCGTGGCGGGCGAGGCCCTGGCCCTGTCGATGGACGTCGACATGATCGCCTTCACGGGCTCGGGTCCGGTCGGCCGGCGGCTGATGGAATATTCGGCGCGCAGCAACCTCAAGCGCGTGTCGCTGGAGCTGGGCGGCAAGTCGCCCCAGATCGTCTTCGCCGACTGCCAGCACCTGGACGCCGCCGCCGAAGCCGCCGCCTGGGGCGTGTTCTATAACCAGGGCGAGGTCTGCACGGCCGCCTCGCGCCTGCTGGTGCAGGACAGCCTCAAGGACGCCTTCGTCGAGAAGGTGATCGCCGTCGCCAGGACCATGGTCCCGGGCGATCCGCTGGACCCGGCGACCAACTTCGGGGCCATGGTCAGCGAGCGGCAGATGAACACCGCGCTCGACTACATCGCCACCGCCGACAGCCAGGGCGCGCGCCGCCTGCTGGGCGGGTCGCGGGTACGGACCGAGACGGGCGGTTTCTATGTCGAGCCCACCATCTTCGACGGCCTGGCCCCCGACCACACCCTGGCCCGCGAAGAGGTGTTCGGCCCGGTGCTGGGCGTGCAGACCTTCAAGACCCAGGACGAAGCGATCGCCTTGGCCAACGACACCGTCTACGGCCTGGCCGCCGGCCTGTGGACCAACGACATCAACCGCGCCCTGACCTCGGCCCGCCAGCTGAAGGCCGGCCTGGTATGGATCAACGGCTGGGACGCCTGCGACATCACCATGCCGTTCGGCGGCTTCAAGCAGTCGGGCTTCGGCCGCGACCGCAGCCTGCACGCCCTGCACAAATACGCCGACCTGAAGTCGGTGTCGGTGACGATCAGGTGATGCGGTGACCCCCAAACCCGCCAACGCCCCGACGCTGTCCGACCTGATCCAGGACGAGGCCCGGCGGTTCGTCGCCGAGCATCCGCGCTCGTGCGCCATGTCGCGGCAGTCGGCCGACGTCTGGCGGGGCGGGGCGCCGATGCACTGGATGACCGACTGGGCCAGTCCGTGCCCGATCTTCGCGGCCCAGGGCGTGGGCGCCCAGATCACCGACATCGACGGCAAGCTGTACGACGACTTCTGCCTGGCCGACACGCCGGCCATGTTCGGCCACGGCCAGGAGGCGGTGGCCCGGGCGATCGCCGACCAGGCCCTGCGTGGGACCGGCTTCATGCTGCCCACGGCCAGCGCGGTGATCGTCGGCCGGCTGCTGGCCGAGCGCTTCGGCCTGCCGCTGTGGCAGATGGCGACCACGGCTAGCGACGCCAATCGCGCCGCGATCCGCTGGGCGCGGGCGGTCACCGAGCGGCCCGTCGTGCTGGTGTTCGACGGCTGCTACCACGGCATGGTCGAGGACGCCTTCGTGGTGCTGAAGGACGGCGCGCCCGTGATGAAGCCCGGCCTGATCGGCCAGGTCCACGACCTGACGGCCACCACCCGCGTCGTGCCGTTCAACGATCCCGAGGCCCTGGCCGCCGCCCTGGCGCCGGGCGACGTCGCCGCCGTCCTGGCCGAGCCGGCCATGACCAATTGCGGGATGATCCTGCCGCAGCCGGGCTTTCTGGACGTGATGCGCGACCTGACCCGCCAGGCCGGCACGCTGCTGATCATCGACGAGACCCACACGATCTCGACCGCCCCCGGCGGCTACGCCCGCGCCCATGGCCTGGCGCCCGACATGCTGGTGATCGGCAAGGCCATCGCCGGCGGCGTGCCGGCCGCGGTCTGGGGCGTGACGGCGCAGCTGTCGGAATGCATGGACCGGGCCGCCGCCCGGGTCGGGCCCGGCCAGTCGGGGATCGGCACCACCCTGTCGGGCAACGCCCTGGCGGTCGCCGCCATGCGGGCCATGCTGAGCGAGGTGATGACCGACGCCGCCTATGCGCGGATGCTGGCCGGCGCCGAGACCCTGATGACGGGGCTGCGGGCCATGATCGCGGTGCGCGGCCTGCCCTGGTCGGTGGTGCATGTGGGCGCCCGGGTCGAGCTGGTCTTCGCCCCCTCGCCACCGAAAAACGCCGCCGCCATGCGCGAGGCGCTGGACCCGGACCTGCTGCATGCGCTTCATCTGTGGCTGATCAACCGAGGGGTGCTGATCGCGCCCTTCCACACCATGATGCTGGTGTCGCCGATGACCGAGGACGCGGCGGTGGACCGACTGGTCGCCGCCATCGACGGGTTCGCCGGGGCGCTTGAGGGGATAGCGGCATGAGTTTTCAGGTTTTAGATCCGCTCATCCCGGCGAATGCCGGGACCCAGATACAGCCTGAGCATTCAGGTCTTCTGGGCGCCGCTCGGCCTTATGATCTGGGTCCCGGCATTCGCCGGGATGAGCGGGGTTTTTAGATGAGCATGGTCGCCAACCCGCAAGAGTGCGCTGACTTCCTCGCCGCCCACCCGCAGGTGAAGTACGTCGACGTGTTCTTCACCAGCATGACCGGCGTGCCGCGCGGCAAGCGCCTGCGGATCCATGAGCTGCAGGCGATCTACGACTACGGCCGGTTCCTGCCGGGCTCGATCCTGGTGGTCGACACCAACGGGGCCGACTGCGAGGAAACCGGCCTGGTCTGGGAGGACGGCGACGCCGACCGTCGCGCGCGGCCCGTGCCGGGAACCCTGACCCTGGCCCCGTGGCTGGGCGACGACATGGCCCAGGTCATGCTGTCGCTCTATGAGCTGGACGGGACGGCCAACGATCTCGATCCCCGCCACGTCCTCAAGCGCGTGCTGGACCGCTTCGCCGCCGACGGCCTGACGCCGGTCGCCGCCTGCGAGCTGGAATATTACCTGGTCGACCAGCAGCGCGGCCCCAAGGGTGAGCTGCTGCCGGCCAGGTCGCTGCAGACCGGCGAGCGGCCGCACGGCATTCAGGTCTACGGCCTGCCCGAGCTGGAGGCGGTGGCCCCGTTCCTGCGCGAGCTGTGGGACGTGTGCGACACCCTGGGCGTGCCGCTGGAAGGCGCGATCTCGGAGTTCGCCCCGGGCCAGGTCGAGCTGACCCTCAAGCACAAGCCCGACGCGCTCGAAGCCGCCGACGACGCCCTGCGCTACAAGCGCGCCGCCAAGGGCGTGGCCCTGAAGCACGGCTGCGAGGCCACCTTCATGGCCAAGCCCTGGGCCGACCAGGCCGGCAACGGCTTCCACGTTCATGTCAGCTTCAACGACGCGGCGGGGAACAACCTTTGCGCCGCCGAGGACCCGGAAGGCTCCGAGCTGCTCAAGCACGCCATCGGCGGCATGAAGGTGCTGATGGCCGACTGCATGGCCATCCTGGCGCCCAACGCCAATTCCTATCGCCGCTTCAAGGCCAACAGCTACGCGCCCGTCGCTCCGACCTGGGGCGTCAACAACCGCACGGTCAGTCTGCGCGTGCCGGCCGGCCCGCCGCCGACCCGCCATGTCGAGCACCGCGTGGCCGGCGCCGACGCCAATCCGTACCTGGTGCTGGCCGCGCTGCTGGCCTGCGCGCACCACGGGATCACGAACAGGATCGACCCGGGCGCGGCGGTGGTCGGCGACGGCTACGCGGCCGCCGCCAAGGAGAAGATCCGCCTGCCGACCGACTGGTACGCGGCGGTCAACCTGTTCGAGGCCTCGGACGTGCTGCGCGACTATCTGGGCGCGCGGTTCGTGGAGATGTTCGTCTCGGTCAAGCGCACCGAGCAGGCGCGCTTCGCCGAGGTGGTCACGCAGCTGGATTATGACTGGTATCTGCGCAACGCCTGACGGCGAGGCGCGGGGAGTACGGCTTGAGTTGAAAGCGCGGGCGGGGAGGGTTCCTGATCGTGCAACGGCAACAACCTAAGGGGAGTCACCAACGCCATGAGCACCAACCGCATTCCTTCTGGGCGAGTATTGGGCACGCGCCGCTCGCTGCTGACGGCCATGGGCGCCGCCGCCATCGGCATCAGCTTCACCGCCTGCGGCCAGAAGCCGTCGGGCGAGGCGGCCAAGTCGCCGGCCGGCGAAGAGCCCAAGCTGAACTTCTACAACTGGGACACCTATATCGGCGAGACGACGCTGGGCGACTTCAAGAAGGCCACCGGCGTCGACGTCAACATGAGCCTGTTCGCCACCAACGACGAGCTGTTCGCCAAGCTGAAGGCGGGCAACGCCGGCTATGATGTGATCGTGCCGTCCAACGAGTTCGTCACCCGCATGAGCCAGGCGGGGATGCTGGAGGAACTGGACCACGCCAAGATCCCCAACATCAAGAACATCGACCCGGCCTTCCTCGACCCCGACTACGACAAGGGCCGCAAATACTCGATGCCCTATACCTGGCTGGTGCTGGGCATCGGCTATCGCAAGTCCAAGGTCCAGGGCGTTCCGGACAGCTGGAAGTACCTGTTCGACAGCGCCCAGTATAACGGCCGCATCGCCCTGCTGTCGGAAAGCGCCGACCTGATCCGCCTGGCCGCCAAGTACAAGGGCCACAGCGTCAACAACATCCCGCCCGAGCTCGTCACCGAGATCGAGAAGATGCTGATCCACCAGAAGCCCTACGTGAAGGCGTTCCACGACGACAACGGCCAGGACATGCTGGTGGCCGGCGATGTCGACCTGGTGCTGGAATATAACGGCGACATCGCCCAGGTCATGAAGGACGACCCGGACCTGGACTTCGTGATCCCGAAGGAAGGCTCGCTGCTGAACTCCGACACCCTGTGCATCCCCAAGGGCGCGCCGCGTCCCGACAACGCGCACAAGTTCATCAACTACCTGCTGGACGCCCAGGCCGGGGCCGAGATCTCCAAGACGATCCTGTACCCGACGCCGAACGCCGCCGCGAAGGCGCTGATGCCGCCGTCCTACAAGGACAACCCGGTGATCTTCCCGTCGGCCGCCCAGCTGGCCAAGTGCGAGTACGGGGCGTTCGAGGGCGCCGAGAAGGCCAGTCTGTACGAGGAAGTCATCACCCGGGTGCGGGCGGCCTAGGGGCGACAAAGGCCCTCCCCCCGTGGGGGAGGCGACCGCGTAGCGGTCGGTGGGGGGAGACTAGGGCGGTCGACGTCCGATCACTCCCCCCTCCGTCGGCTTCGCCGACACCTCCCCCACGGGGGGAGGACCTATTGAGAGGGACCACGCGATGGAGCAAAGCTGGAAACAGGCGAAATCCGTCTTCGCCACGGCGCTGGCCGCGCCGCTGGTGTGGCTGGTGCTGTTCTTCCTGGTCCCGCTGGCCATCGTCTGGGCCTACAGCTTCGGTCACAACGCGGGCCTGACCGAGATCGCCATCACCGGCACGTTCAAGAACTACGCCCGGGCGATCGAGCCGCTGTACCTGAAGATCTTCCTGAAGTCGGCCTGGGTCGCCGCCCTGACCACGGGCCTGTGCCTGGTGATCGGCTTCCCGGTCGCCCTGGCCATCACCTTCGCGTCCGACAAGGCCAAGACCTGGCTGCTGCTGCTGATCATGCTGCCGTTCTGGACGAACCTGCTGATCCGCACCTACGCGCTGATCGCCGTGCTGCGCGACGAGGGCTATATCAACAAGGGCCTGGAGGCGGTCTGGAACCTGGCGGGCAAGGTCGTGCACCTGGCCCCGTTCCAGCCGATCCCGATGATGCACACCAATTTCGCGGTCATCGTCGGCCTGGTCTATGTGCACCTGCCGTTCATGGTGCTGCCGCTCTATTCTGCCCTGGATCGCCTCGACAAGTCGCTGCTGGAGGCCAGTCTCGACCTGGGCGCGGGGCATCTGCGCACCCTGTTCAAGGTGGTCGTGCCCCTGGCCCTGCCGGGCATCGCCTCGGGCGTGCTGATCACCTTCATCCCGGCGCTGGGCGCCTATCTGACCCCCGACCTGCTGGGCGGCCCCGACAGCCAGATGATCGCCAACGTCATCGAGCGCCAGTTCAAGCGCGCCAACGACTGGCCGTTCGGCGCGGCCCTGTCGTTCCTGCTGATGTACCTGACCTTCGTGGCCATCGCGGTGCAGGCCCTGCTGAGCCGCGGGAAGAAGGGGGCGGGGGCATGAGGGGGCACGCACTCAGGTCCTCCCCCCGTGGGGGAGGTGTCGGCGAAGCCGACGGTGGGGGGAGTGATCGGCAGGCGGCCGTTTCCCAGACCTTCTATCCGAACACTCCCCCCACCGGCCTTCGGCCGCCTCCCCCACGGGGGGAGGACCTAGTGGGCGTCCGCCAGGGAGCCGGCCAATGACCAAGCGCAGCGCCCCCGGCCCCCTGGAATACCTCCGCCGCTGGCAGATGCAGGCCTGGCTGGCCGCCGTGGGAATCTTCCTCTATGCGCCGCTGATCGCCCTGATGGCGTTCAGCTTCAACGACAGCCGGCGCAACATCGTCTGGAAGGGCTTCACGCTCAAATATTACGACAAGGCGTTCCACGACTCCTCGCTGATCGAGGCCTTCGCCAACAGCTTGACCATCGCGGCCCTGTGCACGGTGCTGAGCGTCGCGCTCGGCGCCATGGTCGCCCTGGTGCTGTGGCGGTTCCGCTTTCCGGGCAAGACGGTGCTGGACGGCGCCCTGGCCCTGCCGATCGTGGTGCCCGAGATCTGCATGGGCGTGGCCATGCTGGTGTTCTTCGCCAAGGTCATGCCCTGGCCCGTCGGCCTGCCCTGGCCGCTGAACCTGGGGGCCATCACCATCGCCCACGTGTCGTTCTCGTTCCCGTTCGTGGCGGTGGTGGTCCGCGCCCGCATGGCCAGCTTCAACCGTGAGATGGAGGAGGCCGCCCGCGACCTGGGGGCCGGCGAATGGCGCACGATCTGGGACGTGATCCTGCCGCACATGGCCCCCTCGCTGGTGGCTGGCGCTCTGCTGGCCTTCACGCTCAGCCTGGACGACTTCGTCATCACCTTCTTCACCGCCGGGCCGGACACGGTGACCTTCCCGGTGAAGGTCTATTCGATGGTGCGCTTCTCGGTGACGCCCGAGGTCAACGCGGCCTCGACCATCCTGATCGTGCTGACCGTGCTGCTGACGGCCGTGGCGCTGAAGATGCAGGGCGATCCGGCCGGCGTGGCGGGCGCGCATGGGGACGGGAAATGAGCGCCCTACAACATCACCAGGGGGAACCGAGGGTGACCAACCAACCCATCATCACCTTCGAGAACGTCACCAAGCGCTTCGGCAAGATGGTGGCCGTCGACAACGTCTCCCTCAGCATCCAGGAGGGCGAGTTCTTCTCGCTGCTGGGGCCGTCGGGCTGCGGCAAGACCACGCTGCTGCGGATGCTGGCCGGGTTCGAGACGCCGACCGAGGGCCGCATCCTGATCGACGGCCAGGACGTCAGCCTGGTGCCGCCCAACAAGCGGCCCGTGAACATGGTGTTCCAGTCCTACGCCGTGTTCCCACACATGAGCGTGGCCGACAATGTCGCCTATGGCCTGAAGGTCGACCGCGTCTCCAAGGCCGAGCGCGACCGGCGGGTGGAGGAGGCGCTGGACCTGGTCCAACTGCACGGCCTGGCCCAGCGCAAGCCCGACCAGCTGTCGGGCGGCCAACGGCAGCGCGTGGCCCTGGCCCGGGCCCTGGTCAAGCGCCCCCGCGTGCTGCTGCTGGACGAGCCCCTGTCGGCCCTGGACGCCAAGCTGCGCGACCAGATGCGCACCGAGCTGTGCACCCTGCAGGAGAAGGTCGGCATCACCTTCATCATGGTCACCCACGACCAGGACGAGGCCTTGGCCCTGGCGTCGCGCTGCGCGGTGATGAACCGCGGCGTGCTGCAGCAGGTGGCCGGGCCCAGCGACCTCTACGAGTTCCCCAACAGCCGGTTCGTGGCCGACTTCATCGGCAGCGTGAACCTGTTCGAGGGCGTGCTGGCCGTCGACGAGCCCAGCCACGCGGTGGTGAAATCGCCGGACCTGGACTGCGACATCTTCCTGGACCACGGCGTCACCGGCGCGCGCGGCGGAACGGTCTGGGCGGCCCTGCGGCCCGAGAAGATCGAACTGCACAAGCGCCCCGACGGCGCCCCGCCGCCGAACATGGGCGACTGCCCGCTGGGCCAGAACGCCGTGGCCGGAGTGATCAAGCACGAGGCCTATCTGGGCGGGCAAAGCGTCTACGAGGTCGAGATCAAGAGCGGCCGCCGGATCAAGGTGACGCGGCAGAACCTGACGCGCTGGGACCAGGAGGACTTCAAGCTGGGCGAGGCGGTCTGGCTGGGCTGGCACGCGTGTTCGCCGGCGGTGTTGTTGAGCTGATGACCGTGGCTCACTCCCTTGCCCCCACCTGGCGGCTTCGCGCTCCAAGGTCCTCCCCCTGTGGGGGAGGTGTCGCCCGCAGGGCGACGGAGGGGGGAGTGATCGGCAACTGGCCGGGCCCACGATCTTCGATCCGACAACTCCCCCCACCGATCGCTACGCGATCGCCTCCCCCACAGGGGGAGGGTCTGCGAGCCGTAGGGGGCAAGCCATGACCCGCCCCGTCGCCGGCGTCATCTGCTGCACCCGCACCGTCGGGATCGAATCCGCCCAGGCGGTGATGAACCGCTACGTCGCCAACGCCATGAAATACGCCGACGCCGCGGCCCTGCTGGTGCCGTCGATGCCCGAGCTGATGAAGGCCTCCGAAGTCGCCTCCCGCCTGGACGGCCTGATGCTGACCGGCAGCCCGTCCAACCTGGCCCCCGCCCTCTATGGCCAGGACGTCCCCGACGCCCCCGGCCCGTTCGACGCCGCGCGCGACACCATGACCGCCGACCTGATCCAGGCGATGCTTGACCTGGGCCGCCCAGTGTTCGGGGTGTGCCGAGGCTTCCAGGAGATCAACGTCGCGTTCGGCGGCACGCTGCGGCGCGACATGGCCCAGGCGGACGAACTGATCCCCCACCATGCGCCCGACGAAGTCGACTTCGTCGGCATGTTCGACCACGAGCACGCGGTCCGCCTGACCCCTGGCGGGGTGCTGGCGACGGCCTTCGACACCGAGACCGCCACCGTCAATTCCGTGCACTACCAGGGCGTCGACATGCTGGGCGAAGGCCTGCTGGTCGAGGCCCGCGCGCCCGACGGTGTGATCGAGGCGGTGTCGGCCAAGGTCAACGGCGCGCCGGTCCTGGCCGTCCAGTGGCATCCCGAATGGAAGACCGAGCGCAATCCGCAGAGCCAGGCGTTCTTCCAGGTGTTCGGCCGCGCGCTGCGGGGCGAGGGCCTGCGCCCTCCCGCCTAGCCCACCCCGTCTCCCCGGCGAAGGCCGGGGCCCAGGTGAAGCCCTGCCAAGGCTCAGGATGAAGCTGGGTCCCGGCCTTCGCCGGGAAAACGGACTGAAGAACACAACAAGAAACTAGACCGCCCCAGGAGTACCCCGATGACCGTCCCGATCCGCAACCACGACATCGCCGAGCTCAAGCGCCTGGACCTGGCCCACCACCTGCCGGCCCAGGCTGACCACAAGGTCATCGCCGAGCTCGGCGGCAGCCGGATCATCACCCGGGCCGACGGCGTCTACATCCATGACGGGGAAGGCCACCAGATCCTCGACGGCATGGCCGGCCTGTGGTGCGTCAATGTCGGCTATGGGCGTGAGGAACTGGCCAAGGCCGCTTACGACCAGATGCTCGAGCTGCCCTACTACAACACCTTCTTCAAGACCGCGACGCCGCCGCCCGTGAAGCTGGCCGCCAAGATCGCCGAGAAGATGGGCGGCCACCTGACCCACGTCTTCTACAATTCGTCGGGGTCGGAGGCCAACGACACGGTCTTCCGCCTGGCCCGTCACTACTGGAAGCTCAAGGGCCAGCCCCAGCGCACCGCCTTCATCAGCCGCTGGAACGCCTATCACGGCTCGACCGTCGCGGGCGTCTCGCTGGGCGGCATGAAGCACATGCATGCGCAGGGCGACCTGCCGATCGCCGGCGTGCACCACGTGATGCAGCCCTACGCCTTCGGCGACGGCTTCGGCGAGGACCCGGCCGCCTTCCGCGACCGCGCCGTGAAGGAGATCGAGGACAAGATCCTCGAGCTCGGTCCCGAGAACGTCGCCGCCTTCATCGGCGAGCCGGTGCAGGGCGCGGGTGGGGTGATCATCCCGCCGGACGGTTATTGGCCCGCCGTCGAGGCCCTGTGCCGCAAGTACGGGATCCTGCTGGTCTGCGACGAGGTGATCTGCGGCTTCGGACGCCTGGGCCAGTGGTTCGGCCACCAGCATTACGGGGTGAAGCCCGACATGATCGCCATGGCCAAGGGCCTGTCGTCCGGCTACCTGCCGATTTCGGCGGTGGGGGTGGCCGACCACATCGTCGCCGAGCTGCGCGAGAAGGGCGGCGACTTCATCCACGGCTTTACCTATTCGGGCCACCCGACGGCGGCGGCCGTGGCGTTGAAGAACATCGAGATCATGGAGCGCGAGGGCCTGGTCGAGCGCACCCGCGACGACACCGGGCCCTATCTGGCCAAGGCCCTGGCCACGCTGAACGACCACCCGCTGGTGGGCGAAACCCGGTCGCTCGGCCTGATCGGCGCGGTCGAGATCGTGCGCGAGAAGGGGACCAACCATCGTTTCCTCGACAAGGAAGGCGAGGCCGGCCCGATCGTCCGCGACCTGTGCATCGCCAATGGCCTGATGGTCCGCGCCATCCGCGACAGCATCGTCTGCTGCCCGCCCTTGATCATCACCCACGCCCAGATCGACGAACTGGTGGGGATCATCCGCAAGGCCCTGGACGAGGCCGAACCGGTGCTGCGGGCGCTGAAGCCGGAGGCGGCGGGATGAGCGCGGGCAGTCTCACGGGCGCACGGCGAGGATGATCGCCGATGCGCCCCCTCAGCACCTCAGCGAATAAGCTCGACCTCTACGCCGAGCTCTGCGGCCAAGTCTTTCCACGCTCTGTCGGCGGTCAGGGCCGTCGCGTTTGTGGCGCGGGCCAGGGCCAAGCAGAAACGGTCGCCCAGCGAAAGACCCGCCTTGCGCGTGATCGGCAGCATCAGACCCGCCTGGATCGCCAGGGCTTCGTCCGGCGCGACATAGACGATCGGCAAATCGGCCAGGGTTTCACGGATCGCTTCCGGCTCGACGTCTTCTCTGGCGAAGTAGCCGACGACCTCCGCCAGATTGACCGTGCACATCACAGCGTCGCGCAGCGCCTCATCCACGCGGTCCATGCCTGGTTCCCGCAGCAGCCGCGCCAGAAGCGCCGAGGCGTCGAGGACGACCGTCAATCCTCGGCCTCGGCCTCGCGCCGCCGTTCCGCGATAAAGTCATCGACCGATGCGCCGGGCTTGTCGCCCAGCAGCTTGCGAGCCAAGGCCGAGGCGCGGTCCATCACCTGCTTGATGCTGCGCACGTGCAGCTCGCCGTCGACGACCTCGATCACCACCGGGCCGCCATGTTCCAGGCCGGCCGCGGCGCGAATGTCGGCCGGGAAGGTCACCCCGCCGCTCTCGGACATGATCGCCTTGATCACCGTCATCTCGGATGAACCCGCGTCTGTGATGAGCGGTAATAATACCGGAAGTCCCGCGATCGAGCCATCCGCGAAACCTCCGCCCTAGCAACGCCCCAAGCCGTAGCCGTTCCGACGGTGTGATTGTCGCCAAAACCCAAGAGACTAGACTTCGAAAAGCGCGAGGAGCGCCCCATGAAGTACAAAGACAAGAAATCCAAACCCGCCCCCAAGACCACGCGCGGCGTGGCCTCCCTCGACGACGCCAAGGACTGGTTCGCGCGGCAGAACATCGAGGAGATCGAGTGCGTCGTGCCCGACCTGGCCGGCGTGGCGCGCGGCAAGATCATGCCGGTGCGCAAGTTCCTGGGCGCGCCGTCGATGAACCTGCCGCTGGCGGTGTTCTACCAGACCATCACCGGCGACTTCCCCGAGTTCGAGGGCGCGGTCAATTCGGTGCAGTCCGACACCGACATCTTCATGACCCCGGACCTGGCCACCCTGGCCGTGGTGCCCTGGGCCCAGGATCCGACCGCCCAGGTGATCCACGACGCCTTCCATCCCGACGGCCGCCCCGTCGAGGAGAGCCCGCGCCAGGTGCTGCGCCGGGTGGTGGCCCTCTATCGCGAGAAGGGCTGGGAGCCGATCGTCGCGCCGGAGATCGAGTTCTACCTGGTCGAGAAGAACACCGACCCCGACTATCCGCTCAAGCCCCCGATCGGACGCTCGGGCCGGCCCGAGACCGGCCGCCAGGGCTACTCCATCGCGGCGGTCAACGAGTTCGACGCCCTGTTCGAGGACATGTACGAATATTCCGAACGCCAGGGCCTGGAGATCGACACCCTGATCCACGAAAGCGGCGTGGCCCAGATGGAGATCAACCTGCGCCACGGCTCACCTCTCGAGCTGGCCGACCAGGTGTTCATGTTCAAGCGCACCATCCGCGAGGTGGCGCTGGAGCACGAGATCTACGCCACCTTCATGGCCAAGCCGATGGCGTCTGAACCCGGCAGCGCCATGCACATCCACCAGTCGATCCTGAACAGCGACGGCGAGAACCTGTTCTCGGACCCCAAGACCGGCGACGCCACCCCGATGTTCTACGCCTTCATCGCCGGCCAGCAGCGCTACCTGCCGGCGATCATGGCGATCCTGGCGCCGTACGTGAACTCCTACCGCCGGATCGCGCGAGACTCGGGCGCGCCGGTCAACACCCAGTGGGGCTACGACAACCGCACCTGCGGCCTGCGGGTGCCGCCGTCCGATCCCGCCAACCGCCGAGTCGAGAACCGTATTCCCTCGTCCGACGCCAATCCCTACCTGGCCATCGCCGCGGTGCTGGCGGCGGGCTATCTGGGCATGATCCACAACCTGTCGCCCTCGGCCCCGGTCGACACCGACGCCAACATCCGCGGCATCGAACTGCCGCGCAGCCTGCTGGAGTCGGTGGCCCTGTTCGAGGCGGCGACGCCGCTGATCGAGATCCTGGGCGGCACCTTCTGCGCGGCCTACGCGACGGTGAAACAGGCCGAGTACGAGACCTTCATGCGCACGATCAGCCCGTGGGAGCGGGAGTTCCTGTTGCTGAATGTGTGAGGTCGGTGCGGTGAACACTTGCCCCCTACGGATCGCTTCGCGATCGTCTTCCCCCGCAGGGGGAAGAGCGCCCGGCTCCGCCCCCTACGGGGGCGGACAGGCGGCGAAGCCGCCAGGTGGGGGCAAGTAGGTGTTCGCCAACACAGGCCACCCCGCCACGTCCTGGTATGCCCAGACGGCCACGCCGTTCCCGCAGCTCCCCGGGCTGCAACAGGCTGCCCGCGCCGACGTCTGCATCGTCGGCGCGGGCTACACCGGTCTCGGCGCGGCGCTCGAGCTGGCCCAGCGCGGCGTGTCGGTGGTCGTCCTCGAAGCCGCCCAGGTCGGCAGTGGCGGCAGTGGCCGCAACGGCGGCCAGGTCCACACGGGCCAGCGCAACGACCAGGCCTGGCTGGAGAAGACCGTCGGCCGCGACGACGCCCTGGCGCTGTGGGCGATGAGCCAGGACGCCCGCGCCCACCTGCTGGCCCTGATCGCCGCGCACGATATCGCCTGCGACTTCCGTCCCGGCATGATCCACGCCCGCCACAAGCGCGGCGGCGAGGCCGAGGACGCGGCCCATATCGAGTTCATGCAGCGCCGCTACGGCTACGACCAGCTGGCCCTGATCGCGCCCGACGTCCTGGCGCGCGAGTTGGGGACCGGCGTCTATCACGGCGGCCTGGTCGACCACGGCGGCGGCCACCTGCACCCGCTGAACCTGGCGCTAGGCATGGCGCGGGCGGCGATGGCGGCGGGGGCGGTGATCCACGAGCAGAGCCGCGCCATGGCCTGGCGGCGCGAGGGCGGGGCCATCGTGGTGGAGACCCCGAAAGGCCGCGTGACCTGCGACCAGCTGATCCTGACTGGCGACGGCTATCTGGACGACCTGGTCGGTGGAACGGCTCGGGCCCGGGTGATGCCGATCAACAACTTCATCCTGGCCACCGAGCCTCTGGGCGAGAGGGCCGACGCGATCATTCGCTCGAACGCGGCGGTGGCCGACAGCCGGTTCGTGATCAACTACTTCCGCAAGAGCCCCGACGGCCGGCTGATCTTCGGCGGTGGCGAGAACTATCGCCCGGGCTTCCCGCCGGACCTGAAGGGGTTCGTGAGGCGGCACATGCTGAAGATCTATCCGGACCTGGCCGACGTCGCCGTGACCCACGCCTGGGGCGGGACCCTGGGCATCACCGTCCACCGCGCGCCGTTCGTGCGCGAACTGGCGCCGGGGGTGCGGATCGCGGCGGGCTATTCGGGGCAGGGGGTGATGCTGGCGCCGTATTTCGGCAAGCTGCTGGCCGACGCGACGTTGGGCGAGGGGGAGGGCGTCGAGCGGTTGGCGAGACTGCCGACGCCGCCGTTCCCGGGGGGAAGGTCGCTGCGCTGGCCGCTGACGGTGGCGGGGCTCAGTTGGTATGCGCTGCGGGATCGGCTCTAGGCGCCGAGGCTCGCCTACTTGCCCCCACCTGGCGGCTTCGCCGCCTGTCCGCCCCCATAGGGGGCGGAGGCTTCGCGCTGAGGCCTCTTCCCCCTTCGGGGGAAGACGGTCGCGAAGCGACCCGTAGGGGGCAAGTGTTCGCGGGCAGGGCGCTGCAGATTGACATCCCCACCGCAGCGCCATCCCATCCTCCCATGACCACCACCACAGCCCCCTCCGGCAGCGTCGCCACCGCTCTGGCCCATGCCCAGCGCCTGCTGGGCGTCGACCCGCGGATGGCGGCCGAGCAGGCGGGGGCGATCCTGGAGGCCGTGCCGCGTCACGCCGAGGCGACCCTGATCCTGGCCACGGCCCTGCGGCTGGCGGGTGATCTCCAGCAGGCCCTGCGGACGATCGAGCCCCTGTCGCGAGCCTTTCCCCAGTCGCCGCCGGTCCAGTTGGAGCATGGCCGGATCCTGGCCGCCGCCGGCCAGACCCAAGCCGCCGTCGCCGCCTTCAAGCGGGCCGTCGCCGCCGAACCCGAGCTGGCCGAGGCCTGGCGCGGCTTGGCCGAGGCCCTGGAACTGACCGGCGACGAGGCCGAGGCCCAGGCCGCCCGGGCCCGCCAGATCAAGGCCGGCGCGCGCGACCCGCAGCTGATGGCCGCCGCCGTCGCCCTGGTCGACGAGAAGCCCGGCGAGGCCGAGAAGCTGCTGCGCGCAATGCTGGAGACCCGACCCGACGAGCCGGCGGCGATCCGCATGCTGGCCGAGGCCGTCGCCCGCCTGGGCCGCCAGGAAGAGGCGGAAGACCTGCTGCTGCGGTGTCTGGAGATCGCCCCCGGCTTCACCGCCGCGCGCCACAACCTGGCCACCGTGCTGTACCGGCTGGGCCGCTCGGAAGACGCCCTGGTCCAGCTGGAGCGCCTGCTGACCGAGGAGCCGCGCAACCCGTCCTATCTGAACCTCAAGGCCGCCGCCCTGGCGCGGATCGGCGAATACGCCCCGGCCATCGCGCTCTACGAGGAGGTGCTGGCCCGCTATCCCCAGCAGCCCAAAGGCTGGATGAGCTATGGCCATGCGCTGAAGACCGTCGGGCGCTCGGCCGACTGCGCGGCCGCCTACCGCAAGGCCGTCGACCAGGCCCCGTCGCTGGGCGAGGCCTGGTGGAGCCTGGCCAACATGAAGACCTACCGCTTCAGCGAGCCCGACCTGGCGGCGATGGAGGCCCAGCTGGCGCGCGACGACCTGTCCGAGGACGACCGCCTGCACCTGGACTACGCCCTGGGCAAGGCTCACGAGGACGCCGGCCGCTACGCCCGATCCTTTGAGCACTACGCCAAGGGCGCGGCCCTGCGGCGCGAGCAGATCCATTACGATCCGGGCGTGATGACCGAGCACGTGGCGCGCAGCAAGGCGACGCTGAGCGCCGACCTGTTCGCCGCGCGGGCGGGCCAGGGCTGCCCCGCGCCCGACCCGATCTTCATCTTGGGCCTGCCGCGCGCCGGCTCGACCCTGGTCGAGCAGATCCTGGCCAGCCATTCGGCGGTGGAGGGCACGATGGAGCTGCCCGACATCACTTCGATGGCCCGCCGGCTGAGCGGCGCCAAGAGCACGAAGGACGCCTCGGCCTATCCGGAGATTCTGGCCACTCTGGACGCCGACGCCCTGAAAGCGCTGGGCGAAGAGTTCCTCGAGCGCACGCGGGTGCAGCGCAAGACCGACCGGCCTTTGTTCATCGACAAGATGCCCAACAACTTCGCCCATATCGGCCTGATCGCCCTGATGCTGCCGAACGCCAAGATCATCGACGCCCGCCGCCACCCGCTGGGCTGCTGCTTCTCGGGCTTCAAGCAGCACTTCGCCCGGGGCCAGAACTTCAGCTATGGCCTGGAGGACATCGGCCGCTACTACGCCGACTACGTCGAGCTGATGGCCCACTTCGACGCGGTGCTGCCGGGCCGCGTGCACCGGGTGATCTACGAGGCGATGATCGAGGACCCGGAGGCGCAGATTCGCGCCCTGCTCGACTATTGCGGCCTGCCGTTCGAGGACGCCTGTCTGAACTTCCACGAAAACGACCGCGCCGTGCGCACCGCCAGCTCCGAACAGGTGCGCCGGCCGATCTTCAAGGACGCCGTCGAGCACTGGCAGAACTACGAATCGTGGCTCGATCCGCTGAAGACCGCCCTGGGGCCTGTCCTCGCCCACTATCCGGCCGCGCCTGGATTTTGATCACCCGGAATCCCTGACGTAGGGGCCGCCGACAGCCCAGGTGTCAAATTTACGTCACCTGGCGTGTTTTACAGTCGTTCAATAGTTTCTCGCTTGCCGGTCAAAAAAACCAGGACGAACCTCGTTCTCCTAAAGAGCGGGGAACGTCCAATGACGGCGATGAAGCGTAGCAACACGGGGCTGCTGACGGCGGCCCTCATGGCCTCGTCCATGCTGACGACGGTCGCGGCGCAGGCCCAGACGGCGCCGGCCGGCGCGGTGGCCCTGGACGAGGTGGTGGTCACCGCCCAGAAGCGGTCGGAAAACCTGCAGGACGTGCCGATCAGCATCCAGGCCCTGGGCACCAAGACCCTGGAAGAGCGCCACATCGCGGGCCTCAACGACTACATCAAGTTCCTGCCCAGCGTGTCGATCCAGACCACCTCGCCGGGCTTCTCCAGCGTGTTCATGCGCGGCATCGTCAGCGGCGACAACGCCAACCATTCGGGCCCGCTGCCGACGGTCGGCACCTATCTGGACGAGCAGCCGATCACCACGATCCAGGGCGCGCTGGACCTGCACATCTACGACATCGCCCGGGTCGAGGCCCTGGCCGGGCCGCAGGGCACGCTGTACGGCGCCAGCTCGCAGGCCGGCACGGTGCGGATCATCACCAACAAGCCCAGCACCGCCGGCTTCAGCGCCGGCTACGACCTGGAAGCCAACACCATCGCCCATGGTGACGCGGGCTATGTGGCCGAGGGCTTCGTCAACCAGCCGATCAGCGACAAGATCGCCGTGCGCCTGGTCGGCTGGGCCGAGCACGACGGCGGCTATATCGACAACGTGGCCAACAGCCTGACCTACCCGACCTCGGGCGCGACCCGCACCAACGCCAACCGGGTCAAGGACAACTACAACGACGTCGACACCTATGGCGGCCGCGCCGCCCTGCGCGTCGAGGTCGGCGACAACTGGATCATCACTCCCACCATCATGGGCCAGCAGGAGAAGGTGCACGGCCTGTTCTCCTACGACCCCTCGCTAGGCGACCTGAAGGTCGGCCACTTCTATCCGGAAGGCTCGAACGACAAGTGGGGCCAGGCGGCCCTGACCGTCGAGGGCAAGATCAGCAACCTCGACGTGGTCTATGCCGGCTCGTACCTGAAGCGCACGGTCGACAGCCAGTCGGACTACACCGACTACTCGTTCTTCTACGACACCCTGACCACCTACGGCGCCTACTGGACCGACGACGCCGGCAATCCGGTCGACCCGTCGCAGTACATCAAGGGCAAGGACTCCTATTCCAAGGTCAGCCACGAGATCCGCGTCTCGACCCCGCAGGAGAACCGCCTGCGCTTCGTGGGCGGGCTGTTCTACCAGCGCCAGACCCACGGCATCTTCCAGGACTACATCATCGACGCCCTGGGCGAGTCGCTGTCGGTGCCGGGCTATCCGCACACCATCTGGCTGACCCAGCAGAAGCGCGTCGACCGCGACCAGGCCGCGTTCGGCGAGCTGGCCTACGACATCACCGACAAGCTGACGATCACCGGCGGCATCCGCTTCTTCAAGGCGCACAACACCCTGAAGGGCTTCTTCGGCTATGGCGCGGGCTACAGCTCCAACACCGGCGAGGCCAAG